>NZ_CBBQHX010000030.1:0-60026 GCF_964946895.1 Stagnihabitans sp. | reverse complement strand
CTGATCCAGAAGCACTTCCCACTCCGGTGCCAAGGCCCCCCGCCGTTTGCCGGCAATCACCTTCGCCCCGGTCAAGGACAGCGCCGTTGTCAGCCCGCTCTTCACATTCGCCCAACGAGGTGCCGACAGCCCCACCATCTGCGCCGTCAGGCCAGCGATCTGACTTTTCAACGCCCCAAGATCCGCAGGCACCTGATCCGGTGTCTTGCCAAGCACCTTGGCAAAAGTGCGCAACGACGAGCGCAGATCCATACGACGCTGGTCTGAGAGATCAGCGCGCAGAGCGAGGACCTCGATCACCTCTTGCAAGGTGGCAGGTGAAACTAGTGAGGTGTTCCTCGTGGACATGAATGGACCCATAGTGACTGACGTGGACATAGCAGGCAGAAACGTGAAAATCTAGATACAAAATATCAAGTGAACTTAGAGCAAAACATCACAAAGCTAATGAAAACAACAAATTAGACAGCATGCATACCCATCCGAACTGACCCGCAAAACACCGCCAAATCCATCCCAAGAGTCCCATCAAGCCCCAGTCCCAGACGCCACAAGTTGCGCCAAATCTGCGGACCGGATGCGCACCAAGCGCCTAACGCGGCAGCACGGCAAAGCCCCCCGCGCAATCAAACGACGGACCGTTTTGGTCGATACGGAGAGGTGAAGCGCGGCAGCTTCGACCGACAGAAGCGCGGGCAGGGCCGCGGCTGTGGGGGACGGGCCAGGGGCGTGGCAAGCGTCAGAAGCAGCTTTATGCCCGACGCCGGTCTTGAGGGCAGGCTTCGCCGCACGGGCGACGTCGCTCGACGACTTGGAACCTACGACTGGAACGCTGACACGGGGACGCTTGCCAGAGGCTGGCGCCTTACCCTTCATCACGGCCCAGCCTCTCAGACTTATGAGGTTGAGATTGCACCACGAAGCGCCGCGCTTCCGATCGGGCCAACAGCCTCACCAGGGCGACCAACGCAGAGTGAGCCTCGTCATCCCCATTGGCCGAAGCTGCGGGCAGAGACGTCGCCTGTGCGGCAAATGGTGGCACGTGATGGGTCATGCGGACCAAAATACGCGACCCCAAAATCCACCGCTGGCGAAAACCCCGTGACAGGGTCAGGGACGGTCAGGAAGTCTCTGGCGGTGGACCCTCGGCCAATATCACCGCCGCGCCATTACCACCGAAAGGGCCGCCTCACCTTCACCATCGCCCAATACTGTCGCAGGCAATGCCGCGCCTTGCTCCCAATATCCAACCAACCGAACACGTCATGCACAAAACCGCTGAAGGCCGAATACCCATCCCGGCCAGGCTCGGGCTGCAGGCCCGTGCTCACCAGCCAGTCAATCGCCAGGTGTGCAATCAACCGCACCTCAGCATCATCTGCAGGACGACCACCCTGCATCTTGGGAAGGCTCACCCCGCGACCACGACCGAAGACAACAGGTTCGAAGTGACCGGCAGACTGCCGGCCATTCGGGCGGTGACGGCCAGGAACCATAGCCCCGCCCTCAACCAAGCAAAGCCGCAGGACCGAGAAAAGCTCAAAAGCCCACGCGCTCCTCGCCCAGTCGCGAAGGCCGGACGCCAGTGGCCGCAGACTGGGAACCTGTTCCGAGCGCCGCAGCGCCATGACCTCAATCTGCTGCGCTACCCCTTCTGAGAGGTCCGAAACCTTCGTCCGGATCAAACCGTTCGATGGGGCGGCTGCCAGAAGAAGTCGGACCAACTGAGCAAGTTCCGATGTGCTCGCTGAGGGGGCACGCGTCCCCCGTTCCTCCAGATAAGCCGAGGCGCTCGCCTCAACCCGATCACAAAGCCCTGCCGCAACCTCAAACGCCTCCACAGCCCCAAAGCCCAAAGATTGAACCAAGCGCAAAACGTCAGAACGATCATCAACAGAAAGCCGAAACGTGGTCACAGAAGATCACCCATCCCAGCCAGCACCACGCCGTCCCACAGCAGTTGGAAATCCCCGAGAAACTTATCCCCCGCCAGACCAACACATTGCAAGCCAACCTACGGCAATGCCGGAAAGTCCCCTCGCCGATGCGTGCGGATCATGTCGCGCAGCGTCTCGGGCGCCAGTACCTCCACCGCGTCTCCCCATTGATAAAGATGCCACGCCATCTCCAAATGGCCGGAGGCGTGAAACCGGATGGTCAGGCTGCCATCCGCGCCATCTTCCGCAACCTGTTGCGGGTGAAACAGAAACTCGCGCGCGACAGGCGCCGCTTCCGGCCTGAACCGCCAGATGACCTCGCCATATTCCGCCTCAGCGTGATAGCTGCCAAAGGCGCGGGCCGAGTGGTCCGCCAGGATGAAGGATGGGTCCCGCTGAAAACTCGACGCTTCCAGCCGCGCGCTCGTGATGCGGTCCAGCCGGAAGTGCTGCATCCTTCCGTCTCCGCCAGCCTCGCGGGCCACCAGATAGCGGCGGGTGCCGAGCAGAAGGCCATGCGGTTCCAGCGTCCGTTCGCGCGAGGGGTCACGGCCTCCGGCGTAAACAACGGTAAGTTGATGCGGACCCTTCAGAGCTTCCGCCACCATGCCGAGCAAGTCGATCGAGGCCAGGACGCGGGGGCCGGGGCGTGATGCGTAGCCATAAGCCTCGAGGATGGCCTCGGCATCTGCCTCGGCGCGGCGCGCGTGGCTGCCGGGCATGTTCGACAGCAAACGGTCACGCAGACCCCGCAACGCGCGCACCTCATTGGCCGCGCCATCGCGCTCGGCCCGGACGATGGAGATCTCCAAGGCGGCAAGTTCGCTGTCGCGCAGGCCTTGGGCCAGCATCAGCTTCGCCTCGGTCAGGTGGATCTTCCAGTACTTGCGCCGCTCGTCGTCCGTGCGGGTGGTACAATTTGGAAAGGTCTCCTCCAGCGCCTTGGTCATGCGCTGTGCCGTGCGGCGGTCCACCCGGAACTCGCCCTCGATGTCCGTCAACGACACGCCAAGGTGACGACTGGTGGCCATCTCGGCCAGGCGGAGGAGGTCAGCAGCTTTTTGAAACGACATCGCAAGGCCCATGACAGGTTCTGACGTGATCATGCCACAAGTTGGGGCAGTTGACGATTCCTTTACCAAGGAGATCCCCGATGGGCATGGCTTATGCTGATTTCTCGAAACCCTCGATCCGGGTGGCCTTGAAGCGCGGCCTTGCGCGGCAGACCATTGCACAGGCTGCAGAGGCCGACGCGGCTGGGATCTTTGGTCAGTTGGCCGAGTTGCGCCCCAACCGCAAGGCTCAGGACCGTCTGGGTGAACGGCTGCAGCGGCAGGCCGGCGTGGTGCGGCTGGCGCGATCCGAAACCGGGATGGTCATCACTCTGCGCAATCGCCGGCAGATGATTTCTAGGGTCGAAGATCTGGATGCCTTCGCCGAGGAGGCCTTGTTTTATACGCGTATCTCCGTGCGGATGACCCGGAACGGGCCAAGCTTTCATATCTCGCGAGCCAGCCTGACGTCTCATGCGCTGGAGCGTCTTGTGGAGCGCAGTGCTGTGGCGCTCGATCGTCCCCTACTTGAAGCCGTGGATGCCGAGGGAACGACGATCCTGCGCCACGCGGCAAAGGCACGACTCATCGAAGACGGCGAGGATCACTATGCCGCTGGCCTGCTGCACGGTGTCTGGGCGGGCCGGGCAGACCTTTCCGATCTTGAGCCGGAATGGGGCCTTTCCCATGCAAATGCCACAGCGCGCATCCCGGTCTTCTCGGCTCGCACCTTTCTGGCGCCCGAACAGATGCGCCCTACAGTTTGGCTGCGTTGGAATGCGGATCCGTCATTGTCGTTGGCTTGAGGCAAGGGCTTGCTGTGCATGGATTTCTCGATAGGTTGGGCCTTGCTGGAGTGGGGAAATTGAATGCGAAGATCTGACGGCAAGGTGCTGTTTTCGGCGACGGACCTGATGCGGTTCATGGGGTGCACCCACGCGACAACGCTCGATCTAGCTTATATGAACGGGCAAGGTCCCCATCCTCGCCCGGATTCTGCCGACGCAGCCTTGCTCCAGGCCCATGGCGATGCGCATGAGAAGGCGCATCTGGCGCATCTAATGACCGAGGGCCGTCGGGTTGTAGAGATTGCCCGAGCGGATCTTGTGTCCAACGTGGCAGAAACCCGAGCAGCCTTGGTTCAAAGCCCGGATGTCGTGTTTCAAGGTGCGTTTCTGGGCGGCAATTGGGGCGGCTGGTCGGATTTTCTGGAACGGGTGCCGCAACCCTCTGCGCTTGGCGATTTCAGTTATGAGGTCACCGACACCAAGCTCAAACGTCGCCCGCATCCCAAGCACGTGTTGCAGTTGGTGCTCTATTCGGACCTTCTTGCTGAGGTGCAGGGTGTCATGCCTGTTCATGCCCATGTGGAACTCGGCGACGGTACGCGGGCGACCCTTCGGTTGGCTGATTATGCGGCCTACGCCCGTGCGGCCAGAGCGCGGCTGGAAGCCTTTGTCGCCAATCCTGCGCCGACCCGCCCGATCCCTTGCAGCGATTGTGCGCTTTGCCGCTGGGCGGATCATTGCGAGGGTGTCTGGAAGGCCGAAGACAGCCTGTTCAACGTGGCCAATATCTCGAAGGTTCAGGTCAAGAAGCTTGAGGCACAGGGAATTGCCACTTTGGCGGCGCTGGCAGACCATGATCAGCCCGTGCGCGGCATGGCGGGGACAACGCAGGAGCGGCTGGTCGGGCAGGCCCGCCTGCAGCAGGCCCGCAAGACCGGGGAGCCGAACTTCATCCTGCGCGCGGCAGAACCCGGTCGTGGCTTCGCCCTGTTGCCCGAACCGCAGCCAGGCGACGTCTTCTATGACATCGAGGGCGATCCGCATTACGAAGGCGGACTTGAATATCTGCACGGGCTCTGGGCCGACGGCCAATTCCATGCCTTTTGGGCACATGACCATGAGGCCGAGGCAACGGCCTTGACCGATCTTCTGGCCTTCTTCCGCGCTCGGCTGGAGCAGTTTCCCACGGCCCGCATCTACCACTATGCGCCCTACGAGATCACAGCACTTCGCCGCCTGACTACGAAATATGGCATCGGTGAAGCCTTCCTTGATCGCCTCCTGCGCGAGCGCCGCTTTGTCGATCTGTATGCGGTGGTCCGGGGTGGGCTGCTGGCATCCGAGAAGAACTACTCGATCAAGTCGCTGGAGGCTTTCTACGGCCTGAAGCGTGAGGGCGAAGTCAAGACGGCGGGTGGCTCGGTCGTGGCCTACGAGGCTTGGCGCAAGACTGGGGATCAGACGATCCTTGATGAGATCAGCGATTACAATCGCGTGGACTGTATCTCGACCGAGATGCTTAGGAATTGGCTGGTTGGAATCGGGCCTGAAGGCCCTTGGGCCGAGAACGCCGAGGACGCCGCTGAGAGCGAGGCGGAGGAGGCCACCGAAGCCAAGAACCTTCGGGCGCTTCTGGTCTCGAGTCGTTTACCCCAAGAGCGTCAGGACATGCTTTTCAATCTTGGCATGTTTCATTGGCGCGAAGCCAAACCTGCCTGGTGGGCTGTCTTCGACAGTCTCAGCCGGGACGACGAGGACCTGTTGGATGACCTCGACGTCATGGCGGGGCTGGAGGCCGTAGGGCCAATTGCGCCAATCAAGCGTTCCTTTGCGCGCACATATTCCTACCCGCCTCAGGAAACCAAACTGCGGGCCGGCAAAACTCCTGTGATCCCCGCACCTGACGGATTTTCCACAGTCACCGTGGAAGACATCGACCGCAACACCCGCCGCATCACCCTCAAGATTGGTCCCGCTCGCAAGGACTTGCTGGCGGACCGCCTGACGCTTCATCCCGAAATGCCCCTCAAGACCGATGTGATTGCGCAGGCGTTGGGCAGCGTGATCATCGATCAATGTGGGCCGATGCTATACTCTGCCGTGGACGATCTCTTGTCTGCCCATGCCCCGCGCCTTTCCAGTACGAAGGGTGACATCCTCGCCGGGGCGGAGCCGGTCGCTGGAACCATCGCGGCCGTGGCGCGGATGCAAGAGACGGTGTTGTCGATCCAAGGACCTCCCGGCACCGGAAAGACCCATGTCACCGCCCGCGCCATCCTTTCGCTCGTGCGCAAAGGGGCCAAAGTCGGGGTGGCCTCGAACAGCCATGAGGCGATTCGAAATGTGCTTCTGGGTTGCCTCAAGGCGCTGGAGGCTGATGATCCGGACATCGACTTTCTCATGGCCCACAAGCTCGGTCTTGGCGAAGATCCGTATGATGCAGACTGTCCGATCCATCGTTCCACTTCAAACGGTGACGCGAAATTGGCATCGTCCAGAGTTGTCGGGGGTACGGCTTTCTTCTTCGCCAGGCCAGAGAATGTGCAGGCCTACGACTGGCTCTTCGTTGATGAAGCGGGCCAAGTGGGCTTGGCCAATATGGTGGCCATGGGACGTGCCGCCCGTAATATCGTGCTGGTAGGCGATCCCCAACAATTGCCCCAGGTGATCCAGGGCGCCCATCCCGCGCCAGTCAATCAGTCTTGCCTTGACTGGTTATCGCAAGGTTCTGCCACACTTGCGCCGGAGCGCGGCATCTTTCTGCCCGTGACCCGTAGGATGCATCCTGATCTTTGCCGTTATATCTCGGATCAGGTGTATGAGGGTCGGCTGACCAGCCACGCGGACACAGGCAGACAGGCCGTTGTGGCACCGTCTTTCCCGCCAGCGGGAGCGTTCTGGGTTCCTGTTCCACACGAGGGCAACGCGCAGATTGCTACCGAAGAAGTGGCAGCAATCTGCGCTGCCGTGGCGGATCTTCTGAACGGCCAATGGACCGACGCAAGCGGCAAGACCCGCCCGATGACGCCCTCCGATATTATTGTCGTGGCCCCGTACAATGCCCAGGTCAATGCGCTTAGCGCCGCCCTACCCGAGGCGGTCCGCGTCGGCACGGTGGACAAGTTCCAGGGTCAGGAGGCGCCCGTCTGCCTTGTCTCGATGACCGCCTCTTCGGCCGAGGAGACCCCGCGAGGCATGGACTTCCTCTTCTCGCTCAACCGCATCAATGTCGCTGTCTCACGGGCCAAAGCCCTGTCCCTTATCTTCGGCGCACCTCGTTTGCGCGAGGCAAAGTGCGAAACGGTCCAGCAGATGAAACTGGTCAACACACTCTGCGCCTTGCCGACGCTGCCGGAACGCGGCGTCAACTGACCCTGAGTGGCGTCGCCGTTCGCTGACCGACGCACAAACGTGCTTGCTGTCATCGACTGTCATTTGCGACCTATTCACTAGGCCTGGTCGAACCGATACCGAAGTGTGCTCCGAACGGCATTGGTGTGCAGCTTTGCAAGTAGTCGCCGCGCGAGGACGTTTGGCCTAACGGACGTAAGAGGCCCCGTTGATGTCCAGGGTCTGGCCCGTGGCATGGGTCGCCAAGCCCGAGGCAAAGAAGCAAATGGCATTGGCGATTTCGGCCGCAGGCGCAAATGCCCCGTAAGGGACATCCCGAAGCAGCCGTTCCTGAAGTCCGGTTTTCTTTTCAAACGCCGACAGCGCCATGTCCGTCAGAACAAATCCCGGAGCGATCCCGTAGCAGTAGATACCCTTGCCGCTGTAGGCGCGGGCCAGGGTTTTGGTCAGGGAAACCATCGCGCCCTTTGAGGCCGCATAGGACCAATGGTCCTGATCATCGCCACGAAACGCAGCGCGGCTGGCGACGTTGACGATGGCCCCGCCAAGACCGGCCTTCAGCCAATGGTTGACCGCCTCACGGCACAGGTCGGCGGCCGAGATCAGATTGATCTGCAACGTGCGCGCCCAGACATCCCGCCATGCTTCATCCGAGCCCTCCCGCCCCTCGGCCAGGAACACCCCGGCATTGTTGACCAGAATGTCGATCTTGCCCTGCCACGTGATTGCCTTGCGCCACAGGTCTTGTGCCGACCCGATCTCAGCCAAGTCTGCCTGCACAAGATGACATCTGTCCGGGCCGACCTCGGCTGCGAGATCAAGGGCCGCTGCCTCGTTCGCGCCATAGTGGACGACGACAGAGCCACCCCCCGCGACAATCGCCTTTACGGTCGCAGCGCCGATGCCCCTTGATCCACCGGTCACCAGAGCAACTTTTCCATTGAAATTCATCGGTCTGTCTCCACCTGGCCGTCATCTCATCGCTGCCTGCACAAAGTTTATAGTGAAGAGTTAAGTTTTGACCATGTCAAAGCGCCGAAAGCCATCGATGCGATGAAAAGACCACGGGAATGCTTGGTGGGGCCGCGCAAAACACCAAGTGGCAATCCATCGCGTCAGGCGACGCCCTCCGCCCCCGCAACGGGGATGGTATGCGGGCCGGGGCGGCGGGTGGCCATCAAGTGACGCGCTTCGACGCTGCGACCTGCCGCAAGGTAGGCCTTGAGCAGCGTGAATTCGACAAGGTCAAGCTGGGCGCGGCTGCCCGCCATGCGCGCCCGCTCGCCGATCATCGCCTGAAGTTCTGTGATGGCGGTCTCATAGTCACCGCGCTCGAAGGCGCCAAAGCCACGGGCGGCGCGGGACACGGTCAGGCCGGCGGAGTAGCGTCCGGCCTCGACCAAAGTTTCGATCTGGCGGGCGCGCGGCTCCACATCAGCGCCGGTGGCAGCCTCGGTCAGGGCCACATGCCAGTCGGCGAAGGCCACGCCGGGAGAGGGGAATTTGCTTTGAGCGAAGGTCCCGACCTGTTGCCAACGCACAGGGTCGCGCGGGTGTCCGGCAAGCTCGGCCCGCCACAGGAACGAGGGCGCATCAAGCATCTTGACCATAGGCGGGCCTGAATAGGCCTCGGCGCCGAAGGCATCGTCGAACAGGCGGAAGCCCTCCTCGATCCGTCCCTCGGCAAGGTGGACAAGTGCGAGGTGCCAATGGAGGTGCCCGTGAAGCCCGCCCTCACGCGGATAATGGGAGAGCCAGCCGCCGAGGAAGTCGGTGGCGGTCTCTGCCGCGTCCGTCTCATAAAGCAGATGCGCCATTGCATGGGCGACGTAGCCATTTTCAGCGCGCGCGGCGATCGACCGGTCAAGGATCGGCTGCGCCGCCGCGTGGTGGCCAAGCTCTGACAGCGCCATGCCGTAGTGGCTGTCCAGCCACCAGTCCGGGCCATAGTGCGGGGCCAGGCGTTCCAGAAACGCAAGCTGCTCCTCTTCGCGTCCCGCACGGCCTGACATGCCGATGAGCCCGGTCTGGTTGGCCGCCGTGGCCGCCACGAAGACATCGCGCGGCCAGTCCTGCACATGGCGAAGCACCTGGTCGAGCGCGGCAGCAGGCGAGACATTCGCCATCCGGTGGAAAACCTCGATGTGGCTGGCCTCTCGGTCGGTGACGGGCAACGTCTTCGCGGCAGCGATGGCAGCACGGGCCCCAACCATATCGCCCGCCACCTGCAAAGCCCGCGCCCGCCCGACATGGGCAAGCGCAAAGCCCGGGTCCGCAGCCAGCGCACGGTCGAAGGCCGCAACCGCGCCGGGCCAAGCCCTGAGGACACAATCACAGCCCTCGCGATACGCTTCGGCCGCTGCATCTGACTGAGTGGACAGGGTATTTCCATAGGAGTCAGTAGACATGCGCAATTTCCGTTCGCTAATGGGACACTTCGGGCTGGATCAGCCAACATTCCCCAAATGGGCTGTCTTTTGGGGACATGAACTTGTGAGAGCGTGCACTTTATGCCCAGAGTCTCAAATTGGTTTGGTGCCCTTAACGGCGTTGGCAAAACAGCCATAGACGATGCGACCATCATCACGAACGGGAAGATGTGAACGGGTCGCTTCTTTCAGAGCCGTCTTGAACTCTTCAGGAAGGCTTTGGATCATCTTGCTCAGGGGATTCGCGGGCAGGGTGACGGTTTGCCAGAAATCATCGAAATCGTCGAAGCCAACCTCGATGTGGAACGTGGTCGTAGCGACATTCTTAAGGCCCGTATCCCTCCACAATTGTTCCAGAACCAATGCTTTCGAGGCTTCCGTGTTGGGGGGCAGCGGTGCAGGGCGGCCAAGCATCGCAAAAGCGCGCAAAAGCGGAGTCATTGGAACGCCGTCAGGAAACTCCCACATATAGGTCGCAACAACGGCACCCGGCCTGACCACGCGCACCAGTTCGGCCATAGCTTTCGCGGCCTCGGGAATAAAGGCGATCACCAACGCCATGACCCCCACATCGAAACTGTCTTGAGAATAGGGCAGTGTCAGCGCATCACCGACGTTAAGATCAGCTTTGACAAGACCCGGTCTGTTCCTGGCAAATTCAATTTGTGCCGGTGAGGGATCAAGCCCAGCCACCGAGGCAGGATGGCACTTTTCCACAATCTCTTCGGTGAAGGCACCTGTGCCGCAACCTACGTCAATCCAGTCTTTATCTGCTGGAACGCCGATCCATTTGATAAATTGGTCACCAACCAACCTGCTCCAGCGACCCATCTGCTTTTCATAGGCTTGACCGTCGCTGAACATTTCAGAGCTAGGGGGCATGCTGATTTCCTTATTCGACATTCCCCGATCGGACCGCCGTTCGATGTCAAGATCGCCCGGTTTTGTCTGCCAATCAAGCTTCCCGTGCGCGGGGGGCGGTACTCACAGGGCTCCTGCTCGACAGGCAAGCACCGTCCCCCGCACCTTCCTGTTCGGAAGTTCTTTCCGAAAGCCATCGTGCATGGACTGCGTTGAAGCGGCGCGGGGTTAACTCGGTGCATGAAAACGCAGCGATAGGATCAAAGCGTTGTCCGGTTCCGGTCCCATAGCCACTTGCCCGCAACAGGCAGCACAGTGATCCCGCCCCCCAGCGCTACGATCCACATCCAATCCGGCCCGCCCTGCGCCATACCAGCACCCATTCCTGAAAGCACAAAGCAGATAGGCATCACGCCCAGACAGGTCGCCACGGCAAACCGGACAAAGGACAGGCAGGTGATGCCAGCCGCATAACTGACCGCGTCAAAGGAGATGAACGGGATTAGGCGCGAGATGAAGATGATCAGCATCAGGCTGATCTGCGAGCGCGGTGCCGCGATATATTTCAGGACAGGGTTGCTTGACCGCCGGACGGCATCGAAGCCAAGATACCGCGCCGCGCCGAAGGCCATTGAGGCACCCAGAATGGCACCTGTCGCCACGAACACGCCGCCCCACAGCGTGCCGTAAAGCGCTCCGGCAGCTACGGCGATCGGGCCGCTGGGGATCGGACTTACGACGATGGCCAACACCATCAACCCGATCAGCATCAGCGGACCCGCCATTCCCATGCCGGTGACCGTGCTGCGGACCCAAGCCTCGGTCATCACGGGCAACCGCTCGCCGGAGATGGAGACGGCCAGTGCCACGATCACAAGCGCAGCCGCGCCGCCGAGGATAACGCGTTTCGACGCGATTGCCCCGACCATCATTTTTGCCCCGCGGTCAACAGAAGGGTGTTTGGCCCGACCCAACCTTCGGCAGTTTGATAGGCGTCCAGTTGCGCTTGCATATCGTCCCACGCCGCTGCGCGCGCAGCAGGGTCCAGCGGAGCGAGGATTTGCAGGATGGGTCCGGCGGACTCGCGGTTGAAGGTCAGGAAATCGGCGGTCGTCGGCCAGCGGAACGGAGCCTCCATCCGCGTCGTGGCGACAGAGCGGAAGCCGGCCTGCGCCATCAGGTCATCCATCAGACCGGGTTTGCCGAGGCTAAGCGGACCGCCGGGCTGGAAAGGATCACGCGGCGAAAGACCCGCATGCCGCAAGGCGGTGGCCATCAGGATGCGCAAGCAGGGGTTCAAGTCTGGCCCGGCAAACACGATGCCACAAAACCGCGCCCCCGACTTCAGCACGCGATGTATTTCTTTGAGGCCCGCCAGCGGATTGGGCAGGAGATTCAACCCAAGGCGGCAGACAGCAGCGTCGAAGTTTGCGTCTGGCAAGCCCATATCCTCGGCATCCGCAGGATGGATGCGCACATTTGCGTGCCCGGCCCGCACGGCATTGCCAAGCGCATGTGTCAGGATTTCTTCAGAAATGTCGGTCGCTACGACAGCCCCTTCAGGCCCCACCCGTGCGGCGATGTCCAGCGTCTGATCGCCCGCGCCTGCCGCTACATCCAGCACGGTCTGACCGGGACCGACCCCGGCCAGCATCGCATCGGTCGGACCACGCAACCACGCTCGAATTTGCGGTCCGTGCCGGTCCCAGCCCGCAGCCGCCTCGTTCCATTGCACACGGGTCCGGTCCTTGAATTGAGCCGCTTCGGTCAGGGTTTGGTTCATCGCTCTGGCGCCTTTCGGGGTGATGCAGGCTCGGACGGGCGGCGGATGCCGTCACGTTCTTGGTCTGCGCTGATCTGGTGGGGTTGGATCGTTGTCTTGAACCAAACTTACGCTTGTTTTCGCACCCCCCACAGCCGCAAGGTTGCGGAACGGGGCCGCAGATTTGCGGGGGAGGGCACCGATGTTCGACTGGAACGATCTGCGGTTCTTTCTGGCGGTCGCGGCCGAGGGCAGCACCCTTGCCGCCGCCCGGGCGTTGGGGGTCAACCAATCCACCGTGCAACGCAGGCTGGCGGATCTGGAGGCTCAGTTGGGCCAGCGTCTGGTAGAGCGGCTGGCGTCAGGTTACCGACTGACCGACCTTGGCCTTGCCATCTTGCCGCAAGCCGAGGCCGTTGCGGCCCAAGTCAGTGCGTTTGAACAAGCTTTGCGCGATCTGGGTCGCGCCCATGTCGGCATCGTCCGCCTGACCTGCCCCGAACCCATCGCCTTTCGCCTGACCAAATCGGGCATTCTGGACCGGTTCCACGCCAAGCACCCCGGCCTGAAGGTCGAGTTCGTTCTCAGCGACCAGTATGTCGATCTGGTCAAAGGCGAGGCCGATGTGGCGCTGCGGTCGGGTGATACCGACGACGCCGTGCTGGTGGGCCGCAAGATTGCAGACTCGCTTTGGGCGATCTACGCCAGCCGCGACTATGTCGCCCGCCACGGCACCCCAGATTCCGTGGCCGACCTTGCTCGTCATCCTCTGATCGCCTTCGAGGGAAGCATGAGCAAGCACCGCATCATGACGTGGTTCAAGGAAGTGGCCCCCGATGCCACCTATGCCGCACGCAATACCAGCGTGCTGGGTCTGATCTATGCGGCCAAGGCCGGTGTCGGCGTGGCGCCGCTGCCCCTTACGCTGGGCGACGCCGAGGCTGACCTTGTGCGGGTTCTGGGGCCCGTCCCGGAACTGACCCGCGCCTGGCGCATCCTTGCCCATCCCGACCAGCGCCAGACCCCGCGCATCCGGGCCTTCTTCGACTTTGTGGAGCAGGAAGCCGAGGCTTGGCACCCGATCCTGACCGGATGAGATGCGAAGCCCAACAGGATAATGCTTGGACTGCACTGGTCGGGTGGCTTTGTTGCTCACCACGTCTTACGACCGGGCTGTTCCTTTTGCCGCTCAGACCTATCCCACGACCTCTCTAAGGGTCATACCGAACTATCGTTGCCAATTGCCGCCCCGGTCATTCTTTCTATTCGAAGCACCTTAGGTCTACGGATGCACCCCGTTAAAAATGGGGGGATTACCCGCCCAGGTACTGCCGACGGATTCCCCCTGCATCGACTGCGGTACCTGAACCCTGCACGCCAAAGCAACAGCGCCCTCCGCCACAAAAGCAAAGGCCGGGGGGCACGGTGACGGCGTATCACATCCGGCCCGGATCCCGGTGCCGACAGTTCAACTGTCTTGCCGCACGATGTCGGTGATCAGCACATCCGTGACCTTCTCGCCCAGAACGGTCTTGGCCGCCTCAAGCAAGGCGCCCCGCAACAGCACCAGGTTTGACCCATCGGTGTAGGCTCCGCTAAAGCCACCCGCATTGGCGTGATCGAACATGACCTGCAGGAACGTGTCGCGCAGTTTTGGCTCGGCATTGTAGACGTCCGGCGTGCTGCCGGTCGTGACCTCAAGGCTCAACGACAGGATGACCATCGCGGTCACCTTGCCCTTCTGAACGACAGGCACGATGAACTGATTGGAAAGCTTGGCATATTCCGGCGCAAGCGCTGGGTCCGGCACCGCGGCCTTTGCCACTTCGGCCTGCGCGGCCGGGTTTGGCGCGGGGCGTAGAAAATACCCTGCGCCCGCACCGATCAGCAAGCCGATGATCCCAAGGAGAACGGGGAGGATTTTCCTGATCATGGCGATCAGAACGGCAGGATCTGGTCAGCGATCTGCTGGCCGTAGGCGGGTTGCTGCACATCCGTCAACTGACCGCGGCCCCCATACGAGATCTGTGCATCGGCGATCTTGTCATAGGTGATCTCGTTCTGCCGCGAGATGTCGTCGGGGCGTACATAGCCGCTGACGATCAGATCGCGCATCTCATTGTTCACGCGCACCTGCTGCTGGCCCTCGATGCGCAGCACGCGATTTGGCAACTCTTCAACCACGGTCGCGGCAAGGCGGAGCGTGACCTTTTCGTTGCGCGCGACATTCCCGGTGCCCGCGAAGGTCGAGGAGGAATTGGTTGAAACCAGACTGGACGACGTGGCACCGGCGGGCAGAACGGCATCCAGCCGTTGCGGGATGCCAAACAGCGAGGGCACGCCCATCTTGTCCGTCCCGGTGCGGCTGCGCCCGGTCGAGTCATTGATCGTCGCCTGATCGTTGATCTGGACGACCACGGTCAGAATATCGCCCCGCATGCTGGCCCTGTGATCGCCCAGAAGCGAATTGCGCTGCGAGGTCCAAAGCGAGGATTGCTCGGTCGGGCCCCGGTCATCGGCGGTCTGGGGCAGAGAGGAATACATCGCGTTATGTTCGTTGTTGGCCGCAAGCGGTGAAAACTCCGGTGCGCGTCCCACATGGCTGAGATCGCCGCAACCGGCCAGAAACACACATGAAACCAGAAACTTGCGCATAGGACTTATCCCTTTGTGTTTGGCCCGACGCTGACGCTGCCGTCCGGGGCGACCAGGCCCTGAATGGTCAGGTGCGAGGCGAGATTCATGACGTGAATGAGGTCGCCCGCGGCCCCGCGTTCCAGCGCGCGGCCCTCGGTGTGAATGCTCAGGCCATCGGTCTGGAAGACCAGTCTGACCGTCTGATTGCGGTTGATCAGGGCCGGCGCACCGACATCCGCCTCATGGATCGGCCGGCCCGCGTAAAGCGTCACCCGCGCCTCCATCCCGATCGCTTTTTCGGGGTCTGCAAGGGCGCCGGGGATATCGGCCGCCACCATCGTGATGTCTTCTGCCGCAATGACCGATTGCGCCCGGATCGTCCGGGTGGCCACCATACTGTCGGCCCAAGCCGGCGAGGCCAACACCGCGATCAAAGCCAGGCGGCGCATCACTTCACCTGTGTGGTGGTGGACATCATCTCGTCCACGGCGGTGATGACCTTGGCGTTCAATTCATAACCGCGCTGGGCCTTGATCAGTTCGGTGATCTCATGCACGGCGTCGACCGAGCTTTCCTCCAGATAACCCTGCCGCAACGAGCCAAATCCATCGGTGCCCGGCGTGCCCTCGATCGCCGGGCCAGAGGCAGGGCTTTCCAGAAACAGGTTCGACCCGGTCGCCTCCAGCCCCTTTTCGTTGGTAAACGTCGCCAACGAGAACTGGCCCAGCAAAGTTGGGTTCAATTGACCTTCAAAATAGGCATAAACCTCACCGTTCGGATTGATCGCAACGCTTTTCGCATCCGCCGGGATCGTGATGCCCGGATTGACCTGATAGCCGTCTGATGTGACGATCAATCCATCCGCCGTGCGCTTCAGCGCCCCGTCCCGCGTGTAGGCGATGGCACCCGAGGGCAGCGTGACCTCCAGATATCCCTTGCCCTGCACGGCCACGTCCAGATCACCGCTGGTCTGGCTGAGCGCCCCTTGCTGCAGGATGATCGACACCGAGGACGGCCGCACACCCATCCCCAACTGAACGCCGGTTGGCAGCATCGTGCCGCTTTCCGACGAAATCGTGCCGGGCTTTTCCACCTGCTGGTACATCAGATCGGCGAAATCGGCGCGCCGGGCGTTGTAGCCGGTGGTCGACATGTTGGCGAGGTTGTTCGAGACAACGTCCACCTTCATCTGTTGCGCGCTCATCCCGGAGGCGGCGATTTGCAGGGCGTTCATCGCGTGCTCCTATTTGCCAAGGGTCTGGATGACGGTGCGGGTGCGGTCATCCTCGCGGTCAAGGAAGCTTTGGCCCAGTTCATAGGCGCGCTGGACCGAGATCATCTTGGCCACCTCTGACACCGGATCGACGTTGCTGTCCTCCAGATGGCCCTGCATGATCTTGCCGCCTTCTGCCGGTTGAAAGCCGCTGGCTGAGAAAAGCGTGCCCTGCTGATGGGTTAGCGTCAAAGGATCGGTCGGCGCCCAAAGCCCGAGTTTGGCCAAAGGCACCCCATCGGCGGACATTGAGCCATCTTCGGCCACCCCGATCGTCTTGGCATCGGGCGGCACGAAGATCGAGGAGCCTGAACCGTCCAGCACCGGATAGCCATCCGCCGTCTGCAGCGTGCCATCGGCCCCGGGCGTGAAACTGCCCGCCCGGGTCAGCATCTGGCCCTGCGGTGTCTGGACCATGAAGAAACCGTTGCCCTCGATCGCGAAATCCAGACTGCCGCCGGTGGCGCTGATGGCGGCCTGCTGCAGATCCACGACCCTGGTGTTGCCAAACCCCATCGACAGCGAGGGGCCGTCGCCGGTCCGCGCCACATATTCCGAAAACAGGGTCCCTTCCCGCCGAAAGCCCGTGGTCGAGGCGTTGGCGATGTTGTTCGCAATGGCATCCATCTGGCCCATAAGGCCACTTTGCCGCGAGAGGGTGACATAGCCAGAGGCATCCATGGCTCAACTCCCCGCAATCATCGGCACGATGGTGGTGGTGAAGAAGTTGAGCAGGGTCGAGGTCATGAAGCTCATCGAAACCCAGAAGACCACCATCATCGCCGCGACTTTCGGCACGAAGGTCAGCGTGTTCTCCTGCACGGAGGTCAGGGCCTGAAACAGGCCGACGGCAAGGCCTATCACCAGGCCAACAGTCAGCAAGGGCATGGAAATCTTGACAGAAATCCACAAAGCCTCGCGCAGGGTGTCAAACAGGATGGTGTCGGTCATATCGGCATCCTCAGGATTTCCTGATAGGCCTCGACCACTTTGTCGCGCACGGTGGACACGGTTTCCACGGCCAGTTGCGAATTGGCCAAAGCCTCGACCAAAGCATGCGGATCGGCGCCACCGGTCATGGCCGATTTTGCCGTTTGCTCACCTTTTGCAAGCGTATCCGCAAAGCTTTGGACAAATTGTCCAAGTCCGCTTTCCGCCGTGCCCGACTGCGGCGAGGGGGCCGCAGCCGCGCGCGCTTTCGCGTAGATTTGCGCTGCGTAGGAAGTTCTGACGTCCATTCTGGATTACCTTCGCAACAGGTCAAACAGGCCTTGGGTCATCGACCGCGCCTGATCAAAGATTTTGAGGTTCGCCTCATAGCTGCGCTGCGCTTCGCGGGCGTCAGCCACTTCAACCACCAGATCGACATTCGAGCCGTCGTAGTGGCCACTTGCATCGGCCAGCGGATTTCCGGGGTCGTAGACCCGGTCCAGCGGACTTCTATCCAGCGTGACCGGACCGGCTTCCACCGTTCCGCTGTCGATGTTTTCCTGAAAGGACACCAGCTTGCGGTGATACCCGGGCGTGTCCACGTTTGAGATGTTTTCCGAGACATGGCGCAGCCGCGCCGCTTGCGCCTCCATCCCGGAGGCCGAATAGCTCAGCGAAGCAATGAGGTCCGCCATTTACTTGCGCCCCAGGCTGGCGCGCAGGATGTCGCGTGTGCTGGAGTAGACGGCCAACGCCATGTCGTGGTCCTGCCGCACCTCGACCGATTTCACCATTTCCTTTTCCACCGACACCGTATTGCCATCCGGCGATGCCTCGCCTGCGGACGGCTGCGGCACCGGGGTCAGGGCGGTCATGGCAGAGGTGAAATGACCGGGGCGGGTGGCACGCATCCCCCCCATGTCGCCATCGTGATAGACCTGCGCGAAATCCGGCAGGTCCATCGCCTTGTATCCAGGCGTGTCAGCTTGGGCAACATTGCGGGCAATCAGGTTCAGCCGCGTGGCCGCGTGATCGGCCAGCGCTTCCGCCATGCGCGTGATGCTCAGATCTTCCATCATCTCGGGCTTCTCCCTCGACCTCTTTCACCAAGGCTTAAGACTGATTCCTTTAGAAAGAGTTTCGAGAGAACGAAGGGAGAATCCCGTGGCGGGTGTTTTTGATGCTTTGGTTTCCGAAATCTCTACCGTGACCCAGAAGATCCGCATGGGCCGGGTGTCAGAGATCGGGCGCGGCACCGTTCTGGTGAAAGGGTTGGAGGATGTGGCCGCCCTCGGTGACCGGGTGGTGATCGGCGCCCGTCTTGGCGGCGAGGTGGTGGCGCTGCGGCCGGATGCCATTACCGTGCTGACCGACCAGATGGCCGAGGGCCTGCAGATGGGGGCGCTGGTGCGCCTGATCGGGCAGGCCGGCATTTCTCCGGATGACAGCTGGATTGGCCGGGTGATCGACCCGTTCGGCAACGCCTTGGACGGAAGGGTGATTTTCAAGGGTCGCCGGATGCGCCCGCTTCTGGCACAGGCCCCAGCCGCCGCCACCAGACGCCGTCTGGGGGAGCGGTTGCAGACCGGCGTTGCGGTTTTCGACACGCTTCTGCCCTTGGTCCGCGGCCAGCGGATCGGGTTGTTCGCGGGATCTGGCGTTGGCAAATCAACCCTTTTGGGCAAGCTTGCCCGCGGGGTTTCAACCGATGTCGTGGTCATCGCCCTGATCGGCGAACGCGGGCGCGAGCTGCGCGAGTTCGTCGAGAAGGTTCTTGGCCCGGACGGGATGCGCCGCGCCGTTGTGGTCACGGCCACGTCGGATCAATCCGCCCTTGTCCGCCGCCGCTGTGCCTGGGCGGCCATGGCCGTGGCCGAACACTTCCGCGATCAAGGTTTTCACGTCCTGCTTCTGGCCGACTCGGTCACCCGCTTTGCCGAGGCGCATCGCGAAGTGGCCCTCGCCGGCGGCGAGCAGGCCTCGTTGCGCGGCTATCCGCCCTCGGTTGCCCCCGCAATCATGGCATGGGCCGAACGTGCGGGCCCCGGACCCGAGGGGGCAGGTGACATCACGGCGGTTTTCTCCGTCCTCGTGGCCGGTTCGGATATGGAGGAGACGATCGCCGACATTCTGCGCGGGGTTCTGGACGGCCATGTGGTCATGGACCGCAAGATTGCCGAGCGCGGGCGCTATCCGGCGATCGACCTGCTCCGCTCTGTCTCCCGCAGCCTGCCCGACGCCGCGTCGACCGACGAGAACGCCGATATATCGAACGCGCGCCGCCTTCTGGGGGCCTATGACCGGGCAGAGTTGATGATTCAGGCCGGGCTTTACATCAAAGGCTCGGATGCGCTGATCGATACTGCGGTGCGGGTCTGGCCTGCGTTGGATGCCTTTCTGGGCGAAGATGCGCCGGAAGATGGCATTCCCGGCAGCTTCCGGCGGTTGCGGGCCGCCTTGGGCCGCCGCTCAGCCTGAGCCGAGGTTGGCCCGCGTCTGCTGCAGCAGGGTCAATGCGATGGACGTGCTGCTGGTCTGGCTGATCAACTGGTCGGCCTGGGACCGGACCAGGAACTTCTTGATCAAGGTGTCGACCTTGGTGCTGTCGGTGAACTGGCTGACGCTGCTTTTGCCGAACACCGCCTCGGCCTTGGTCTGGTAAATTCCCAACTGCTGATCAAGGTTCAGCGACCCGATGCTGGCGGGCAGGCCCAGCGCCTTTTGAAACACCGTCGTCAGCGGGGAACTGCCCAGAATGGTTAGCCATTTTGTCGTCTCTGTGCTGGATTTCGCGGCCAGACTGGACACTTCGCGCTGCGCGTTCAGCGCCAACCGCAAATCTTCGTCCTGATCCCCGACCGCACTCTCGAACTCGCGGTTCTTGTAGGCCGTCACGATCGTGGTGGCAAAGTCCGAGACCTTGGTGCGCGGGATCGACAGATCAAAACCGAAGGCAGCCGAGAATTGCTGATAGCGTTTGTCGGCCAGCTTGTTGGCCAGCGCGCTTGAATTCAGGGTGCCATCGGTCAGGATCTTCTTGATGAAGGCTTTGTTGTCGATGTCGGAATCCAGCCCGAAGGCCCCCAAAGCCACTTTGAGAAGCCTTCGGTCATTGACCAGTTGATCCGCCGTCGTCACCGAGCCGATCTTGGCGCGAAAATAATCCTCGTCGCGCGTGATCTCGGGCGATTTGTTGAAGGCGGCGGTCTGGGCTGTCATGGTCCGGTTCAACAGGGTCCAGCCCGCGTAACCAGACAGGGGCAGGACCGGAGTGTAGGTCATCTGGGGGCGGCGGCGAAAAGCCGTTCCTCGCGCGGCAGCAGGCTGCGCAGCGCTTTCAGCGCCTGGTAGTGCTGATCCTCCAGCACGGCCTTGGTGGCGATGTTCAGTTGCGTGCGGCTGTCATGGTCGGTCAGCACCTGGCTGAGCTGTTCGATGCCGCGCAGCAACTGCTGGCGGGTGTCCTCCGCGGTGGCATCACCGGTCAGGACCAGTTGCGCCACATAACAGACCCGTTTGACCGGGGTATTGGCCTCTTGCGGATGGATAGCATCGCGCAGCCGCAGGATGTTGGCATTGGGCGTCATGATGGCCAGCCGCGAGCGCTTGTCGCCGTTTTCCACCACGGCGCCGTTGATCAGCACCCGTTCATGCGGCCCAAGCTTCAGGACAAGGCCACTCATGACCCGCCTCCATCGCCGCGCAGGCCGCGCATGACGGCGGTGTTGATATCGACCAGAACCTCGACGCTGGCCCGACTGTCGAGCACGGCGCGGGTATGGCCCGCAGTGAATTCATACAGGTAGAACAACTGGGCGCGCAGCGGTGCGGGCAGGCCATTGCCCTTTTCGGCAACATCCGCGGCCAAAGCTGACCAAAGCTGCAGGTTTTCGGTCAGCGCGGTGGCGAGCAGCGGGAAGTCCTCCTTCCGCCGGGTCCAGGCCATCGCGAGTTTCTGGGTACACCGCGCGAGCAGGTCGTATTCGTTGGCGCGGGCGGTGCGAACCGGGGCCTCGCGCTGGCCATAGGCCGCACGGGCATTGGTGGTGGCAGGGGTCAAGATATGTCCTTCCGGGAATCTGCGTGGGGTTGCGCTGGCAGGGCCGGGGGGCTGTCACCCCCCGGGATCACGCCATTACCGGAACAGGGACAGCAGAGCCTGCGGCTGCTGGTTGGCGATTGACAGGGCTTGGGTGGACAGCTGTTGCTGCACCTGCAAGGCCTGCAGCCGGGCCGAAGCCTCTTCCATGTTGGCGTCAACCAGCGACCCGATCCCCGCCTTCATCGAATCTGTCAGGTTGTTGACAAAGGTCTTCTGCGTGTCGACCCGGGTCTGAACCGACCCGAAGGCCGCCGAGGCGTTGATGGCCGTCTGCATCATGGTTTCGATATTGCCCAAGGCCGCTGCGGCCCCGGCCGAAGTCGAAACGTCAATCGACGACAAGGCGCCCAGCCCGCCTGCACCGGCGTTCTTGAACTGCGCCGAAACACTCAGGTCGTTGCTGCCGGTGTTGGAGAAGTCCAGCTCGCCCGGGTTGCCGGAATCATAGTCGACCGCCAGGCCAGAGATGCCCAGACTTTCGATCGCCTTCTTCAGCCCCACCGCCACCAGATCGGAAGGCGCGGTTGCCGCAACGTCATCGGCCGTCGCCGTATAGGTGGCCGTCTTGCCGCCGATCGAGATCGAGACGCTGTCACCCGCCGCGAAGGCATCGGTGCTGTCGTCAATCACGATCTTGCCGGTGCCCGAGGTGGCATCAATCGTGAAACCCGCGGTGTCGGCATTGGTCGAGGCACCATCCGAACCGGTCAGAACGCTTTTCGCCGTATAGGCGCCGATCGACAGGTCCTGCGCGGTCACGGCGATCGACGAGGCGGTCACCGTGCCCCCGCTGCGGTCCAGCGACGACAAGATGTTCACACTGGTCTGCGAGCCGTCCACGAGGTTGAGCCCGTTGAACTGCGCCGCTCCCACGACCGAACTGATCTGGCTGCGCAGGGTCACGATGTCAGCCTGAATCTTGGTCCGGTCGACGTTGCTTTCCTGGGCCGAAACGATCTTGCCCTTCATCTGGGTCAGAAGATCGGTCACCGTGGCCGAGGCCTGTCCGGCCACCGCGATGGTCGACGACCCAAGGGCCAAGCTGTCCGAGATGCCCTGGAAGCCTTGCACATCGGCCTCCATCACCTTGGAGATGGCCCAGACGGCGGCATTGTCCTTGGCGGTGGCCACGCGCTTGCCGGTGGAGATCTGCGAGGTGGTGTTGGCAAGGTTCGTGCTGATCGACTTCATGGTCTGAAGCGCGACCATTGCACTGTTGTTGGTCAGAATCGACGACATTTCCGTTTCCTTTGCGGTCAGCCGACGCTTTGCGCACGGCTTGTTGCACCATCACCAGGGATGGCAGTTGGGCTTTCTTTCCAGTGCGACCGGAGGGCCCGGAGCGCGCCACCCCACCTGGGATGCCCTGTCATCAAAGCGCGGAACATCTAAGAGAGTGCTAATCGCAACCGACCGAATTCGCGTCATTTGAACCAAAGGCTAGAAGCGTGCCGCCAGCCCGTGATCGTTCCTCTGCTCTTGTTTGCGGCCCGCGCGGTCGTAGGTGACCAGACCGTTCGACACGGACCTGATCTCGGTCAGCCGGCGCAGGGCAGAGCGGATGCCGCGCTGCACGGCGGACAGGGTCGCCGCATTGCGGTTGGCCTTCTGCCGGATCACCTGCAACGCGGCCTGATCCAGTGTGTGACTGGGATGGTCCAGCTCCCGGGCCAGCGCCGCGCTCAACTCGGGCAGCGCCGCGTAGTCCCGGCGTAACAGGGCGGCGTGCACCTCATCCAGCAGGCGGGCGGCGCGCGGGTCAGTCACCGGCATGATCGCGCCGGGCCAAAGCGTTGAAAATGTTCTGAGAAAGCCCGATACCGCCATGATCGACCATGGCCTTGGCCTGCGCCTCGCGCAGGAAAGAGCTGAACTGATCCTCGCCCACCCCGCCAGTAAAGTTCCCCTTCTGGGAATCGAGCCCGGTGTAAGACAGCATTTCGGACAGGAAATTCGTCTCCAGCTCTTTGGCTTTCTTCATCAGTTGGGCGGAACGTGCCGGACTCAATGTGCTGGCCGGGTCAGGGGTGGTGGGAACTTGCATCGCGGTCTCCAATTGCAGCGGATTTTCTGCACTATCAGGCCCAGCGGTAAACAGCTGGTAACCGTTGACGCAGAAAGATCGCTCAAAGTCGGCAGAAGTCGGACCAGATGATCAGTAAAGCCCAGCTTGCCCCCGTTTCGCATCCCGCCCCCTTGATGGCGCCCCCGGCGGATGCCGCCTCGGATGCGGCGGCATTTGCCGATGTGCTGACGCTGCTGGGGCCAAACCCGGTCACCGCACCGCCCGTTGCGGTGCCAGCGGGTATGGCGATCCCCCGTCTGGCATCCCTGCGCGCCCCCCAGCCGGAACCAGCCACGCCAAAGGCCGATGCCGCCGTGCCTGCGGCCCACCATCGGCCGTCGGGCCACGCCCGATTGCAAGCCGCGCATCTTGGGATGGTCCAGGTCCCCGCCCACTCGCCTCTCCCGGGGCAAGACACGACGCCCGTGGCAGGGCCCGCTTCCGCCCCCGATCCGGTTCAGGTCTCGGATCCGCCTGTCCCGGCGAGCGCCGAGACAGAGGGTTCTGCGCCGCAGACCCTGGCAATCCCTCCGCCACCTTGGCCCATGCCCGCGCCGCCACAGTCGCCCCTGCCGCCGCCCGCACACGCCGCAGCGACACCGGCAGCGCCGCCGGAAAGCCGCCCCGCGTTGGCGGTGCAAGCCGCGGCCGCGGCTGACACGGCGATCCTGCACGGCCAAACCCAGACCCAAGCGCCAGCCGGGGCGGATCTGTCGGCCGCAGCCCCGGCGGTCCGTCCTGCATCCTCCCCTTCGCCTCCCGGCGCAGCGCCCGGACCGGCGGCCGTTACCACACCGCCCGGACAAAGGGCGGCCGAAGCCCCGCCATCAGCCAAACCTGGCCGAACGGACGGCCCTGTCGCGATCGTCCCCGCCTCACCGGAACGTTCGGACGCGGCGCAGCCCGTCTTGGCGGCCCAGGCATCGCCCCGCGCCCGACCGACAGAGGGGGCTGCGCCGCGCAAGACTGCCCCTTTGCCTGCCCCATTTCCCCCAACAAATGCCATGCAATCCGGCACCACGCCCGTGCCACAGCCGCGCGCAAAGGTGCAGGCCCTCGCCCCGCAGCCAACCCGGCATGCCGATCCAACCCGCACAGCCGCGCCGTCGCTGCGCGGGCAAGCTCCCGTCGCGCAAGGGGCCGCAGCCCCTCGCCCCACCCTGCCTGAGGCTGCGCCGCCCCTTGCGTCTAACGGACCGGCCGCGCCATCCGGCGTCAACCCCGGGCCAAAGACGGCGCAACCCGGGTCTGGCGAAGCGCATCCCGCAAGCCCCATGCGGTCGCCCCTTTCTGTGCCAGCGGCGCTGCAAGCCCTGCCCAAGCCAGCGCTTCCGGCGGACGCGGCAACACCAACGGCCCCGCCGGTTCAGGAAGTGGCGACCCCGGGGGGGCCGCACGCGGTTTCGCAGGTCAGGCCACCGATCACCGCCGCGCCAGTCCCTGACGACCCCGCTGCCGCCGTTGACCGGCTGCCATCTGCCGCAGACAGCACCGTCCTGCCGGCGAAAGCCTCTGCTTCCTATTCCAAACTGACGCCTTTGCAGGCCTTTTCCCGGTTTCAGACCCTGCTGGAGCAATCACCAGCCGCGCCACACCCTGTGTTGCCCGATCTGGCCCGTTCAAAGGATGCCGCGCCCGCAAAGACCGTTGCCCCGCCGCCGGCCGATCCCGCCACGCCACAGGTCCCCCGGGCCGAACGCGGGCCAGCCCTGAAGGCTGCCCGCAGCGACCTTGTCCCCGTCCCGGCCGAGGGCGCGCTTTCCCCTCCGCCAATGGACCTTGGCCCTGCCGCCAAAGCCGACCGGACCCCGCCTGCGCCCATCCCGGCGCGCCCGCCGCTGGCTGTGCGCCAACCTGCCGCCGCCCGCCCTGCAACCCCTTCCCCCCTCCCCCAGCCCAGGGTCAGCGGCCCCGCCGTAATCGCCGTGGGGCGCGCGCCCCCGACCCCCTTGGAACCAAAGCCATCCTTTCCGCCCACGACGGTCCCGCGTGCATTTGCATCGGTTGACCCTTTGCCGCCCCCGCCCGCGTCTGGCGTGGTGCAGCCTGACTCCCGCCTGCCTAAGCCGTCACGCCCCTCCCAATCGTCCCAGCCGGACATCCGGCAAGGGGCGCCTCTCCCAGACCTTCCGCCACCCTCGCAGGTCGCGCCCGCCGCCAACCTTCCGCCCGCTGCTACCCGCTTGCCCGTGTCCGCCATGCCCCTGGCCGTCCCCGTCGCGCCACAGCCGGGCGGCTTGCACACCAGCCAAACCGCGCCGCCGCCCCGGATTGAGCCTGCAAATCCGCCGCGCCGCGCGGTCGCGCTGCGGACAGAGCGGCCCGTTGCCACGCCAACCACCTTGCCCCGCATCGGGCAAGCCCCGCGCCATGCCGCAACCCTTGCCCCGGTTCCAGTCGACCCCGCCAGACCGGACCCCGCCAGACCGGATTTCGCCAGACCGGATTTCGCAGCGCCCTCACCCCTCGGCCCGCCACCGCCAAACCAGGCCGCCCCGTCTGTGCCGGTTGCCCCGCCGCAACCTGCCCATCCCGCCCCGCCATCCTCCGCCGCGGAGCCGCGCCATGGCACGCCCAGCCCGGACACCGGGCATCACGCACTGCCCCGGGGCTTTTCGACCTCGCTGGCCCATGCGGTGGTCGACAGCGGCCATTCCCGCGCCGAAGTGATTCTGGACCCGGCGGAACTGGGCCGCCTGCGCTTTGACATGGTGACCAAGGGCGATCAGGTGCAGGTGACGCTGACCGCCGAACGCCCCGAAACGCTGGACCTCTTGCGCCGCAACGCGGACGAGTTGCGGCAGGAATTCCGCTCCTCGGGGCTTGAGACGGGAAACCTCAACTTCAGCCAGTGGGGCAGTCGCGATGGCGCGCCCACCGCTGGCGATCCAAAGGGCCAGACGGTTGCCCCCGAAGACCCTGCGCCCCTTATTCCCATGGCACTTTCAGCCCCGCGTCTTCCGGTTTCCGGGGCGGGTCTGGACCTGCGGCTTTGAAAAGGACTGACCATGACCGTTGCAGCCACAACCCCGGCGACCACCTCTCCCCCCACCACGACCCCGCCCAAGTCGGCGGCGCAGGTGGCCAATGACAAGAACTATGACACCTTCCTCAAGATGATGACCACGCAGATCAAGAACCAGGACCCGCTCAACCCGATGAGCGCGGATCAACTGGCCGTCCAGCTGGCCACATTTTCCGGCGTCGAACAGCAGACCAAGACCAACGACCTTCTCGGCCAGATGATCAGCCAGAACTCCCTCGGCGCCATGAGCCAGATGGTCGGCTGGGTCGGCAAAGAGGCCCGTCTGGCCGCGCCGGCCTATTTTGACGGGGCAACGCCGGTCACCATCTCGCCCAATCCGGCGGCGGATGCCGACAAGGCTGTGTTGGTGGTCAAGGATCAAAGCGGCGCAGAGGTGTCGCGCACGCAACTGCCGCTGGGCAGCGCCGATTACCAGTGGCAGGGGCTCGACTCGTCGGGCAACCCGCTGCCCAAGGGCCTCTATTCCCTGTCACTGGAAAGCTATTCGGGTGACAAACTTCTGGGGTCTTCGGACGTCGAATACTACGGCAAGATTTCCGAGATTCGCAGCAGCGCCAACGGCGTGTCCGCCATGCTGCCCGGCGGGGTCGAGGCGTTGACCTCGATCATCACGGCCATCCGGGATCCTGCGGCAAGTTAACGCCGGGCGCAAAACAAGACTGGCATAGGAAATCGTCCTGCCCCACATTGCAGCTGGGGGAGAAGGACACAGATGATCGAATACGCCAGCAATCGGGTTCCCTTGCGCCGCCTGTCCGAAACAGGGGGTGTGCTTGCCGTGATCACCCAGATCCTCGGCACTTCTTACCGCAACCTTGGCACCATGATGGCCTTCGGGCCGCAGGGTCAGCGCACGGGCTCGCTGTCCTCGGGCTGCATCGAGGATGACATTGCCGAACACGCCGCCACTGCCCTGCAGACCGGGCAGCCCAAATCCCTGCGCTATGGTCAGGGCTCACCCTTCTTCGACCTCAAGCTGCCCTGTGGCGGCGGGCTCACCATCCTGCTGATCCCCAATCCGGACCCGGCCACCCTGCGCGCCGTTCTGGCCCGGGGCGATGCCCGGCAGGAAGCGGCCCTTGCCATCGACAGCGCCACCGGCGCCCTGACCCTGCTGGACCCGGGCCGGACCGATGCCGCGCCGGGTGACGTCGTCGTGGTGCTGGAACCCGAACTGCGCTTCTGGGTCTATGGCCACGGGATCGAGGCGATGTCCTTTGCCCTCATGGCGCAGGCGGCGGGCTATGACGTGACGCTGTTTGGTCAAGAAGGCCTGCAGGCTGATCTGTCGCGCGTGGGCCCGCTCAATATCTCTGTCGTGCCCAGCTTTCGCAGCTATGTCTGCCCGCAGCCCGACCGCCGCACCGCCATCGCCCTTTTCTTTCACGACCATGAAAACGAAGCGCGGCTTCTGGCGCAATTCCTGCCCTCCGACGCCTTCTTCATCGGCGCGCAAGGCAGTCTGCGCGCCCGTCAGCGCCTGCTGGAGGATCTGCGCCGGCTTGGCGTTTCAGAGGCGCATATCGCCCGACTGATCCCGACGTTCGGCCTGATCGGCTCGTGTCGGGACCCGCGCACGCTGGCGGTTTCCGTGCTGGCGCATGTCTTGTCTGTTGCAGGGGCATCGGGCATTGCTTATGCGAGTGCGGATTACACCGTGGCGCAGCCCGTGACCCTGCAGGCTGTCCCATGACCCTGACGTGAGTTCGGAGGCTCCTTCATTATGCAAGCGACCGCGTTTTCCCAGACCGTCGACACGCTCGCCCAGTCTTTGACCCGTTGGGCCGGGCAGACCCGGCCGATTGCACAGGGCGATCTGGTCCGCATTCACGGTCTTGACCTGTCCAACCGCATCATGGGTCTGGACGATCTGTTCTTCGTCGATGAACCCGATCACCTGCGCCCCCGTCAGGGCGAGGGGTTGGTCCTGCTCAATCAGGAAATGCTCAACAGCGGCACCTTGCGCAATTCGTTCTACCCGCAAATCCTGTCCTCGCATTGCCAGCACATGGATCTGTGGCTGAACGTCCGGTTTCGCGGCCGCTTCCAGATCATCGTCTATCAAAGCCGTGTCGGCCACCCGCCGCTGCCTTTGGCAGAGCGTGTCATCTCCTCTGACGGCCCGCGGACCGAGTTCATCGAGATTGGCCAGATCCAGTCCCTGCCGCGCAGCGCCCGTCTGTTCTGGGTCGCCCGGGCGCTGGGCGACGGCTGCGAAGTGCTTGACATCACCTGGGAGGTTCTGGCCCCCGCCGCGACCGAGGGGCGCATGGTCGTCCTGATGCGCACCTATGGCCGCACCCGGGATGTCCAGCACCTGCTGGCGCGGTTCCAGGAAACCGCCATGCTGGACATGCACGGCCACATGCTGGCCAACACGCTGTTTGTGATCTACGATTCCTCTGCGGACCTCAAACCCGAAACCTACGCGGATCTGGCGGCCTACAATCTCAACACCTTTGTCCTCTCCGGTCCCAACATGGGCGGCGGCGGCAACATGAGCCTTGAACTTCTGGCGCTGCAACAGGCGGTCGCGGCGTCAGGCATCACCGTGAACGAGGTGGTTCTGGCCGACGATGACCTGCGGGTCTCGCTGGAATCGCTGGCGCGCAACTGGGGGGCCACGCTGTTCCGCCGCGACAACGCCTTCCACTCGCTGCCCGTCTTCATGCAGTCCGAACCCCGCCGTCTGTGGGAGGATGGCGGCTTCTGGGGCCGCTTCACCAAGGACAGCCCGCAGGGCCAGCGCACCGGCGTCGGCCCCCGCCTTCTGCGTCATATGCGGGATTTCCACGGTCAGGCGCATCTGGACGACATGGCCAAGCTGCACCATGCCGAATACGCAACCTTCATCCTGCTCTCGATGCCCTTCGGCCGCATTGCCGAAATTGGCTTGCCCACCGCCTTCTTCCTGCGCGGCGATGACATCGAATACAGCCTGCGCCACGCCTTGGCCGGCGGGATCACGCTCTCCAACCCCAACATGGCCGCCTGGCACGAACCGGCGCATTCCTACGCGCAGGAATACATGTCGATCGCTCATGGCATCATCATCAACATGGCCTATGGGCAGGACAAGCCCGACGAACTCGCCGCCTTCTTCCACGCCCGCGCGCTGGGCCATCTGTCGGTCTGCGATGTCGCCGGCCTGACCGTCTATGCCGAGGCGCTGACCGATCTGGTCGCGATGGACCGTCTGATGGAACCCGGCTTTGCCGAGCATTACATCGCCCTGATCACCCGCTTCAAAAGCTTTGACTCCGCCTTTGCCGTCATCCCCGATGAACTGGTCGACACCATGCGCGAGGCGTCCAAGCGCGACGGCAAGCTGACCACCCAGGCGCGGTTCTTGTACATGCCCACCCAGCCCGACGAGCCGCCGCTGGACGCTGTCGTGCTGTGGAACCCCCATACCGAGCGCCGCTCGATCTACAATCCGAACGAGGCAGAGCGGATCACCGCCCTCAGCATCGTCGCCGCCCGCTTCTTTGTGGCGCTAAGCGCCTTTACCCAAGGCTATGACGATCTGCGCAGCCACTACGCCAAGCGGATGGCCACCGCCGCGACCCCGGCCTTCTGGCAGCAGGTGGCGGACGGCGCGGCATTCGGGGTCATCCATGGCTGAACCCGGATTGCCCCACGGCTCCCGCAAGATCCGGTTCGACGACCTTGACCGCGTCTCAGCCCCGTTCACCTGCGACGGGCGGTTGATCAGCAGCGGCGACCGCGTCTCGATCTCGCCGCAAGACAGCGCGGGAAGCCTGTTTCTGGACGGCAATCAACACGCGTCCTCCGTCCACATGGTCCCGTCGCGGCAGGCCCCCTTCACCGGCACCAACTGGCTGATCCGCCTGAACGACGCCGGGACATGGTCCTTCCTCAATCAGGGCCACGAGGCGCGGATGCTGGCGGGATCGGGCGCGGTCGTGGGCCTTGGCCGTCCGTCGCCGGTGGATCGGTTCGATCCGACACGCTGGCTGTTGTACCGCGATCTGGGCGGCTTCCGGCTGCGGCCCTGCATGCGGCTCAGCGGTTGGCTGGCGCTGCGCGACGGTCATGCGGTTCTGGCCAGCCGCGAAGAGCCTGTCACGCGGTCGCATTACTGGACCATCACACCCTTCGCGCCGGCCCTGTGATCCTCCGCTGCACGATAAGCCCCGGCTTCTGGCCTGCCTCAATTCCCTTCCCGGTGGAAATCGGCTAGACCTCGTGTATCCCTCTGATACGGACAAGCACATTGGCCAATTTCCTGCATAAGAACGACCTGCCCGCCGGACTGAAACTTGGCCCCATCGTCGCCATCGACACCGAGACGATGGGCCTTGACCCCCGCCGCGACCGGCTTTGCGTCGTGCAATTGTCCAGCGGAGACGGCAATGCCCATCTGGTTCAGATCGCCCGGGGTCAGACCTCGGCCCCCAATCTCGAACGCCTGCTGACCGATCCCAACACGCTGAAACTGTTCCACTTCGGCCGCTTCGACATCGCCATGATGCATCAGGCCTTCGGCGTCCGCACTGCCCCGGTCTGGTGCACCAAGATCGCTGCCAAACTGGTGCGCACCTTCACAGACCGCCACGGGCTGAAATACCTGCTCAATGAACTGGTTGGCGTCGATGTCTCCAAGGCCCAGCAAACCTCCGACTGGGGGCAGGCGACGCTGACAGAGGCGCAGAAAGACTACGCCGCGTCCGACGTGCTTTACCTGCACAAGCTGAAAGACGCGCTGCAGGCGCTGCTGATCCGCGAAGGTCGGCTGGAACTGGCCCAACGCTGCTTTGACTTCCTGCCCACGCGCGCCGAACTTGACCTGATGGGCTGGGACGAACCCAATGACATCTTCCACCACTAAGGCCCCGGGCACCGATCCCCTCTCCACCGGCAAGCGCGTCATAGCACGCGAGGCCGAGGCGCTGGCCATTCTGGCCGAGGCGCTGAACGGCGCCTTCACCGAAGCGGTCGACCTGATCCTCGCCGCCAAGGGGCGGGTCATCGTCTCGGGCATGGGCAAATCCGGCCACATCGCCCGCAAGATCGCCGCCACCTTCGCCTCCACCGGCACACCCGCGCAATTCGTCCACCCGGCGGAAGCCAGCCATGGCGACCTTGGCATGGTGATGCAGGGCGACGTGGTGCTGATCCTGTCCAACTCGGGCGAGACCTCGGAACTGGCCGACATCATCGCCCACACCCGCCGCTTCGACATCCCGCTGATCGGCGTGGCGGCCCGCGCCGACAGCACCCTTCTGCGCACCGCTGACGTGGCCATCGTGCTGCCCAACGCGCCCGAGGCCTGCGAGACGGGCATCGTCCCCACCACCTCCACCACCATGACGCTGGCCTTGGGCGATGCCCTCGCCATCGCGCTGATGGAACACCGCTCCTTCACGCCCGAACATTTCCGCATCTTCCACCCCGGCGGCAAACTGGGCGCGAAACTTCTGAAGGTGCGCGACCTGATGCACACCGACCTGCCGCTGATCCAATCCGACACGCCGATGCCAGAGGCGCTTCTGGCGATCTCGCGCCACGGCTTTGGCGTCGTGGGCGTGACCGGCGCCGATGGCAGCCTGCAGGGCATCATCACCGACGGCGACTTGCGGCGGCATATGGAGGGTCTGCTGTCCTACACCGCAGCCCAGGTGATGACCAGGAACCCCCGCACCGTCCTGCCCGACGCCCTGGCCGAGGTGGCGCTGGCCGTGATGAACGACCGCAAGATCACCTGCCTGTTCGTCAAGGCCGGCCCGCAAGCCGATCTGCCCGCACTGGGCATCCTGCACATCCACGACCTTCTGCGCGCCGGGGTGGTGTGATGGCACAGGCGTGGGGCGACAACTTCCACTCACGCCTCGTGTTCTGGCTGAAGATTCTGCTGCCGCTGGCCGCGCTTGCCCTGTTGGCCACCCTGTTCCTCTTTGGTCGCACCGTGCGCCCCGAAGACGCCATCCCCTATGCCAGCACCGACATCGCCGACCGCGTCAAGGAACCCCGGCTGACCGCTCCCGCCTTCGCCGGCATGACCAAAGACGGCGCCGCGCTGACGATCAAGGCGGCCGAGGCCCGGCCCGGCGTGGCTGGGTCCTCCAACGCCGGCTCCGCCACCACCCTGTCGGCCCTGATCGAGATGCCGGGCGGCTCCACCGCCACCATGAACGCCGGCGCAGGACGGATGGATCAGGCCGCCAAGCAGGCAATCCTGACCAGCGGCGTCACCCTCGCCGCCTCGACCGGTTACACCGTCAAGGCTGACGGGATGAGCGTGGCCTTGGACCAGACCGATGTCACCAGCCTTGGTCCCGTCACCGGCGCTGGCCCGGCCGGCACACTCACAGCCGGCGGCATGCATCTTGGCCGCGAGCCCTCGGGCGGCTACCTGTTGGATTTCACGGGCGGTGTGACGCTGATCTACACCCCCAAAGGAGGATTGTGATGCGCAAAGCCCGGGCCCTTGCCCTTGCCCTCATGCTGCTGCCCGCCGTTCTGCCGCCGCTTGCGGTGCATGCGGCAGGCACCGCCGTGGCTTTCGCCGGCCTCAAGACCGATCCGACCCTGCCGGTGCAGGTCACCGCAGATCAGCTGTCGGTCAACCAAAGCGACGGCACCGCGCTGTTCAAGGGCAATGTCGTGGTCACCCAAGGCAGCATGACCCTCGCCGCCGCGACCGTGCAGGTCCAATATGCCGCCGACAAGAAAACCATCGCCAAACTCCTCGCCGATGGCGGGGTGAAACTGGCCGCAGGCACCGACGCCGCCTCCTCGCAATCGGCCGAATATGCGCCCGAGACCGGCGATCTTTTGCTGACCGGCGATGTCATCCTGACCCAGGGCGCCTCCGCCATCTCGGGCCAGAAGCTGACGGTCAGCCTCAAGACCGGGCTTGGCACCATGGATGGCCGCGTCACAACCACCTTCACCCCCGCACCGCCGAAGAAGAACTGATGCCCGCAGATACCGTTCCCTCCGCCGAGGTTCTGATCGACGGCCACGTGCCGGAACAGACCTATGTCGAACCCGCCGTCGTCGATGGCATCGGCGGCCTGCAGGTCCGCAACCTGCGCAAAAGCTACTCCAAGCGTCTGGTGATCCGCGATGTCTCGCTGGATCTGGCCAAGGGCGAGGTGGTGGCCCTTCTGGGCCCCAACGGCTGCGGCAAGACCACCACCTTCTACGCCATCGCCGGCCTCATCACGCCCGAGTCGGGCGAGGTGCTGATCGACGGTCGCGATGTCACCGCCCTGCCGATGTACCGCCGCGCCCGGCTTGGCATCGGCTATCTGCCGCAGGAAATGTCGATCTTCCGCGGCCTGACCGTCGAAGACAACATCCTCGCCGTGCTGGAAATCTCGGAGCCCGACCGCCACAAGCGCCGAGAGCGGCTGGAAGAGCTGCTGTCGGAATTCTCGATCACCCATATCCGCAGCGCCCCGGCCCTTGCGCTGTCGGGCGGCGAGCGGCGCCGGGTGGAAATCGCCCGCTGTCTGGCCGCCAATCCGCTGTACCTTCTGCTCGACGAACCCTTCGCCGGGGTCGATCCGATCGCGGTGGCTGAAATCCGCCACCTTGTGCATGACCTCAAATCGCGCGGCATCGGGGTGCTGATCACCGACCATAACGTGCGCGACACGCTCGATATCGTGGACCGCGCCTATATCCTCCACGATGGCAAGGTCCTGATGACCGGCACCGCCGAGGAAATCGTCGCGGACGAGATGGTCCGTCAGGTCTACCTTGGCGAGAATTTCCGGATCATTTGACCCGATCCGAAAGTGCTGTTGACAAGTGCCCTGTCGCGTCCCCAAATGATGGGGATGAGTGCAAGAACCGCCCTGCCTTGCCCGACCGTTGCGGCCCCCTCGACAGGGCGCCGCCACCAAAAGCAAGTGTTCAAGCAGGCCAGCGCTCAAACCCCATCCATCCCTGGATACGACCCCTCGGATCGCCCGGATCCGTGGCATTGCAACGCTTAGGAGGCATCATGCGGTATCAGATCAGTGGCAAGCAAATCGACATTGGCGAGGCCTTGCAGACCCATGTGAAATCCGAACTGGGTGAAATCGTTGAAAAATATGCGCAGCGTCCCACCGACGCCACCGTGGTTTTTTCCAAGGCCGGCTATGAACTTGTCTGCGAAGCCACCATCCACCTGTCCACCGGTCTGACCGCGCAAGCCAAGGGCCACGCGACCGAGATTTATGCCGCCTTCGAATCCTGCCGCGAGAAGATGGACAAGCAGATGCGCCGCTACAAGCGCCGCCTGCGCAACCACCACAGCGCCCGCACGGCACCTGTTGAATATGGCACCGGTGCAGCCTATATCCTCGCACCAACAGAAGAGCCGGAAGAAGCTGACACAGCCCCCGTTGAACACGTGATCATCGCCGAGATGGAGACGAAGATTCCCTCCCTCTCGGTCGGCGAGGCCGTGATGCAACTGGAATTGGGCGGGCAAAAATTCCTGCTGTTCCGGAACGTGGGGCATGGCGGGGTCAATGTGGTATATGTCCGTGAAGACGCGAACATCGGCTGGATTGACCCGAGCAACGGCAAGTAATCCTCCGGCGGCGCCCTTTGGGCGCACCGGGCTAAGCAGGTAAGAACAGGCAATGGAACTTTCGAAACTGCTTATGCCCGGTGCGGTCCGGGTCATCGGGCAACTGACGGGAAAGAAACGCCTGTTTCAGGAACTGGGTGAAATTGCCGCCCAAGCCTATGGCCTGAACGCCTCGGTTGCCACCGATGGGTTGCAGGAACGCGAAAGCCTTGGCCCCACCGGTGTGGGCCACGGCATCGCCTTGCCCCATGCGCGGCTGGATGACCTTGACCGGATCGTCGCGGTCTTCCTGCGCATGGAAAAGCCGCTCGACTATGATTCCGTCGACCGCCAGCCGGTTGATCTGGTGTTCGGCCTGTTTGCCCCCAAGGAATCCGGCGTGGATCACCTGAAGGCGCTGGCGCTGGTGTCGCGCACCATGCGCGACCCCGGCATCTGCTCCAAGCTGCGTGCCAACACCGATCCGGCCAAACTGCACGCCATCCTGACCGAGGCGCGGGCGACCCAGGCCGCCTGAGGCCCCCTTACCGCACCGTGTGGCCCGCCCAGACCCCAAGCGCCACCAGCGCCAGCGCCCCGATCACCGCCCACAGCAGCGGCACAGCCCGGCGCTGCGGCGGCGCTTTCGGCCCATCCGCCTGCGCGATCAGCAAATTCTCCACCAGCCGCGGCAGCTTCGGCCCAAAGCGCGCCAGAACCTGAACCGTGCTGATCAGGTCCTTGGCCAGCGCCAGCGGCCCCACATGGCTGCGGACATAGCTTTCCACCACCGGCTTTGCGACCTGCCAGATGTTGATATTCTCATCCAAAGACCGTGCCACACCCTCGACCACCACCATGGTGCGCTGCAGCAGGATCAGCTCCATCCGGGTTTCCATGCCAAACCGCTCGGTCACCTCGAACAGATAGGCCAGAAGCTTCGCCATCGAGATGCGGTTGGCCTCCATCCCGAAGATCGGCTCGCCCACGGCCCGCAACGCACTGGCAAACGCCTCCACATCGCGGTCCGCCGGCACATAGCCCGCCTCAAAATGCACCTCCGCCACGCGCCGGTAATTGCGCTGGATGAACCCCATCAGGATTTCCGCATAGACCTTGCGCGTATAGGCGTCGATCCGCCCCATGATGCCGAAGTCATAGGCGATGATGTCGCCATTGGCCGCCACCTTCAGGTTGCCCTGATGCATGTCGCCGTGAAAGAACCCATCGCGCAGCGCATGGTTCAGGAACAGCGCCAAAACCCGCCCGCCCAGCACCACCCGGTCATGCCCCGCCGCATCCAGTGCGGCATTGTCGGACATGTTGATGCCCTCCACCCAGTCCATCGTCATGACAGACCGCCCCGAAAGCCGCCACAACGGCGCCGGCACCGCAAACCCCGTATCGTCCTTGGTATTGGCCGCAAACTCCGAAGCCGAGGCCGCCTCCAGCCGCAAATCCAGCTCTCCCATCACCACGCCTTCGAAATGCGCGATAACGTCAATCGGCCGCAGCCGCCGGGTCGAGGGCAAGAACATCTCGATCGTCTGCGCCGCCAGATAGAACGCGTCAATATCCTTGCGGAACGCCCGTTCAATCCCCGGCCGCAGCACCTTCACCGCCACCTGCCGGCCATCCTCGCGCAGCCGCGCCTTGTGCACCTGCGCAATCGAGGCCGCCGCAACCGGTTCCGAGAAGTCGTCAAACAGCGCTTCCACCGGCTGACCCAGCTCTGCCGCGACCATGGCCTTGGCCTGATCCATCGCGAAAGGCGGCAGCTTGTCCTGCAAGTACTTCAACTGCAACGACATCTCGTCGCCGACAATATCCGGCCGCGTGGACAGGATCTGGCCGAACTTGATGTAGGATGGCCCCAGCGCCGTCAAAGCCCGCGTCACCGGCGGCAAGGCCGGATCGCCCCTCAGCCCCAGCCACTGGAACGGCAGCCCCAGCGCCCGCACCAGAATGCGCAAGCTGGTTGGCGCGCCGAACCCTTTCAGCACCACATCCATCGCCCCGGTCCGCTCGAACGTCGCGCCGGTGCGGATCAGCCTCAGCAGATTGTGAGGTCCCCGCATCAGACCTTCCAGCCCGAATGCAGCGCCGCAATGCCCAGGGACAGATTGCGATACTTCACCTGTGCAAAGCCCGCCGTGCGGATCATCCCGGCAAAAACCTCCTGCTCGGGGAATTTGCGGATCGATTCCACCAGATACTGATAGCTGTCACGATCCCCGGTCACCATCTTGCCCATCGCCGGGATCACGTTGAACGAATACAGATCATAGGCCTTCTGCAGCATCTCATTCGGGATCTGCGAGAATTCCAGCACCATCAGCCGCCCGCCGGGCCGCAGCACGCGAAACGCCTCGTTCAAGGCATCCTGCACCCGCACCACGTTCCGGATGCCAAAGCTGATCGTGTAGACATCGAAGCCGTTGTCGGGGAAGGGCAGGGCCATCGCATCGCCCACTATCCAGTCCAGCCGATCCGACAGGCTTTCCGCCTCGGCCCGCTTGCGGCCTTCGATCAGCATGCTTTCCGTCATGTCCAGCACGGTCGCCGTGGCGGTCGGCGCGCGCCCCAGAAACCGGAACGCCACATCCCCGGTGCCGCCCGCCACGTCCAGCAAGCGCTGACCGGGCCGTGGGTTCAGCCAATCCATCATGGCGTCTTTCCACAGCCGGTGGATACCCACTGACATCAGGTCGTTCATGATGTCGTACTTGCTGGCCACACGGGTAAACACCCCATGCACCATCCCGGCCTTGTCGTCCTCATTCACGGTCTGATAGCCGAAATGGGTGGTGTTCTCAGTGCTCATCGGGGCTTGCCCTTCCTAATCCGCAGCCACCTTATAGGCGCAGCGCGGCAGCGCCTCAACCAGCGGAAAGGTCGCGGATGCCTGAACTGCCCGAAGTCGAAACCGTCAGACGCGGATTGCTGCCGGTTCTTGAGGGACATGTGATCCTGTCCGCCCAAGTCAACCGTCCCGACCTGCGTTTCCCCCTGCCAGACCGCATGGCGGACCGTCTGAGCGGCCAGACCGTCCTAAGCCTGCGCCGCCGCTCCAAATACATCCTCGCCGACCTGTCCTCGGACGAAACGCTGCTGATCCACCTCGGCATGTCCGGCCGCATGCTGATCTCGGGCGCCATGCTTGGCGAATTTCACCACACCCACCCCGCCCCCCAGAAACACGACCACGTCATCCTCACGATGGACTCGGGCGCGCAAATCACCTTCAACGACGCCCGCCGCTTTGGTTCGATGGACCTGATGCCCACCGCCAAATGGCAAAGCCACAAGCTGCTGGCGGACCTTGGCCCGGAACCGCTGGGCAATGCCTTCAACGCCCCCTACCTCGCCCGCCGCCTCGAAGGCCGCGCCACCCCGATCAAATCCGCCCTGCTCGACCAGACCATCGTCTCCGGCCTTGGCAACATCTACGTCTGCGAAGTCCTGCACCGCGCCAAGATCGCCCCCACCCGTCTGGCGGGTGACCTGACGCCGCACAACATCAGCCAAATCGTCCCGATCATCCGCGAGGTCCTGACCGAAGCCATCGAAGCCGGCGGCTCCAGCTTGCGCGACTACCGGCAGGCCGACGGGGAACTTGGCTACTTCCAGCACACCTTCCGCGTCTATGACCGTGAAGGCGAACCCTGCCTCACCTGCGGCACATCCATCGCACGCCTTGTGCAATCCGGCCGTTCCTCCTTCTATTGCCCCAGCTGCCAAAGGTAACCCATGCCAACCGTCCTTCTTGAACCCCACGGCCCCGTCCTTCTGATCCGCCTCAACCGACCCGAGGCGCTGAATGCCCTCAACCAACACCTCATGCAGGAGCTTGCCCACGCCTTGATCGAGGCGGATGCCAACGACGCCGTCCGCTGCATCGTCCTCACCGGATCGGACAAGGCCTTCGCCGCCGGCGCCGACGTGAAAGAAATGCAATCCCTGACCTATGCCGAGGTGGCCAATGCCGACCTCTACGGCCCCCCCGCCTCGATCATCGCCCGGATCCGCAAGCCGATCATCGCCGCCGTCTCCGGCTATTGCCTGGGCGGCGGCTGCGAACTCGCCATGCTGGCCGATTTCATCCTCGCCTCCGACACCGCCCGATTCGGCCAGCCAGAGGTGAACCTTGGCATCATCGCCGGCATGGGCGGCTCTCAGCGCCTGACAAAACTGATCGGCAAATCCAAATCCATGGAAATGCACCTCACCGGCCGCATGATGGACGCCACCGAGGCCGAGCGCGCCGGCCTCGTCTCCCGCATCATCCCCATGGCCGATCTGGTGGCCGAGGCGCTGAAAACTGCCGCCACCATTGCCGCAAAATCGCAACTGGCCGTCAAGGCCGCCAAGGAAGCCGTCAACCGCGCCTACGAAACCCCGCTCTCCGAAGGCCTGCTGTTCGAACGCCGCGCCTTCCACGCCACCTTCGCCACCCTCGACCAAAAGGAGGGCATGCAGGCCTTCCTTGAAAAACGCCCGGCCAACTTCAAGGACAAATGACGTTTGCAGGTTGACTAGCCCCCGAGTCGCACCTATAGACCCGGCTTCAGATCAATACCTACGCAAACGGACACCGATACCGATATGGCAAATACCGCCCAGTCCAAAAAGCGCGCTCGTCAATCCGAAGCACGCCAAGATGTGAACAAGGCGCGCCGCTCGCGGATCCGCACCTTTATCCGCAAAGTCGAAGAGGCTCTGGCCTCCGGCGATCAGACCGCAGCCGCTGCTGCGCTGAAAGCCGCTCAACCCGAAGTGATGCGCGGCGTCACCAAGGGCGTTCTGCACGCCAACACGGTTGCGCGCAAAATCTCGCGCCTCAACCACCGCGTGAAGACCCTTGGCGCGGCAGCTGCCGTCTAAGACTTCGCCGACCTGAACCGCAAAGGCGCATCCCACAGGGTGCGCCTTTTGCATTTTGCGCCTGATTTTCACCCATTCCCATGCCAGCGTTGCTCTTTTGCCAGAGCCCCCGGATTCGGTTGCACAGCCCCGCTGTCAAGCGAGAAGTTCGGTTGCCCTGCCCCTCTGCGGCTTGCTAGCGTGATCAGGCGATTCACGACGACTTGGGGGACTTCCGGGGATCCAGGACCAAATATCTGCAAGCCCGGCGCTGCCACGCTGGGGCACCAAAGACAGAAAACGGTTCAGGATCAACAACTTGGCATAACTGTGGCGGCGCGAACCGCTTCAGGATCGGGGGTGCAGTGATTCTGCATCCACACCTGTGCCATTGTCCTGTGACACGAAGACCGCATTGGGGCCCGGCCCTGACGCGCCTTCGCTGGCATGCCCAAGACGACAAGGGTCCGCGGGACAAACAGCAAAGGAAGGGCCACTGGCAACTGCGCCGGCAAGAGCCCTTGGACAAAGTAGATGACGCAAGAGACTTGGGGACAGGCACGTGAACTTCTGGTCGCGCGAGTGGGCAAGAACAACTACACGACGTGGATCGAGCCGCTGAAGCTGCTGACCCTCGCCGGTGGGGTTGCCCACTTCGAAGTCCCGACTTCGTTCTTCGGAAACTGGGTATCGCGCAATTTCGCCGATCATATTCTGGGCCAACTGCAACAATCCGGCGCCGAAGTGCAGCGGGTGGAATTCTCCGTGGCGCGCGAGTCCGAGCCGAAGGTCGAGGCCAAGCGCCCCGCTCCCACCTCGCTGTCGCGCCCGCTGACCCGCCCCACGCGCCCGGTGGACGAGGAACTTCCCGGTGCGCCGCTTGATTCGCGCTTCACCTTTGACAGCTTTGTCGTCGGCAAGCCGAACGAACTGGCCCACGCCGCCGCCCGCCGTGTTGCCGAAGGCGGCCCGGTCAGCTTCAACCCGCTGTTCCTCTATGGCGGCGTGGGCTTGGGCAAGACCCACCTGATGCACGCCATCGCCCACGAACTGCAGGCCCGCCAGCCGGAACTGCGCGTGCTTTACCTCTCCGCCGAGCAGTTCATGTACCGCTTCGTGCAGGCGCTGCGCGAACGCCAGATCATGGACTTCAAGGAAATCTTCCGCTCGGTCGATGTGCTGATGGTCGATGACGTGCAGTTCATCGCCGGCAAGGATTCCACTCAGGAAGAGTTCTTCCACACCTTCAACGCCCTCGTCGATCAGAACAAGCAGATCGTCATCTCCGCCGACCGCGCCCCGGGCGAGATCAAGGATCTGGAAGAACGCATCAAGTCCCGCCTGCAATGTGGCCTTGTCGTCGACCTGCATCCCACCGACTACGAACTGCGCCTCGGCATCCTGCAAACCAAGGCTGAACATTACCGCGCCCAGTACAAGGGCCTGCAGATCGCGGGTGGCGTGCTGGAATTCCTCGCTCACCGCATCACCACCAACGTCCGCGTGCTGGAAGGCGCCCTGACGCGTCTGTTCGCCTTCGCCAGCCTCGTCGGTCGCGAAATCACGCTGGACCTCGCGCAAGACTGCCTCGCCGACATCCTGCGCGCCTCGGATCGCAAGCTGACGATCGAGGAGATCCAGCGCAAGGTGGCCGAACACTACAACATCCGCCTGTCCGACATGATCGGCCCCAAGCGCCTGCGCAACATCGCGCGGCCCCGTCAGGTGGCCATGTACCTTGCCAAGCAACTGACCTCGCGCTCCCTGCCCGAGATCGGCCGTCGCTTTGGTGGCCGCGACCACACCACGATCATGCACGGCGTCAAGAAGATCGAAGAGCTGATGGCCATCGACAGCCAGTTGTCTGACGATCTGCAGCTGCTGAAGCGTCTTTTGCAAAGCTGAGGGGGGGTTAACGCCCCGCGCGGCCTGTAGCTACGCAAAACCTACGGAAAACTGACGAGGACCCTACGGATAACAGACGGCCCTTGTGCATTGGCCGAAACCCGTTAGGTTCAAAGCCCCGCGCTTGAAGACGCGGACCGACGAAGGGATGGAACGATGAAGCTCTCGATCGAACGCGCAACGCTTCTGAAGGCGCTGGCACAGGCGCAATCGGTGGTCGAGCGGCGCAACACCATCCCGATTCTGGCCAACGTCCTGATCGAGGCCGATGGCGCCACCGTCAGTTTCCGCGCCACCGACTTGGATATCGAGGTCGTCGACCGCGCCCCAGCCATGGTAGAGCGCCCCGGTTCAACCACTGTATCTGCGGTGATGCTGCATGAAATCGTCCGCAAACTGCCCGATGGCGCGCTGGTCAGCCTGATCGACGACGCCGCAGCAGGCCGTCTGGCCATCGCTGCAGGCCGCTCCAACTTCAACCTCGCCACCCTGCCGCGTGAAGATTTCCCGGTGATGGCGACCTCGGAATACACCACCAACTTCTCGGCCCCGGCGCCGGTGCTGCGCCGCCTGTTCGACAAGGCGAAATTCGCAATTTCCACCGAGGAAACAAGGTATTACCTGAACGGCGTCTATATGCACGTGGCCAAATCCGCGGAAGGCCCGGTGCTGCGCTGTGTCGCCACTGACGGCCACCGTCTGGCCCAAATCGACGCCGCCCTGCCGGAAAACGCCGCCGGAATGCCCGGCGTCATCGTGCCGCGCAAAACGGTTGGCGAGTTGCGCAAACTCTTGGACGACGACGATGCGATGATTGACGTCTCCGTCTCCGAAACCAAAATTCGCTTTAAGACTCCGGGACTTACGCTGACCTCGAAGGTCATCGACGGCACCTTCCCCGACTATTCCCGCGTCATCCCCACCGGCAACACCCGCCGTCTTGAGGTGGATGCCGCCGAATTCGCCAAGGCTGTTGACCGTGTGGCCACCGTGTCCTCCGAACGCTCCCGCGCCGTGAAGCTGACGCTGGAGGATGACCGCCTGATCCTGTCGGTCAACGCCCCCGATTCGGGCGCCGCCGAGGAAGAACTGGCCGTGGCCTACGATGCCGAGCGTCTGGAAATTGGCTTCAACGCCAAGTACTTGCTGGAAATCGCAGGCCAGGTTGACCGCGAAAACGCGGTGTTCCTGTTCAACTCCTCCGGCGATCCGACGCTGATGCGCGAAGGCAATGACATGTCGGCCACCTATGTCGTCATGCCGATGCGCGTGTGACCACCAGCCGGAGGCGCTGCCTCCGGACCTCCGGGATATTTGTGAACAAATGAAAGGGGTTGGTCGGTGAGTGGTCTTGCCATAACCGCGCTTGGCCTCTCGCATTTCCGCAGCCACCGCGCCGCGACGCTGCAGTTTGACGGCCGCCCGGTGGCGATTTCAGGCCCGAACGGAGCCGGCAAGACAAACATCCTTGAGGCGGTGTCGCTGCTGTCGCCCGGCAGGGGGTTGCGGCGGGCGACCACCGCGGACCTCTCCCGCCGGCCAGAGGCTTTGGGCTGGAAGGTCCGCGCCGAAGTGCGTGGCCTTGGCGGGTCCTCCCACAAGGTCGAGACCTGGGCCGAAGGCGACGGCGCGCGCGAGGTCCGCATCGACGACAAGGCCGCCAGCCAGACCGCCCTTGGCCGCATCCTCCGCATTCTGTGGTTGGTGCCCGCAATGGACCGTCTATGGATAGAGGCCGCCGAGGGTCGCCGCCGCTTTCTGGACCGCATGACCCTGTCCTTCGCGCCCGACCATGCCGAGGCCTCGCTGGCCTATGAAAAGGCCATGCGCGACCGCAACCGCCTGCTGAAGGATGGCGTGACCGACCCGCATTGGTACGCCGCCCTTGAAGGTCAGATGGCCGAGGCGGGCACCCAGATCACCACCAACCGCGCCGCAGCCGTGGCCCGCCTGATGCAGGCCCAGCACGGCGCCGAAACCGCCTTCCCGCAATCCGACCTGACCCTGCTTGGCCCCGAGGGCGAGGCGCCAGAGGATCTGGGTCTGGCGCTGGCCCAAAGCCGCAGGCGCGACATGGCTGCCGGGCGCACCCTGGTTGGCCCGCATCGCACCGATCTGCACGCAACCTATAGTGCCAAGGGCGTGCCCGCCGACCAATGCTCGACAGGGGAGCAGAAGGCGCTGCTGATCTCGCTGATCCTTGCCAACGCCCGCGCTTTGGCCGCGGACCTTGGTCAACCGCCCGTTCTGCTGTTTGACGAGGTGGCCGCCCACCTTGATCAGCACCGCCGGGCGGCACTTTATGACGAAATTTGCCATTTGGGCGCACAAGCCCTGATGACCGGCACGGAACCGGGGCTGTTTGACTCTCTCGGCGCCCGTGCCCAGAATCTGACCGTGATGGAAGAGGGCGGCGAGAGCCGGATCAGTTGAATGGAAGTTGAACGCATCCCGGAATGGGCGCTGACGGCAGCGGACGAGGCCCAAATCGCCAGCCTTCTGGCGCGCTGCTTTGCCACCGATTTCGGCGGCCGCAGCTTCTTTCAAACCCGCCAGCATCTGCGTCTGGTGCATCGTCAGGGACCCATCGTTGCCCATATGGCGCTGCAATTCCGCGCCATGCGGCTGGGGGACAGGCTGATCACCGTGGCCGGTTTGGCCGACGTGGCCACCGATCCGGCCCGGCGCGGCCAAGGCCTCGCCTCTGGCCTGCTGCAGGTGGCACTGGCGGAAGCCACGGCCTCGCCGGCAGAGTACGTCCTGCTGTTTGGCACTGCCAAGCTATATCTTGCGGCTGGGTTCAGGCCTGTTCCCAATCCGTTGATCTGGGTTGAGATGCGAGACGCCGTGACCCGCCGCATCCACCACGCCCCGGCAGACTCGCTGATGGTGCTGCCCTTGCGGGGGCAGCCTTGGGACGATACGGCCCCTCTGGACCTTCTGGGGAATTTTTTCTGATGACGCTGAGTGCTGCAGAACTGGGCCTTTACGCCTTGGCCATGGCTGGCCTGTGGTGTGTGCCGGGGCCGGTCTGGGTCGCCCTGCTGGCGCGCGCCCTGTCGGGGGGCTTTGCCGCCGCGTGGCCCTTGGCTGTGGGTGTGACGCTGGGCGATTGCCTGTGGCCGGCCATCGCGATCTTTGGCATGGGCTGGGTTCTGTCCGTCTATGGCGACGCCCTGCACATCCTGCGCTGGGTGGCGGCGGCAACCTTCTGCGTCATGGGGGTGTTGCTGATCACCAAATCCGGTGCCCTGATGTCTGCCGACAGCAAGCTGACCCGGCCGGGGCGGCTGGCGGGCTTTGCCACCGGTGTGGCGGCGGTAATCGGCAACCCCAAGGCGATCTTGTTCTACATGACGGTTCTGCCGGGGTTCTTTGGCGATCTGTCGAAGTTGACGGCGCTGGACACCGTCTCGATTCTTGCCATCTCGGTTGCGGTGCCCCTGATCGGAAATCTGGGCCTTGCGCTGTTTCTTGACCGGGCCCGCACCCTGTTGTCCAGCCCACAGCGGGTGCGGATGCTGAACCGGATCGCCGGGGGCCTGCTGATCCTTGTGGCTGCGGTGATTCCCTTCACCTGACCCCAAATCTTGTGTCCAAGGCGTGACATTCCCCCCTGTTGCCGCTATAAATCGCAGGCTTATGAAGGGGTGCAGTGCACATGGCTGAAGAGCCCAACAAGACCGAGTCCTACGGCGCAAGTTCCATCAAGGTTCTCAAGGGGTTAGATGCGGTTCGCAAGCGCCCCGGCATGTATATTGGCGACACCGATGACGGGTCGGGTTTGCACCATATGGTTTACGAAGTCGTCGACAACGGCATCGACGAAGCCTTGGCCGGTCATGCGACCGAAGTCAGCGTGAAAATCCACGCGGATAGCAGCGTATCGGTGCGCGACAACGGGCGCGGCATCCCGGTCGACTTGCATGAGGAAGAGGGCGTCTCGGCGGCCGAGGTCATCATGACCCAGTTGCACGCGGGCGGCAAATTCAACAACACCGACGAATCCGGCAACGCCTACAAGGTGTCGGGCGGTCTGCATGGCGTGGGCGTGTCCGTCGTCAACGCGTTGTCGGAATGGCTGGAACTGACCGTCTGGCGCAATGATACCGAGTACCGCGCCCGGTTTGAACATGGCGATTGCACGGTGCATGTCTATCCGGTTGGCCCCGCGCCCGGCAAGAAAGGCACTGAGGTCCGCTTCCTTGCCAGCGCCAAGACCAACCGTCCGGATGGCACCTTTTCGAACCTCGATTACCAGTTCAAGACGCTGGAAGTGCGCCTGCGCGAACTGGCCTTCCTGAATTCGGGCGTCAAGATCGTGCTGGAAGACGAACGGCCCGCCGAGGCGGTTCGGGTTGAGATGTACTACGATGGTGGCGTTCGGGAGTTTGTGAAGTACCTCGACCGCTCCAAGGCGTCGATCATGCCGGAACCCATTTACATGATTGGGGAAAAGAACGGCATCGGCGTTGAAGTGGCGATGTGGTGGAACGACAGCTACCACGAAAACGTGCTGCCTTTCACCAACAACATCCCGCAACGCGATGGCGGCACGCATATGGCGGGTTTCCGCGGCGCGCTGACGCGGACGATCAACGCCTATGCCCAGTCGACTGGCATTGCGAAGAAGGAAAAGATCGACTTCACCGGCGATGACGCGCGTGAGGGTCTGACTTGCGTTTTGTCCGTCAAGGTGCCTGACCCGAAATTCTCCAGCCAAACCAAGGATAAGCTGGTGTCGTCCGAGGTTCGTCCGGCTGTCGAAAACCTTGTGAACGAAAAGCTGGGCGAGTGGTTTGAAGAAAACCCCGGTCCCGCCCGCATCATCGTCTCCAAGATCATCGAGGCCGCGGTGGCGCGCGAAGCCGCCCGCAAGGCGCGCGACTTGACCCGCCGCAAGACCGCTTTGGACGTGGCAAGCCTGCCCGGCAAATTGGCGGATTGCCAGGAACGCGATCCGGCGAAGTCCGAAATCTTCCTTGTCGAGGGTGACTCGGCGGGTGGCAGCGCCAAACAAGGCCGCTCACGCTCCAACCAAGCCGTCCTGCCCCTGCGCGGCAAGATCCTGAACGTGGAACGGGCCCGCTTTGACCGGATGCTTGGGTCGCAGGAAATCGGCACCCTGATCACCGCGCTTGGCACCGGCATTGGCCGCGATGAGTTCGACATCAAGAAACTGCGCTACCACAAGGTCGTCATCATGACCGACGCCGACGTGGACGGCGCGCACATCCGGACCCTGCTGCTGACCTTCTTCTTCCGCCAGATGCCCCAGCTGATCGAGGGCGGTTATCTCTACATCGCCCAACCGCCGCTGTACAAAGTGGCGCGTGGGAAATCAGAGGTTTACCTGAAGGACCAAGCCGCGCTGGACGACTATCTGATCGAGATGGGCGTCGAAGGCGCGGTCCTGCGCATGGCCTCGGGTGAGGAAATCGCCGGCGCTGACCTGGCCCGCGTCATCGAAGGCGCCCGTGCGTTTCGCCGGATTCTGGACGCCTTCCCAACGCACTACCCCCGCGCCATCCTTGAACAGGCTGCATTGGCGGGTGCCTTCGATCCGGGCCGCGCCGATGGCGACCTGCAAATCGTCGCCGACCAGGTGGCCAAGCGCCTGAACCTTGTCGCCCCCGAGTTCGAACGCGGCTGGCAAGGCCGCATCACGCAAGACCACGGCATTCGCCTTTCCCGCGTTCTGCGCGGGGTGGAGGAGCTGCGGACGCTTGACGGCGCCGTGCTGCGGTCAGGCGAGGCGCGGCGGCTGTCGGCCGTGTCGATGCGCGACCGCGATGTGTACAAGGAACCCGGAAAGCTGGCGCGCAAGGACCGCGATCAGCCGGTCTTCGGCCCCGTTGACCTGCTGAAATCGGTTCTGACCGAGGGCGAGAAGGGTCTTTCCCTGCAGCGTTACAAGGGCTTGGGCGAAATGAACCCCGGCCAGCTTTGGGAAACCACGCTGGACCCGGAAGCCCGCACACTGCTGCAGGTCAAGGTCGATGACCTCGCGGAAGCCGATGACATCTTCACTAAGCTGATGGGCGACGTCGTGGAACCGCGGCGCGATTTCATCCAGGCCAACGCGCTGAATGTCGAGCATCTGGACATCTGATTAAATCAGGACACTGGATCAAAAGGGGGCTTCGGCCCCCTTTTTCGGTCTGGTGACCCCGGATGGATTCGAACCATCGACCTGCCGCTTAGGAGGCGGCCGCTCTATCCCCTGAGCTACGAGGCCATAGACCTGCACGGCTTGTCGCCGAAAAACCGACGCCTTGCAACGGATTTGGGATGGGGGATTTGGGAAAAGAAAAGGGGGAGTGAATTTGGCCCACCACTCCCCCTCGGGGTCCATTGCGTCTGGGTTGAGAGCTTGCAGGACGCAGCGGATTTCGCCGGAACCTTCGTCTGGCTCCGTTAGCGGTAACATAGCGGCGAATCACCGCTTGGACAAGCGAAAGATTTGGCGCTAACAGTGGGGAAACGAAGGGGACAGCACTTGACCAAGGCCACTGGCATCGACCCGCGCCGCACCCTGACGCTGCGCGATGTATCTGAGGCGTCCGGCGTCAGCGAAATGACGGTCAGCCGTGTGCTGCGCAATCGCGGCGACGTGTCGGCCACCACGCGGGAGCGCGTGCTGCAGGCCGCACGCACCTTGGGCTATGTGCCCAACAAGATTGCCGGCGCCTTGGCCAGCCAGCGGGTCAATCTGGTGGGGGTCATCATCCCCTCGCTGTCGAACATGGTTTTTCCCGAGGTGATGACCGGGATTTCCGAAATTCTGGACAACACCGGGCTGCAGCCCGTGGTGGGGGTCACCAACTACCTGCCCGCCCGCGAAGAGACGGTGTTGTACGAGATGCTGTCGTGGCGCCCCTCGGGCGTCATTCTTGCCGGCTTGGAGCATACAGCGCCGGCGCGGGCGATGCTGGCCCAGGCGGGCATCCCGATTGTAGAGATCATGGACATCGACGGCCCGGTTGTCGACAGCGCTGTGGGCATTTCCCATCGCCGCGCCGGCCGACAGATGGCTGAAGCGATTGTGGCCTCGGGCTACAAGAACATCGCTTTCATGGGCACCCAGATGCCCAACGACTTCCGCGCCAAGAAGCGGCTGGAGGGCTTTGAAGAGGCTCTGAAACGCGCCGGAATGGCCTTGGTGGACCGCGAATTCTACGATGGTGGATCAGCCCTGTTGAAGGGACGTGAGATGACTGCGGCCGTGCTGCGCCGCAGCCCAGAGGTGGATTTCCTTTATTATTCCAATGACATGATCGGGGCAGGGGGCTTGCTGTACTGTCTGGATCAGGGCATCGATGTGCCGGGCAAGGTCGGTTTGGCGGGTTTCAACGGGGTCGAACTGCTCGACGGACTGCCGCGCCGTCTGGCCACGATGGACGCCTGCCGGCTGGAGATTGGCCGCCGCGCCGCGCAGATCATTGCCGGGCGCAACGAAGACCCCGAACTTGGGCCGGAAACCGTGGAGCTGTTCCCCACCCTGCAACCCGGCGACACGATCCGGCAGCGTTAGGCCAGCAACCGGCCATCCCGGTGGCCCAGGATCCGTGTTGTCAGGATCGCACCTTCGGGCTGATCGGCGTCAAACGCCACCTCGGTGAACTGCCCGGTGCGCCCCAGTCGCGGGGTTTCCACCAGAACCTGATGCGTTGTGCCCACCTGCTGGACCAGATGCCGCTCCAGCGCCGCATCGCCTGCAGCCCGCAGGCGGGCCGCCCGCGCCTTGATCTCGGGTCCCCGGACCTGCGGCATCCGCGCTGCAGGGGTGCCCTTGCGGGGTGAGAAGGGGAAGACGTGCAGGAAGGTCAAACCGCAGTCCTCGACCAGTTTCACCGAGTTCGCGAACATCTCGTCCGTCTCGGTCGGGAAGCCGGCGATCAGGTCGGCACCGAAGATCATGTCGGGGCGCAAGGCCCGCGTCTCTTCGCAAAAGCGGATCGAATCTTCCCTTGCATGGCGGCGCTTCATCCGCTTGAGAATCATGTTGTCGCCCGCCTGCAGGCTCAGGTGCAGGTGTGGCATCAGGCGCGGTTCGGTCGCGATGGCTTCCATCAGCGCCGGATCCGCCTCGATCGAATCGATCGAGGAGATCCGCAGCCGTTGAATCTCGGTCAGACGCAGCAGCTTCAGCACCAGATCGCCCAGATGCGGCGCGCCGGGCAGGTCCGCCCCCCATGAGGTCAGGTCGACGCCGGTCAACACCACCTCGGCAAAGCCCTTGTCCACCAGGCGCTTGACCTGTTCCACCACCACGCCCGCCGGCACGGACCGAGAGTTGCCACGGCCAAAGGGGATGATGCAGAAGGTGCAACGGTGATCGCAGCCGTTCTGCACCTGAACATAGGCGCGCTGGCGACCGAAGCCGTCGATCAGGTGGCCTGCGGTTTCCCGCACGGACATGATATCATTGACCTGCACCTTTTCGGTCGTGCCGATCAGGTCGGGCACGGCCAAGCCGGCCCAAGTCTCGGCCTGCATCTTTTCATGGTTGCCGATGACCCGGGTCACCTCTGACATCTCGGCGAAGGTTTCCGGTTCGGTCTGTGCGGCGCAGCCCGTCACGATCACCGCAGCGCCGGGGTGTTCCCGCGCCAGGCGGCGGATTTCCTGCTTGGCCTTGCGCACCGCCTCGGCCGTGACGGCGCAGGTGTTCACGATCACGGCACCCGACAGGCCTGCCGCCGCCGCCAACTCTTTCATTGCTTCGGATTCGTAGGCGTTCAGGCGACATCCCAATGTCGCAAAGACCGGTGGTTTCAGGTCGTTCATGCGTGTGCCGCCAGATAATCCGCCGACAGGAACCCGTCGAACACATGCGCCACCGGCCCGGTCATCCAGACGCCATCCTCGCGCCAGTCAATCTCCAGCACGCCGCCATCCAGATCCAGCGTCACCCGTCGGCCCGTCAGGCCCCGCAAATGGGCGGCAACGGCGGTGGCGCAAGCGCCAGAGCCGCAGGCCAGTGTCACGCCAGCGCCACGCTCCCACACCCGCATGCGCAGACGGTCTGCGCCGATCACAGAGGCAAACTCCACATTGGTGCGCTGCGGAAACAGCGCGTCATGTTCAACCTTCGGGCCAAGGCCGCGCAGGTCCACCGCTTCGGCATCGGGGACGAAGAAGACGCAATGCGGGTTGCCCATGCCAATGGCCACCGGATCGCCCGCCAAAGGCAGGTGCAGCGTGTCCATGGCAGAGGCCAAAGGCACCTCCGCCCAATTCCGCTGCGGGGCGCCCATGTTGACCGACACGCGGCCATCCGGCAGTCGCCGTGCCGAAAGCCGGCCGCGCACCGTCACCAGATCCACCGCATCAACACCCGCCCCACGCATCACGTAATCGGACACGCAGCGCGTGGCATTGCCGCAAGCGCCGGCCCGGCTGCCATCGTTGTTCCAAAAATCCAGCGCGAAATCAGCCTCTTCGGCCGAACGAATCTCTGCCAGCTGATCGAAGCCAACGCCACGGTTGCGGTCTCCCAAGGCTTTGGCCAAGGCAGGTGTCACCACCGCCCCGCGCCCGCGCGAGTCGATCACGACGAAGTCATTGCCCGCCCCATGCATCTTCATGAAGGCCAGACCGGAGGATTCTGTGTTGCTCATGGGGCGCATATACGCGCAGCCGACCCTTTTTGCCAGCGGCTGCGGAAAATGTCGTGATACCCCATTGACCCCCTCCGCCGAACTCCCTAAAGACCGCCCTGCATGGGGCCGTTAGCTCAGTTGGTAGAGCAGCTGACTCTTAATCAGCTTGTCGAAGGTTCGAATCCTTCACGGCTCACCATGCAAAAAACTCCCTCAGATCACCAACACACGACGCGCTGAAGATAGCGCCGAATGAGGGCTTGACGCCACCGTCGCCTTTCCTTAGTCAGCGCCGCAGTGGGCCGGTAGCTCAGCTGGTAGAGCAACTGACTTTTAATCAGTAGGTCTCGGGTTCGGATCCCGACCGGCTCACCAATATCAAGGGGTTGAGTGGAAACACTCAACCCCTTTATTGTTTCCCGAGCCGGAGGGGACAGATGCAGATCTACCAATCCACCCAAGCGCGGGCATTTTCCAAAGTCAGCGCGGGGCAGGTGGCAGATGTGGCGCTTGGGTCGGTGATCACGCCGCTGTTCAAGGGCTTTGGCGGCTGTTTCAACGAACTGGGCTGGAAGGCGCTGTCCCAGTTGGGGGACAATGCCCTCGATGACGTGCTGCACTAGTTGTTTGCCCCCGACGGTCTGTTCCTGAATTACAACCGCATGCCAATCGGCGCGAATGACTGTGCCACCTCGTGGTATAGCCATAACGAGACCGAAGGCGATTTTGGCATGGAGCGTTTCTCCATCGCGCGCGACCACAAGGCACTGATTCCCTTTGTCCGCGCGGCGACCAAGGCGCACGGCCAGGACTTCAGCCTGTTCGCCTAGCCCTGGTGCCGGCCGACATGGCTGAAATTCCCTCAGGCCTACAACTTCGGCCGCCTGATCTGGGATGAGACGCACTGCAAGGCCTATGCCCTTTATCTTGTGAAGTTCCTGCAGGCCTATGCGGCGGAAACCATCGGCATCCATTCGGTGCATATGCAGAACGAGCCTGATTCGGATCAGAACTTCCCCTCCTGCCTCTGGACCGGCCAGCGGCTGGCGGATTTCATCCGCGATGACCTGTCGCCCGCCCTCAGGGCCGCCGCGCTCGACACCCAGATCCGGCTCGGCACCATCAGCGCGGCGGTTTCAGCGACTGGCTGGCGCCGACCCTGTTGGACCCTGCGGCGCGGGCTGCCATCAGTGACATGGGTTTCCAATTGGCCGGCAAACAGGCCGTGCAAAAGGCCCGGCAAGCCGCCCCGGATCTGCCCATCATCCAAACCTAAAACGAGTGCGGCGATGGTGAGAACACCTGGGCCTATGCGCATTATGTCTTTGATCTGATGCAGCACTACCTGTCGAACGGGGCAGAGGCTTACGTCTACTGGAACATGGTCCTTGAACCCAAAGGCCGCACCACCTGGGGCTGGACGCAGAACTCCCTCTTCTCGGTAGACCCCGAGACGAAGGCCGTGACCGAGAACCCGGAATACACCCTGATGCGTCATGTTGCAGGTTTTGTCCGCCCCGGCGCGCAGGTTCCGGCCCCCACAGGCCGCTGGAACGCCAACACGCTGGCCTTCCGCAATGCTGATGGCCGCCACGTGCTTGTCCTGCAGAACCCGCTGGAGCGGGCAGAGGAAGTCACTGTGGTGCTGGGGGGCTGTACCGTCTGACCCTGCCGCCCAAGTCTTTCACCACGCTGCACGTCTGACCCTGCACCGCCGCGCATTGCCTCTGCCGCTTTGCGCCTTTTCCCAGGCGCGAGAATCCCGATATGTGTGGGGCAAATGCGGAGGCTGCGATGACGGTTGAACTGGGTCTGGATTCCTTTGGCGATATCTCGCTGGGGCAGGATGGCAAGCTGAAGCGGCCCGATCAGGTGCTGCGCGATGTGGTGGATGAGGCGGTTCTGGCCGATCAGGTCGGCATCGACTTTATCGGTCTGGGCGAACACCACCGCCCCGATTTCGCGATTTCCGCGCCCGAGATCGTCTTGGCCGCCATCGCCGGGCGCACCACGCGCATCAAGTTGGGGACTGCCGTGACCGTCCTGTCCTCGGACGATCCGGTTCGGGCGTTCCAGCGCTTTTCCACCCTCAACGCCGTGTCCAATGGCCGGGCCGAGGCGATCATGGGCCGCGGCAGTTTCACCGAAAGCTATCCGCTGTTTGGTTATGACATGGGCGACTACGACGTCCTGTTCGAAGAGAAACTCGACCTCTTCGCCAGGCTGGTCCGCGACAAAGAGGTGACTTGGGCCGGTCAGACCCGTACTGGCCTGACCAAGGAACGCGTCCAGCCGCCGCTGGGGCCGGAAGGCATGGTCGTCTGGGTCGGCGTCGGCGGCTCCCCGGAATCGGTGGTGCGCGTGGTTCGGCAGGACCTGCAATTGATGCTGGCCATCATCGGCGGCGACCCGCGCCGCTTCCTGCCTTACATCGACCTCTACCAGCGCGCCTGCGCCCAGCTAGGCAAGCCGCTGCGCCCGGTTGGCGTCCACTCCCCCGGTTTCGTCGCCGCGACGGACGAAGATGCGCGCGAAATCGCCTGGCCCGCCTATGCCGACATGTTCGGCCGCATCGGGCGCGAGCGTGGCTGGCCGCCCACAACCAAGGCCCGCTTCCTCGACGAGGTCGAGCACGGCTCGCTTTACGTCGGCTCACCCGAGACGGTTGCGCGCAAGATTGCAGCGACGGTCGCCGACCTAGGCCTGGCGCGGTTTGACATGAAGTACACCACGGGCCCCATTCCGCATGAAACGCTGCTGACCTGCCTGCAGCTTTACGGTGAAAAGGTCATCCCCATGGTGCGCGATCTGCTGGCTTCTGCGGCGCATCGCAAAACTTGACCAATTCATCCGCCCGTCAAAGGGCGGGTGATCCCTGCGGCTTTGCCACAGCGAATTGATCTGTTAACCCTTATCCGGTATTGCGGGGACGGGCATTGATTGGCTCAACTGTGGAAGGCGTCTTATGGCAGGCAATTATCTGATGGTGGGCGCGGGGCTTTCAGGCGCCGTCATCGGGCGGCACTTGGCGGATCTTGGTCACCGTGTCACTGTGGTGGATGCCCGCGATCATGTGGCGGGCAACTGCCACTGCGCCCGCGATCCTCAGACAGGCGTCATGGTCCACATCTACGGCCCCCACATCTTCCACACCGACGATGCCGAGGTGTGGGACTATGTGAACGCGTTCGAAACCTTCATGCCCTACAAGAACCGGGTCAAGACGATTTCGGGGGGGCAGGTCTTCTCGCTGCCAGTCAATCTGCACACGATCAACCAGTTCTTCCACGCCACCATGAGCCCGGCAGAGGCGAAGTCGTTTCTTGAGGCGAAGGCCGACACCTCGATCACCGATCCGCAGACCTTCGAAGACCAAGCCCTGCGCTTCGTCGGGCCAGAGCTTTATGAGGCCTTTTTCAAGGGCTACACGCAAAAGCAATGGGGCGTGCATCCGACCCAGCTTCCGGCCTCGATCCTGAAACGCCTGCCGGTGCGCTTCAATTATGATGACAACTACTTCTTCCACAAATTCCAGGGCATGCCGCAGAACGGCTACACCGCGATGGTGGAGCGCATCCTGAACCACCCCAAGATCACTGTTCACCTGAACACCCGCTTCAGCCGCGATCAGGCGGCGGCCTATGACCATGTCTTCTACTCCGGCCCGCTGGATGGCTGGTATGACTATGACATGGGCCGTCTGGGCTACCGCACGCTGGATTTCGAACGCTTCACCCATCAGGGCGATTATCAGGGCTGCGCCGTGATGAACTATGGGGAGGTGGACGTGCCGTGGACCCGCATCACCGAACACAAGCACTTCTCCCCTTGGGAAAGCCATGAAGGGTCGGTCCTGTACCGCGAATTCTCGCGCCTGTGCGGGCCCGATGACATCCCCTACTACCCGATCCGCCTGATGGAGGAGCAGGACCTTCTGCGCCAATACGTCACCCGGGCCGAGGCGGAGGCCGGTGTGACCTTCGTCGGGCGTCTGGCGACCTACCGCTACCTCGACATGGACGTCACCATCCGAGAGGCGCTGAACACCGCCCGCGCCTTTGTCGGCACCCTTGCCAAGGGCACGCCGATGCCTGCCTTCGCGGTGCGGCCGATATGAACCTTCTGACCGGCACCCCCGGTCGCGATGCGACCCTGGCCACGGCCAGGATGCGGCTGGTGGCCCTGGTCGTGACCTTCAACCGATCGGTCCAGTTGCAGCGTACCCTGGACCGCCTTCTGGCCGAAGAGGTGGATGCCATTGTCGTGGTCGACAATGCCTCCTCTGACGGCAGCGCGGCGCTGCTGGCCGGCATCCCGGACCCGCGCCTTCACGTCCTGCGTCTGGAAGAGAACCGCGGTGGGGCAGGGGGCTTTGAAGCCGGCCTGCGCGAGGTCAAATGCCGCTTCGACCCTGACTGGTGCGTGCTGATGGATGACGATGCCAGGCCCGCGCCGGGGGCGCTTTGCCACTTCCTGTCACGCGCGACCGCAGCCGAACAGGCGGGATTCGAGGCGCTGGCCGCCGCCGTCTACTACCCCGACGGCCGCATCTGCGACATGAACCGGCCGTGGCGCAACCCATTCTGGCATCTGGCGGATTTCTGGCACGCTTTGTTCGGCGGCCGTGCCGGCTTTCACCTCAAGGACGCGGATTATGCCCGCGATCAACCGATGCCGATCGACGGCACCTCCTTTGTCGGCTTCTTCCTGTCGCGTCAGGGTCTGGCGCGGGCGGGCTATCCGGATGGTGATCTGTTCATCTATGGCGACGACGTGATTTATACCCTGCAGATGACGCAACGGGGCGGGCGCATCGGCTTCTTGCCAGCGCTGCACTTCGAACATGATTGCGCCACCTATCACCCGAACGGGGGCGACATCTATCGCCCGCTGTGGAAGGTCTATTACAACTACCGCAACAGCCTGCTGGCCTATCGGCTGGCCAGTGGCCCGGTGCTGTTCTGGCCGATGCTGGCCCTTGCCGTGGTCAAGTGGCGGCTGCGCGCCCGGCATGCCGGGCCAGACCGCGCGGCCTATCTGCAGCTGTTCCATATGGCGATCCGGGACTCGCTGCGCCGCAACCTGTCCCGCGGTTTTGCCGAAATCACAGCCATCGCCACCGCGCGGGGCGACCGTTAGCCTAACCCGCCTCAGGCCAGATGCGCGCGGAAATCCGCGATCACCGCCTCGTAAACCGCGCGCTTGAACGGCACGATCCGCGCCAGCATCTCGTCCGCGGCAATCCAGCGCCAGGCGCCAAATTCCTGATGCGGCTGCACGATGTTGACCTGATCATCGCGCCCGGTGAAGCGGTACAGATACCAGCGCTGGGTCTGGCCCTTGAACTTGCCGCCCCAGACCTTGCCAAGCAGGTCCGGCGGCAGGTCATAGGTCAGCCAGTCCTTTGATTTGGCGACAAACTCCACCAGATCCGGCGTCACCCCGGTTTCCTCGGTCAACTCGCGCAGGGCGGCGGCACGGGGCTTTTCGCCCGCATCAATGCCACCCTGCGGCATTTGCCACGCCTCCGGCGCGCCATCCAGACGGCGGCCGGCGAAGATCAACCCTTGCGGGTTGATCAGCATCACGCCCACGCAGGGGCGATAGGGCAGGTCGACACTCACGGCTGCTTGGCCACAGCCGACAGGCCACGCAGGATGTCGATCGCATAGGCCAACTGGAAGTCGCTGTCGCGCAGCTTGGCGGCCTCTTCCGTGCGGGCGCGTTCCGCCTCAAGCTGCTTCTTCTCGTCATCGGTCATCGAGTCATTCGACAGGATGCCATTCAGATCAGCTTCCGAGGTCATCTTGTTCGGGTCTGCCTTGGGGTCCACCGGCTTGGCGTTGGGGTCCACCGCGGGCTGGTTCACCACGATATCCGGCATCACGCCAAGCGCCTGGATCGACCGGCCCGAGGGTGTGTAATACCGCGCCGTCGTCAGGCGCATCGCCCCCTCGCCACGCACCGGAAGGATGGTCTGCACAGACCCTTTGCCGAAGCTTTTCGTGCCCACAACAATCGCCCGGTGATGGTCCTGCAAGGCCCCCGTCACGATCTCGGACGCCGAGGCAGAGCCACCATTGATCAGCACAACCAAGGGTTTGCCATTGATCAGATCGCCTTTGGTCGCGTTGAACCGCTCGTTGTCGGTCGGGTTGCGGCCACGGGTCGACACGATCTCGCCCTCTTCCAGAAACGCATCCGATACCGAAATGGCCTGCATCAAAAGCCCGCCGGGGTTGTTGCGCAGATCCAGCACGACGCCATTGATCTTGTCCAGACCGCCAGCCTGATCGACCGCCTTCTTCAGTTCCGTTTCCAGCCCGGTTTCGGTCTGATCGGTGAAAGAGGTGATGCGCAGCACCACGGTATCGCCCTCAACCCGGCCCTTGACCGCCGCCACCTTGATGGTGTCACGGATGATCGAGACGTCGAATGGGTCCTTGGTGCCTTCGCGCACCACGGTGATCACGGTTTCCGACCCGATCGGCCCGCGCATCAGATCGACCGCCTGATCCATGGTCAGCCCGTTGACCGACTTGCCATCGACCTTGATGATCAGATCGCCGGTCTTGATCCCGGCCTTGTCCGCCGGGGTGCCGTCGATGGGGGACACCACCTTGATGTAGCCATCCTGCTGGGTCACCTCGATGCCAAGCCCACCAAACTCGCCCTTGGTCTGGACCTGCATCGCGGCATAGTCCTTGGCGTTCATGTAGCTGGAATGCGGGTCCAATGACGAAAGCATGCCGTTGATCGCCGCCTCAATCAGTTTCTGGCTGTCGACTTCCTCGACATACTGGCTGCGGATGCGTTCAAACGCATCGCCGAACAGGTCCAGTTGCTGATAGACCGATGCATTCTTCGATGCATCCTGCGCGATCAGTGGCCCGGCGAATTGCGTCACAAGCAGCGCCCCGGCCACCGTACCGCCCAATGCGGCCATCAGAACCTTGTTCATGCCTTTTTATTCCTCGTTAGCGGCGAACCAATCCATCGGGTCGATGGCCTCAGCCCCCTTGCGCAGTTCTACATAAAGCGTTTCGCTGTCACTTGCACCAGCGTCCTTGTCGGCAGGCATCAGGATATCGGCAGCCGTCGCCTCTGTCCCGCCCATCAACCCCAGCGCGTCGCCCTGTGACACCACATCGCCCACATCGCCATAAACCTGATCGAGCCCGGCCAGAACAAGTAGATAGCCCGGTCCCGGCTCCAGTATCATCACATTTCCGTAGTCCAGCAGTGGCCCCCGGTAGCGGATCGTTCCCGCCCATGGTGCGGTGACCAGTGCCAGCGGCCGTGTGGCCAGCGTGATCCCCGGTCGCTTGACGCCTTTGGCATTGGTTTCGCCTGCATGCAGCATGACGCGGCCCAGCACCGGCCAGGGCAGGCTGCCCTTGGCCTCGGCAAAACCCGGAACCGAGATTTCCTGCGGCGCCAGTCCCTTGGCGAAACCCGCCAGCGTCTTGGCGCTGGCCAGCAGCGCCTGCAGCGCCGCCGGGTCCTCGGTGATCCGCTTGGGCAGGGTCGTGCGGTCTGACACCGCCTGCGACAGATCGGTGCGCGCCTTCTGCACCATGGTCAGCCCCGCCGCCAAGCTGGTCTGCGCCGCGGCCTGCAAGGCGCGCAGGTCGCGCAGTTCTGTCAGATCCTGCTTCAGCCCGGCCGCTTCCTTCTGCAAGGCTGGCGCCACATCCGCCAGAATCATGCCAGACCGCACCGTGCCCAAAGGCCCGTCCGGATGCAGCAACAGCAGCGGCCCCGGATCGGTATCCATCCCCGCCAGCACGCCCAGCAGCTGCGAAACCTCGCCGCGCTTGGCCTGAAACTGGATGGTCAGCGTGCTTTCGCGCAGCTCCGCCTGCCGCATCGCCTCCCGCAGGGCGGTCAACCCGGCCTCATAGGCGCGGATCGTCGTGGTCAATGCGGCGACCCGGTCCTTGGCCGCATCCGCCGTCTCCAGCGCCTTCACCGACTCCGCCAGGTCATCGGAGGCTTTCAGGGCTGCCTTGGCCACGTCCCCCACAGGCCCTGACGCCTCCTGCGCCGCCACCGGCGACGCAAGCAGCAGCATCAGGACCAGTGCTTTGATCATGCCAGCAGCAGGCTCTTGCCCGTCATCTCGGCCGGTTGGGCCAAGCCCATCAGCGCCAGCAGCGTCGGCGCCAGATCGGCCAACTTGCCGCCATCGCGCAACTTGGCCCCCTCCGGCCCGCCCACCAGCACCACCGGCACCGGGTTCACCGTATGCGAGGTGTGCGGCCCGCCCGTCACCGGATCGACCATCAGCTCGCAATTGCCATGGTCCGCCGTGACAATCATCGCGCCGCCTGCCTTGTCCAACGCGGTCAAAGCCAGCCCAAGGCCCAGATCCACCGCCTCGCAGGCCTTGATCGCCGCAGGCAGGCTGCCGGTATGCCCCACCATGTCCGGATTGGCGAAGTTGACCACGATCAGGTCATAGCCCTTCTCGATGCCCAACACCAAATGCGCTGCCACCTCCGCCGCACTCATCTCGGGCTGCAAATCATAGGTCGCCACCTTGGGCGACTGCGCCATATAGCGATCTTCACCGGCAAACGGCACTTCACGGCCGCCGTTCAGGAAGAAGGTCACGTGCGGATACTTCTCCGTCTCGGCCAGCCGCAACTGCGTCAGCCCGTGGCTTGCCACCCATTCCCCAATCGTGTTCGGCAAGGACCGCGATGGAAACGCCGTCGTCATATAGCCATTGTGCGTGGTGGAGTATTCCACCATCCCCAGCATCGCCGCCCAAACCGGACGCTTGCCGGTGTCGAACCCCTTGAACGCCGGGTCCCCCAAAGCCGCCAAAATCTCTCGCGCCCGGTCGGACCGGAAGTTCAGACAGAAATATCCGTCGCCATCC
>NZ_CBBQHX010000029.1:0-60094 GCF_964946895.1 Stagnihabitans sp. | reverse complement strand
CATGCCAATGGGCAAATGATGGGGCAAACTTGAAGGAAAGCAAAACTCCAGCCGCCACGTAAGACAATACGCCGAGAATGCCTGTGACGTTTCACGCTTCGACCTCACAAAGCCGTGATAAGTAGGGTGGGGTTACAACCCCACCCTACGACAGCGCCGTCAGCCTGCGCGTGACGATCGGCATGGTCAGCAGTGTGCTCGCCACCGCCATCAGCAAGAGGGCGGTGAATGTGGCAGCCGAGATGATCGCCTTGTCCAAGAGTATATTGGCGAAGATGATCATGATCAGCGCCTTGGTCTGCAACAGCCAGCCAATCACCCAGGTCTCTGGGCGCTTCCAACCCAGAATGCGTCCGGCCAGGTGCACGCCCGCCAGTTTGCCTCCGACCGCCGCGACCAGCAGCAAGCCTGCGGCAAGGAACACCGTCGGGCCACCCATCTCCCAACTGGTCCGCAATCCGGTCGACAGGAAGAATACCGGCATCAGCGCCACCAGCACCGCTTCGCGGAAGCCATCAATGCGGTCAGCCCCGAACCAGCGCGCCTCCAGCACCGCGCCGGACAGGAACGCGCCCACCATGTAATGCAGCCCGGCCCAGTCCGCCGCAAAAGCGCAGGCAGCCAGCCAGATCAGCCCGACAAACCAACGGTCCGCCTGACGCAACCGGGGGACCCCCCGTCGCAACAGCGGTGCCGCGGTCAGGAACACCAGCACGAAGCCCACCTGCCGCCCCAAACGCTCCCAATCCAGCAGAATCAACGCCAGCACGCCCCAGATCGCCACGTCGTCCAGACTGGCATAGCGCAGGATGCGTTGGCCCAAAGGCTGCCGCAACAATCCCAACTGGCCCAGAAACAGCACCAGAATCGGCAAGGCGGTCACAGCACAAGCCATGCCAATTCCCAGCACGGCTTGCCAGTCCTGCCCCTTGTCGCCCACCCAGCCCGGTGCCTGCACCAGCCCGAAAGCCACCCCGGCGCCCAGCGCCAAAGGCACCACCAGTGCAAATCCCGCCGCAATCGAGGTTTCCCGCCGTTTGGCCCAAGCTTGGGTCACATCCAGCTCCAGCCCGGCGACGAAGACGAACAGCATCACCGCCCATTGCGCGATGGCGTTGATCCCGCCAATCACCTCAACCCGGAAAAGCCCCTGATAGACGGCAGGCGCCAAAACCCCCAAAACCCCCGGCCCCAACAGAATGCCGCCGACGATTTGCACCACGACCAAAGGCAGAGTCAGTGTGCCCCCCAAGGCCCGCCACACCGCCCAAGGCAGCGTGAAGATCACCAACAAGGCCAGAAGCAAGGTTTCGCTGATCGACATCCCGGTGCCACCGCTGTTTCCAACGTGGTTCTAGGGTGTCATCCCCCAAAACGAAAGGGGCCCGGCGTGCCGAGCCCCTTGTCCTTCAGTGCACCACATGCGGATGCGGCTGCGCCTTGGTCGAGGGCACCAGCCGGTCGCCAATCAACAAACCGCCGAGTCCCGCGGACACCACCACGGTGCTGCCATCCAGAATATCACCCGCCAGCAGCATCTGCGCCAACTGGTCCTGCAGGTTGCGCTGAATGACCCGTTTCAGCGGCCTTGCGCCATAGACCGGGTCATAGCCTTCATTCGCCAGCCAGGCCTTGGCTGCCGCATCCAACTCCAGCGTGATCTTCCGCCCCGCCAGCCGAGCTTCCAGCTTGCGCAACTGAATCTCGACAATCGCGCCCATGTCGGCCCGGGCCAGACGTTCAAAGATGATCGTCTCATCCAGCCGGTTCAGGAACTCGGGCCGGAAGTGCGCCCGCACCGCCTCCATCACCTCGGCCCGCGCTTGCGTCGGGTCAGCCCCTTCCGGCAACTGGCTCAGACTATAGGCCCCAAGGTTCGAGGTCAGGATGATCAGCGTCTGCTTGAAATCCACAGTCCGGCCCTGACCATCCGTCAGCACACCATCATCCAGCACCTGCAACAGCACGTTGAACACATCCGGATGCGCCTTCTCGACCTCGTCGAACAGCACAACCTGATAGGGCCGCCGCCGCACGGCTTCGGTCAGAACCCCGCCCTCATCATACCCGACATAGCCCGGAGGCGCCCCAATCAGACGGCTGACCGCGTGCTTCTCCATGAACTCGCTCATGTCGATCCGCACCATCGCGCTGTCATCATCGAACAGATACTCCGCCAAAGCCTTGGTCAGCTCGGTCTTGCCGACGCCGGTCGGCCCAAGGAACAGGAAGCTTCCCAAAGGCCGCCCCTCGTCATTCAGACCCGCCCGCGCGCGCCGCACAGCATTGGCCACCGCCGTAACAGCCGCCCTCTGCCCCACAACCCGCTCGCCCAGCTTGTCTTCCATGGCGAGCAGCTTTTCCTTCTCGCCCTCCAGCATCCGCGACGTCGGGATTCCGGTCCACCGCTCCACAACCTCGGCAATCTGCTCCGGCCGCACAGCTTCAGACACCAAAGCCTCACCCTCACGGGCTTCAGCCTCGACCAATTCCTTCTCCAGCCCCGGTATCCGGCCATACTGCAACTCGCCCGCCTTGGCGAAATCGCCATCGCGCTTGGCGCTTTCCAGTTCAGCACGTGCCCGGTCCAGTTGCTCCTTGATCTCGCGCGCCTTTTCCAGCGAGTCCCTTTCCGCCTGCCACGTCGCCGTCATCGACGCCGACTGTTCCAGCAAATCCGCCAGTTCCTTCTCCAGCTTCTCCAGCCTATCCTTGGACGCCGCGTCATCTTCCTTCTTCAGCGCCTCGGCTTCGATCTGCAGTTGCAGAATGCTGCGGTCCAAAGCGTCCAATTCCTCGGGCTTTGAATCCACCTCCATCCGCAGCCGCGAAGCCGCCTCATCCACAAGGTCAATCGCCTTGTCCGGCAAGAATCGGTCGGTGATATACCGGTGCGACAACGTCGCCGCCGCCACCAGGGCCGAGTCCGAAATCCGCACGCCGTGGTGCAGTTCGTACTTCTCCTTGATGCCGCGCAGGATGCTGATCGTATCTTCCACCGTCGGCTCATTCACCATCACCGGCTGAAAGCGCCGGGCCAAGGCCGCGTCCTTCTCCACATACTTGCGGTATTCATCCAGCGTCGTCGCCCCAACGCAGTGCAGATCGCCCCGCGCCAAGGCCGGCTTGATCAGGTTGGCCGCATCCATAGCCCCATCCGACTTGCCGGCACCCACCAGCGTGTGCATCTCGTCGATGAACAAAATGATGTCGCCCTCAGCCGAGGTGACCTCGTTCAAGACCGCCTTCAACCGCTCCTCAAACTCGCCCCGGTATTTCGAGCCCGCAATCAACGACCCCATATCCAGCGCCATCAGCTTCTTGTTGCGCAACGATTCCGGCACGTCACCATTGACGATGCGCAGCGCAAGGCCTTCAGCAATCGCCGTCTTGCCCACGCCGGGCTCGCCAATCAGCACCGGATTGTTCTTCGTCCGCCGCGACAGCACCTGCATCGTGCGCCGGATCTCGTCATCCCGCCCGATGATCGGGTCGATCTTCCCTTCAGCCGCTGCCTCGGTCAGATCGCGCGCATATTTCTTCAGCGCGTCATAGCCTTCCTCGGCCGAGGCCGAATCCGCCGTCCGCCCCTTCCGGATCTCGTTGATCGCCGCATTCAGCTTCTGCGCCGTAACGGCACCCGCATCCAAAGCCTCCTTGGCTTTCGAGGCGACCATGGTCAACGCCATCAGGATCCGCTCCACTGGAACGAAACTGTCGCCGGCCTTCTTGGCAACCTTCTCCGCCTCGTCCAGCACGCGTGCCAGCGCGGGGTCCATGAAGGGCTGCGCGTCACCCGTCACCTTCGGCACCTTGGCCAAGGACAGCGCCAGCGACTCGGTCACCCGCGCAGGCTCGCCGCCCGCACGCCGGATCAAGTTAGAGGACAGACCCTGCTCGTCATCCATCAGCGCCTTCAGCAGATGCTCGGGCGCCAGCCGCTGGTGGCTTTCCCGCATCGCAATCGTCTGCGCCGCTTGCAGGAACCCGCGCGACCGCTCGGTAAATTTCTCAAGGTTCATAGTGGCTTCTCCCGTTCAAGCGCCCATAGGATGCCCGCAGCAACAGCACATCCCTCAAGCCTCGGCATTCACTTGGGTATGCCGCCCGTGCTTTGCAATGCATCAATCTGCCGCGCCCCGCTTTTTCAAACCGAGGCGCAAAGGTATCCATCAGGATAGCCGCCTTATGCCCCTGCCCGATGCCGGATCGGTCGCCCATGCCCTATAGGCTAGCGGGCCAGATACAGTTTGCTGTGAAGTTTCGGAGGAAGACCCATGAACGTGGAACAGACGGACTGCCCGTCCATGTTTGACGCCACCCCATCCCTTGGCACGTCCACGCCGGTGCGCTCGTCGATCAAGACCCGCTTCCCTCCGATTGCAGAATATGAAAGCAGCATTTTCGCCACCCTGCGGGCGAAAGAACACCTCGCCGAAGCCGAAGCCAGGTCAGTCGGCCACAAGTATCGCCTGCCGCGTTTTTCCCTGCTGCGCGGCGAAGTGGCGCTGCTGGCAGAGCGCGTGTTCAAACCCAGCCGCGGCACCGCTTGACCATCGGGCCGCTTGCCCGCCTAATGAAGGCCCCAACCCAAGGCCCTTCCGTGCAAGTGCTCACCGCATCCCTTCGCCAGACCGCGCTTGACTTCGGCTTTTCCGCCATCGGCATCACCGCACCCGATGCCATCCCGCAAGCCATCCCCCGCCTGCGCAGCTTCCTTGCCGCAGACCACCACGGCCAGATGTCTTGGATGGCAGAGCGAGAGGCGTGGCGCAGCAACCCCGCCGCCCTTTGGCCACAGGCGCGCTCCGTCATCATGCTGGCCGAGGTTTACACGCCCGAAACCAACCCGCTCGAAGGCCTGAACCACCCCTCCCACGGCGTCATCTCAACCTATGCCCAGGGCAAGGACTACCACGACCTTGTCAAACGCCGCCTCAAACGCCTTGCCCGCTGGCTGATCGACCAGGCCCCCTGCGAGGTCAAAGTCTTCGTCGACACCGCCCCCGTCATGGAAAAACCCCTCGCCGAAGCGGCTGGCCTTGGCTGGCAAGGCAAGCACACCAACCTTCTCTCTCGCTCCTTGGGCAACTGGTTCTTCCTCGGCGCCATCTTCACCACCCTCGATCTGCCCAAAGACGCGCCCGAGACCTCCCATTGCGGCACCTGCACCGCCTGCCTTGACGCCTGCCCGACGAAAGCCTTCCCCGCCCCCTACCAACTCGATGCCCGCCGCTGCATCTCCTACCTCACCATCGAGCACAAAGGCCCCGTCGCCGACGACCTCCGCCCCCTGATGGGCAACCGGATCTACGGCTGCGACGATTGCCTCGCCGCCTGCCCCTGGAACAAATTCGCCGTCGCTGCGTCAGAAATCGGCTATCAGCCCAAAATCGGCCTGCCCGAACTGTCCGACCTTGCCAGCCTCGACGACGCCCAATTCCGAACCCGTTTCGCCGGTTCCCCCATCAAGCGCATCGGCCGCGACCGCATGGTCCGAAACGTCCTCTACGCCATCGGCAACTCCGCCGATCCAGCGTTGATCCCAATAGCCCAGCGCCTGACCACAGACCCCGACCCCACCGTGCAAGATGCCGCCCATTGGGCGCTCAAACGGCTCGCAGCCGGTCCCGCAGCCCGGTGATCTGATCGCGCAGCGCCAACAACTCGTCTGCCGCCATCCCGCAGGCATCGAAGACACAGCCAGCAATCGCATCCGACTCCGCCTGCAAGCCCCGCCCCTTGTCGGTCAACGCCACCCGCACCTGCCGCTCGTCCTTGGCAACCCGTGCCCGGCTGACCAGCCCCTGCGCCTCCATCCGCTTCAACAGCGGCGTCAGGGTGTTTGACTCCAACTGCAAGGCTCGGCCCAACTCCCCGACCGTCTGACCATCCTGCGTCCACAACTGCATCAGCACCAGAAACTGCGGATAGGTTAAACCAAAGCCGGCCAGCAGCGGCTGATAGACCCGCTGCATGGCGTGGTTGGCCGAGTACAGCGCAAAGCAGATCATGTCAGGAAGCTTCAGGTCAGGTTGGCCCATGGATCACCTCTGCCCCCTGATTAAATCGCACACGATCCAATCGCAAGAGCCTTGACCGACTCACCGGGCCGCAGTAACCAATCGCACACGATCAAATCGCAAACGAGGTATACCATGTCCGTTGACCCGAAATACTGGACCGAAGCCACCGCCACCGGTGGCGGCCGCAATGGCCTGGCCAAACTGGCCGATGGCAAGCTGACCATCACCATGACATCGCCCAAGGAGCTTGGCGGCTCCAGCGCCGGCCACAACCCTGAAGAACTCTTCGCCCTCGGTTATGCCGCCTGCTACCTGGGTGCCATGCGCTTCGCCGCCGCGTCGGAAAAGCTCGGCACCGTGCCCGACAATGCCACCGTCACCGCCCATGTCGGCATCGGCCCGCGCTCGGAAGGCGGCTTCGGCCTTGCCGTCAACCTGTCCATCTCGATGCCCGGCGTCGCCCCCGATGTCGCCGCCAAGATTGCTGAACGTGGCCATTTCATCTGCCCCTATTCGGACTTCTCCCGCGGCAACGTCACCGTGCAAACCGAAGTCGTCTGAGACCTTGCCACCGCCCCCTCCGATGCTAGGCTGCGGCCAAAATCGGAGAGTGCCATGGTCGACCGTCTCAAAGGAAAAGTCGCAATCGTCTCCGGCGGTGCCACGGGCTGTGGTGCCGCCGCAGTGCGGTTGTTCGCCGCCGAAGGCGCGGCGGTGGGTATCATCGACCGCAACGTTCAGGCCGGTCAGGCGCTGGCATTCGAACTGGCACAAGCGGGCAAGCGCGTGGTCTTCGCCACTGCCGACGTCTCCAGAAAATCCGAGGTCGAGGCTGCCGTGGCCAACATCAAGGCCTCGCTCGGCCCGGTGAACGTGCTGTTCAACCACGCTGGCACCATCGTCATCAAACCCTTCCTTGAAACCGAGGAAGAGGACTGGGACTTCCTGTTCGACGTCAACGTCAAGTCGATGTACCTGATGACCCGCGCTGTTCTGCCCATGATGCTGGAACAGGGCAAGGGCGCCATCGTCTGCACCTCCTCGATCTCCGCCGTCTATGCCACGCCGAACGAAGTGCTTTACGACGCCACCAAAGGCGCCTGTCACATGTTCGCCCGCGCCATCGCGGTGGAATTCCGCGACCGCGGCATCCGCTGCAACGCCATCTGCCCCGGCTTCATCGAAACCCCCCATGGCCTGCGCGAGGTGCAGGAGCTGACCGCCCTTGGTGTTGACGTCTCCGAGGCTGCCCTCAAGGCTGCCCAAGGCCGTTTCGGCCAGCCCGAAGACATCGCACGCGCCGCGCTATATCTGGCCTCGGATGACGCCGAGTTCGTCAACGGCACCCAGCTTTTCGTCGACAATGGCTTCTCCGCAGTGTGAAATCACCGCGTGAAAGTCTGAACAAAAGGTTAATGCCAGAGGCACAAACCTTTTGAAATCAATACTATAACTAAGATTGCACGCGTGCAATCCAACCCAAAGGCCCGCCCATGTCAGACGCCCACTGGATCTACACCCAAACCGTGAAAACCTTCGCCGCCGGGGCCGAACCCCCCTTCGAGGACCCCTCTGAACTCCTCTCCTCCTGGGGCGCCGTCTGGGGCATCGACAACGACGTGGGCAAGATCCGCAGCATCCTGATGCACCGCCCCGGCCCCGAACTGAACGTCGTCGACCCCTTGAAGCGCCTGCCCGAGATCGGAAGCTACGGCGACCCCGCCGTAGGCTGGTACTTCCAATCCGACACCCTCCCCGACCTGCCCCTGATGCAGCGCCAGCACGACGCCTTCACCGCCGCCCTGACCGCCGAGGGCGTGGACATCCACTACATGGACGGCGAGGCCGGCAACCGCCTGAAACAGATCTACACCCGCGATCCGCTGATCATGGTCAAAGGCGGCGCGATCGTCTGCCGGATGGGCGCCCGGATCCGTCGTGGCGAGGAACTCGCCGTCACCCGCACCCTCGCCAAGATCGGCATCCCGATCCTGCGCACCATCTCGGGCAAGGGCATCATGGAAGGCGGCAGCTTTGCCTGGCTGAACGACAAGACCTGCGCCATCGGCGTCGGAGTCCGCGTGAACCGCGAGGGCGCCGAACAGGTGGGCGAGGTCCTGAAGCGGCAGGGGGTCGAACTTCTGATCGTCGAACTGACCGGGTACGACATCCACCTCGACGTTTCGTTCCTGATGATCGACAAGGACCTTGCCATCCTCAACCCGATGGGCCTGCCCTACTCCTTCCTGGAAGACCTGACCGCCCGCGGCATCCGCTACATCGAGACCGACCCCGGCGATGACCCCTGGATCGTGAACTCCCTCGCCATCGCCCCCGGCAAGGTCCTGATGCCCGAGGGCGCCACCAATCGCACGCTCGACAGGCTCGCGGCGGCGGGGGTTACATGGCAAACGATCCCCTACGCGGCCAACCACAAGAACGGCGGCGGATTGCATTGCTCCACCACCCCGCTGCGCCGCGACAGCCTGTAAGCGGCGAATTCCGCCGGTGCGGCGCGGCCAAACCGGCGGAACCTGACAGGGTCCTAACCCAGCATTAGGTCAACCCGCGATCCTCTGCTATTCTAAGAGCCCAATTGGGAGAGGATCGACATGACAAAACATCTGGCAGATCATCACACCCCTAGCAACGCGCAGCGGCTGAAGCACTTCTTTCGCATCGCCCGTGATAGGTCCGAGTCGGCTTGGCATACCGTCTGGCAGCGCCAGCCCTCGGCCGAGCAGCCCGGGCGAATGATCGTAGAATATGCGAGGATCGAGCGCGGCCGGCGTGTCTAGGCGCATTGACCGGCACCGGCAAACGATCTAGTCAGGCGGCAGGGCATCCGGTGCCTGCCGCCTGCAATTCGTGGTGAAACCGGGGACCAAAGCCGCAACCTGATCCAGATCGGGACGCATCGGCAACGCAGGCACCCGAGCATCTAGTCCCGCTTAGGACAGGCCATGACCGAACTTCCCAGCCTAGAGGCCGCCAAGGCCCAAGCCCGCTACCTTCGTTTAGATCTTGCCGAACAAGGGCGTGAAATCAGCCACTCCGCCGCCCTTGAACTGCTGGCCAAAAGCTACGGCCAGCGCGATTGGAACACGCTGCACGCCGCAATCGGCAATGAACCGCGTCCTCCGGTACATCTGGGGCAGATCGTGCCCGGTCGCTACCTGAAGCAGGATTTTCTTGCCGAAGTGACGGACATCCGGCCACTTGGCGACGGATCTTACGAGGTCACGCTGGCCTTCGACAAGCCGGTTGACGTGGTCAGCTTCGACAGCTTTTCCAACTTCCGCAGCAGGGTCCGCAAGGTGATCGGGGCCGATGGCCGTTCGCTGGACAAGACTTCGGACGGAACCCCGCACTTGGTTCTTTGGGGATAAAGGCAGCGCAATTTCCTTGGGTCCTGCACCAAATTTCCGCAATCCTGCCGCGATTTCGGGGCAAGATCACATGATGGCACAGATTCTGAACCCCGGAACGCCGAACCTTCTGCTGACCAGCCTTGTCGGCTGGCTGGTCGTCGTCAATCTTCTGGCCTTTCTGGCCTTCTTCCTCGACCATCGCCGCGCCTTGGCGGATCAGGGAGCCATGCCAGAGGGCCCGCTTCTGCTGCTGTCGACGATGGGCGGGTGGCTTGGGGCGCAACTGGGTCAGCTGTGCTTCCAAAGCCAGTTGCGCGAGCGGTCATTTCGCACCTTCCTGAACCTGTCGATCCTGCCGGTGCTGGCCTTGGTCGCCATGATGGCCGCACAGGATGTGGATTGGGCCGGTTTGGCAGCCAAAGGTCAGCAGATGATGGCGGCCCAAACCTCTGGCCCAGCCGAGCAGACCCCTCCCGCCACCGCGCAAACCGATCCGGCCACGCCAGCGGTTTCAGACGCTGCCGTTGCAAAACCACTTGCAGCAAAGGCGGCCACCAAGATGACCGCAAACGCGACCGCCACCAAGGGGACCTCGGTGACAGACAATCCTGACCTGCCCAAGCGGATCGGGCCAAGCTCCAAGAAAGAAGCCTGGCACTCGCGTTAGCGGGCGTCCCGTTCCAGATTGAGCCAAAGCACTTCGGCCTCTGTCAGGGTCAGTGCTGCGCCTGGCAGAGTCGAGACGATCTCACCCGGAGAGCGCGGACCGATCAGGGCCAGCGACTGGAAGCTTTGGCTGAGAACCCAAGCCGTAGCGATGTTGTGCGCCGACAAACCCTTTTCCGCGGCCAGAGTTTCAGCACGCTTGCGACGCTCGGCATTGGCCGTGCTGCCAAAGCAGGTTTCCGGCGCAGTATCTGCGGGCAGACGGTTGCGCAGCGCCTCTGGCAGGAAATAGCCACGGGCTTGTGACGACCATGACAGATGCGCCGCGCCGCCCTTGCGGAGGAAGGTGAGGGTTTCCGGCGTGTTGGAGGTGATGCAGCCGGCCCAGACCGGCTTTTCCATAATCGCCAGCGACAGGTTGTTGTTGAGGATGCGGAACGGCTCTTGACCGGTTTTGGCGGCGTAGGCGTTCGCCTCGGCCAGGCGGGTAGGGGACCAGTTGGACCCACCGAAGATCCCAATCTTGCCGGCGGATCTCAGCGCGTTCAGGGCATCGACGAATTCGGCCACCGGAACGGCGGGGTTGTCGCGGTGCATGATATAGATCGGAACCGAGGACAGGCCGAGGCGTTCAAGGCTGATGTCCAGTTGCGTGCCAATGGCGCGCGGGGTGCAATAGGGGGTGTGGGCGCCCTTGGCGATCACCACGACTTCCTTGGCGATACCGCGGGCCGCAATCCACTCGCCCAGCACACGCTCATGCTGGCCACCGCCATAGACGAAGCCGGTGTCGAACGCGTTGCCGCCGGCTTCCACCCAAGCGTCCCAGACAATCGCGCCCTCAGCCACGGTGTTGCGGTTGTCACAGCCGATGATCAGCTTGGAGACGGGAAGTGCCACGCCTGCAAGCTTGACCTTTGGCACCTGCGGCAGGCCTTTCGGAAGAACGCCGGGCAGAGTGCGGTTGGTGGCGGGCGTTTCGGCGAAGGTCTTGTAACCGATCTCAGCCCGCCATTTGTCCAAGGTTTCGTTGTTGCCAATAGAGTCGGCATGGCTCGGAGCGGGGCCAGAGGCTTGCAGCGCACCGGAGGCGATGGTTTTCGAGACATATTCCGCCTCGAACGCAAACAGCATGCGGGGGTCGCGCAAAACCTCGGTGCGGGTGTCCTTGCCGACGGTGATGTGGATGGTGGCGTCTGAGGGGCCAGCGTTGCGGCCAGGGACCCAAGGGTCGTCAATCACGATCTGGCCGTTGGGCCCCGTGATGATCGCCCTGTTGTCCATGTTGCGCGCCACCGCAACCGCGATTTCCGCGGTGAAGCCCGAAGCGAAGGCCAAGAGCCCATGCGCCACCGCATCGACGCCAGTTTCCGCCAAGGTGCCCACGGCCTTCACCGAAGTCGGATTGGCAAACGGCGCCCCAATGGCCGCCCCCGCGATCAGTCGGGCCAGAGAGGCCGGATAACCGCCGACATCCAAAATCCCGCCGCCGCCCAAGGCCATTTCGTACAGCCGAGAGCCGGGCTTGTAGGGCGCGTTGAAGCCGAATTGGGTGCGGATGTGCTGCGGCGTGCCGATTTCCCCCGAGGCGATGATCTCCAGCACGCGGGCGATTTGGGGATGGCAGCGGTACATGAAGGCTTCCATGAAAAAGCGGCCTTCCTGAGCTGCCACTTCTGTCACGGCGATGACCTCGGCCGAGTTCATGCCCGCGGGCTTTTCGCAAAGCACATGCTTGCCAGCGCGCAGGGCTGCGATGGAGAGTTCTGCGTGCCACGGGTGCGGGGTGGAGATGTAGATCGCGTCAACATCCGCATCCGCCAGAATTGCGGCATAGGAGGCATGGCGCTTGTCCGCCGGAATGGCATAAGCGTCGCCAAAGGCATCGCGCCGCGCCGCATCGCGGCCCGCGATGGCCACCAGTTTGCCCGATGTCGATTGAGCCAAGCCGTCGGCATAGTTGTGCGCAATGGCACCCGGGCCGATGATCCCCCAACGAATGGTCATGAGTTCCTCCCTCAGTTGCGGCATTGGTAGCAGCGAGAGAGCCTGATCCGAAAGCGAAATTTTTACTAAAATTTAGCCGCACTGCGGCGGCCGTAGGTAGGGTGGGGTTGTAACCCCACCCTACGTGAGCCCGTTACGCCCGGACGAGGCGCTCGTATTCCATTGCGACGCGCTTGGTCAGGTCACCGACCTCAAACATATGGTCGCCGATTTGGCCCACCGGGGTCACTTCGGCGGCGGTGCCGGTCAGCCAGCATTGTTCGAAGCTGGAAAGTTCCTCGGGCAGAATGTGGCGTTCATGCACGACGATCTGCATGTCTTTCAGCATGCCGATCACGGTCTGCCGGGTGATGCCGTTCAGGAAGGCGTCGGCCTTGGGGGTATGCACTTCGCCGTTCTTAACGAAGAAGATGTTCGCCCCGGTCGCCTCGGCCACATAGCCGCGGTAGTCGTACATCATCGCATCCGAGCAGCCCTTGGCCATCGCGGCGTGCTTGGACATGGTGCAGATCATGTACAGGCCCGACGCCTTGGCGGCCGAGGGAATCGTTTCTGGCGAGGGCCGTTTCCACTTGGAGATGTCCAGCTTGGCGCCCTTCATCTTGGCGTCGCCATAGTAGGCGCCCCAGGTCCAGCAGGCGATGGCCAGCCGTACCGGGTTGGCCGAAGCCGCAACGCCCATCTCTTCGCCAGCCCCCCGGAAGGCGATGGCGCGGACATAGGCGTCGGTCAGGCCATTGGCGGCCAGCGTCGCGGCCTTTGCGGCGTCGATCTCTGCGGCGGTGTAAGGGATTGGCATATCAAGCAGTTGGCCCGACAGCAAAAGCCGCTCGGAATGCTCGGTCGATTTGAAGATCTTGCCGTTGTAGCAACGCTCGCCCTCGAACACCGCCGAAGCATAGTGCAGCGCGTGCGTCAGGATGTGGACCTTGGCATCGCGCCACTCCACCAGCTTGCCGTCCATCCAGATGAAACCGTCGCGATCGTCATATCCTGCCATCATGGCCTCCCGCTTTGCGAATGTTGCGCCTGTTAGGTCCACTTCGGACATAATGTTGCGCGAAATCGACGCCGGGATACCGCTTGTGTCCGAGAATGTCAACAAGGCTGACGTAGTTTGCGCAACCAACGGGCACTACGTGCCGCTGTCTGGGAACCCGCACAGCGGTGCGGCGACGCTTGCTGAATTTGCAGCTTGGAACGGCAACAGGGCTGACGTAAATTCAGGGCAGGGAGGACGCCATGGCAGAAAATGCTTCGGGCAGCGAAGGCCTGCTTTTCCTGACGGATGAACAGTTGCGCAAAGGCATCGAGGCGATGTTCTTCGCCTACCGCGGATTCACGGCCGATCCGGACCGGATTCTGGAGGGGATGGACTATGGCCGCGCCCATCATCGGGCGATCCATTTCATCAACCGCTCGCCGGGGATGACGGTCTCGAACCTGCTGACCCTTTTGGGCGTGACCAAACAAAGCCTCAACCGCGTGCTGCGGACCCTTTTCGATGACGGGCTGGTTGAGGCGCGGGTGGGCAAGACCGACAAGCGCGAACGCCGCCTGCACCTGACCGAAAAGGGTCAGACGCTGGAGCGCGCGTTGTCGGACGCGCAACGGGCCCGTATGCGAGCGGCGTACCGCGCGGCAGGACCGCAGGCGGTGCAGGGCTTCCGCACGGTTCTGGAAGCCATGATGGACCCCGAGATGCGCCGGCAATACCTTGGCCTGCGCGAGGATACGCCATGACGGAAAATCAGGCGCACCTGCTGGTGGTCGATGATGACGAGCGTATCCGGGGCCTGTTGCAGAAATTCCTGATCCGCAGTGGTTTTCTGGTCACCACCGCCCGCAACGCTGATCAGGCCCGCCGCCTGATGGCCGGGCTGGAATTCGACCTTCTGGTGCTGGACGTGATGATGCCCGGTGAAGATGGCATCAGCTTTACCCGCAACCTGCGCAGGCGTCTGGCGGTGCCGGTTCTGTTGCTGACCGCCCGCGGTGAAGCCTCCAACCGGATCGAAGGCCTGGAAGCGGGGGCGGATGACTATCTGGTCAAGCCCTTCGAACCCAAGGAACTTTTGCTGCGCATCAACGCCATCCTGCGCCGTATCCCGCAAAGCCGGCCGGTCGAGGTCGCGCCAAAGCACTTGCAGCTGGGTGCCGTCCGCTATGATCTGGATCGGGGAGAACTGTGGCGCGGCAGCGATTTGATCCGCCTGACCGCCACCGAAGCGCAACTGATGCGGATTTTCGCGGCAGCGCCCGGCGTGGCCGTGCCGCGCGAACGTCTGACGGGTGATCTGCCGCGTGAGCCAGGCGTTGGGCAGGAACGCGCCGTCGACGTGCAGATCACCCGCCTGCGCCGCAAGATCGAAGATGACCCGCGCCAGCCGCGCTATCTGCAAACCGTGCGCGGCGAAGGGTATATGCTGCAGCCCGATTGACGGCGCACGCCGATCTCGCACCGGAGGGTTTCACAGCCTCATGACCTGCTGCGGGATATTCGCACGGCGAGGATGGCAAGGCCTGGGCCCACGGCACGCTGGACTTGAGGCTGTCTGCGCAGCATTGTCTGGCGCGGAACCGCAAGCCCCGAGGACATAATGCCAAGCTATCTGAACCTGGAAATGCGTCTGCGCCGGATGAACAAGCGGCTCGACGAACTGCAGCAATGGCTGGCCCGGGAGGTGGTGGTGCTGGACCGCTGGACGCTGCAGGGGGCGGCGATTTCCAAGGGGACGCCATGGCAGGACGAGGGGGCTCCGCTGGCCTTTGCGCATGAGGCGGTAGAGGTGCCGGCGCATTGGCCCTTGCAAGACGTGAAGCTGCATCTGTGGCTGGGCGGCGAGGGATTGGTGCGGCTGATCGGGGACAAGGTGAATTCCTTCGGATTGAACCCGCCGCATCAGGATTTCCGGATACCTGAACGGCGCTTTCGGATCGAGGCAGATTGCGTGGCGCGGCTGGAGCAGGGCGTGCCGAACCGGGAAGCCGCTCTCGGTCGGACGGAACTGGTCTGGGTTGAGCAGGATCTGGCAGACCTGATCCTGATGCTGCGGCAGGTGGTGGAGATGGTGCGCGTCTTGGGCGGCCACGAGGTCGAGGGCTGGCCGGTCCCGGAATGGTTCCCACGCCGCCCGCATCCAGATCACAACGACCCGCATGCCGTTTGTGCACCCGTGATGGATCTGGCGGAGGCGGCATTTCACATGCTGGACTGGCCGACCGAGACACAGGCCTATCTGAAGCGGATTTCGACCACCGCCGAGACCCTGTCGATCTGGAAGCTGCCAGCCTTTGCGGGAGCGGCGGAGCCTTTGCCGGAGGCGGCTCGCGCCTCGGTTCGTGTCGCCCGGGACCATTTGCGTGCGGGGTTGCGGGCTTTGCAGAGCCGCTTCCCGAAAGAGGGGGCGATGGCCCTGACCGGACATGCGCATATCGACCTTGCCTGGCTGTGGCCGATGGTGGAAACGCGGCGCAAGGGCGTGCGGACGTTCCACACCGTCAATCAGTTGATGGAGCAGTACCCGGAGTTCCGCTTCAACCACTCCACCGCGCAGCTGTATGACTTCGTGGGCAAGGATGACCCGGCGCTGCTGGAGGCGATCACCGAGAAGGTCGCCAAAGGACAGTGGGAGCCTTTGGGCGGCATGTGGGTGGAGCCGGACACCAGCATGCCCTGCGGGGAGTCGCTGATCCGGCAATTGCTGTACGGCATCCGGTATTTCGACAAGCAGTTTGGAAAGGACAAGCGCTCCACCGTCTGCTGGCTGCCCGATACCTTTGGCTTCTCTCCGGTCATTCCGCAGTTGCTGAAAGGTGCCGGGATGGGGGCCGTGTTTACCATCAAGAGCAACTGGTCGGAACTTCACAAGCTGCCGCATGACCTGTTTATCTGGCAGGGTCTGGATGGGTCGGAGGTGACGATGCACACCTTCGAGAACCCGGCCAATGGCTATAACGCCGAACTGGGGCCCAGGGCAGCCTTGGGCACCTGGGCGAATGTGCAGGACAAGGCGCTGCTTGGGGAATCGCTGCTGTGCTACGGCCACGGCGACGGCGGCGGCGGCCCGACCGAAGAGCATATTCTGCGGGCGCGGCAGTTGGAGGACTTTCCGCTGATACCGCGTCAGGCCCATGTCAACGTCACCGACTGGTTCCGTTCGATTCCCTCTCGCATCAGGGGCCCGCTGCCGAAATGGGTCGGTGAAATCTATCTGGAATACCATCGGGGCACGCTGACCACCCAAGGCCGCACCAAGTTCCTGCACCGAAAGGCGGAGCAGGCCTTGGTTGGGGCAGAGATCCTGGGCTCTATGGTGGCGCTGAAAGGGGGCGCGATCCCCGGCTCGTTGGAGACCGATTGGCAAGTCCTGCTGCGCAACGAATTCCACGATATCCTGCCCGGCTCCTCGATCCGCGAAGTCTATGAGGTGGCGGAGGCGGAACTGGCGCAGGTTATCGCAAAGGGCAAACTGCGGCAGACTTCGGCACTGGATGTTCTGGCGAAGGGCGTGGCCGGGACTGAGGCAGGGGTGGTCGTGGTGAACCCAGATATCACGCCGCGTCCCTTGCGGTTGGTGTCGGCAGACCCCTTGCCGGGCGGGCAGGCGGTGGTGGGTGGTCATGTCTTCAGCGCACCGGAGGTGGTGGCCGGACTGTCTGTGACAGCGCGGGCGAGCCTTTCGGCTCCGGCGCCATTGGTGGTGTCGGATTCCGGGCTGGAGAATGCCTTTGTCAAGGTGACCCTGGCGGCGGATGGCACCCTGTCCAGCGTGATCGACAAACGCTCGGGTCGGGAGTGTCTGGCAGGGCGCGGCAATCAGATCTGGGCCTACGTCGACAAGCCACGCTTCTTTGACGCTTGGGATATCGAGGAGGACTATGCAGCCTCAGGTCAGGAGTTGCTGGCTGCGCACATCGAGGTGGCTGAAACCGGGCCGCACCGCGCCGCCATCCGGATCACGCGCGGTTTTGGTGCCAGCAAGATCGTACAGCATGTCCGCCTGTGGTCCAACTCGCCGCGGCTGGAGTTCCACACCGAACTGGAATGGCATGACCGCCGCGTGCTGCTTAAGACCCGCTTCCCCTTGGCCGTGAAGGCCGAAAATGCGCTCTTCGAATGTGCCTGCGGCGTGATCTCGCGGCCTACACACCGCAACACCGCGCGCGACGAGGCCAAGTTTGAGGTGGCAGCGCATCGCTTTGCCCTTCTGACGGAACGCGGCTTCGGCGTGGCGCTGCTGAACGATGGCAAGTATGGACACCATGCCCAAGGCAACGAACTGGGGATCAGCTTGCTGCGGTCTCCGGTTTTCCCGGACCTTCTGGCCGATGAGGGGTATCAGGCGTTCACTTATGCGCTGCTGCCGTTCTCAGGCGACTGGCTGGACGGAGGGGTCTTGGCCGAGGCGCAGGACTTGAACCAGCCGCTGTTTGCAAAGTCAGCGATGGTGACCGAAGGCGTCTGGCAGGCCGTCGCGGTGGACGGCGCGCTGGCACTGTCAACGCTGAAGCCAACCGAGGCCGGGGATGGGCTTGTGCTCAGGGTCTATGAACCCGCGGGCGGACGGGCCCCGGGACAGATTCGCCTGCCCTCGGGTTGGCAACAGGCCGGTGGCCTGAACCTGTTGGAAGAGCCTGGCGAATCCCCGGACATCCTTGGTCCGTTCCAGATTTCAAGCCTGAAACTGACCCGCGCCTGACACGACGCTTCGCCTTTTAACCAGTTTACACCGCGCCCCGGCAGCCCTGACAGGCTGTACGGGGCGCAGTCCATTTGCGGGAAACCAAATCTTAAGCCTGCGGCGATATCCCAAGGGAAGCCCGAAACGGACGGGCTCCGATCGCATGCAACAATCGCGGATTTTATCTGAGAGATGCCCATGGCGCATGACTGGAAACTTTTTGAACCGCAGGACCGGCTGAGCATCGCGCCGTCCGACCCGCTGATGTCCTTCCTGAACGCCAACACGGCGGCCCCGGTTCGCGTCTCGATGCGGCACCAGAAGCGACCGGATTCACGGGTGCTGCAGGTGCTGTTGACCGCCTCGCGCGCCTGGAAGACCCGCGATCTGGGCTTTGATGTGTCCGACCTGCCGCCCCGACTGGTGCAGGACTTCATCCGTCTGGGGCTGACCGCTGAAAAAACTGGCTGGAGTGGATTGAAATGACGCTGAAAGTGCTTGCCATCGACGATTCCAAGACAATCCGCGAACTTCTGCGCTCGGTCATGGAGGAAGCAGGGTTTGACTTCGAATCGGCTTGTGACGGCATCGAAGGCGTGGAGCGCTATGCCGAGGTGCGGCCCGATGTCGTGATCACCGATATCAACATGCCCAACATGGATGGCTACGGCGTGATCGACGCGATCCGCCACGGTGACATCGACAATCAGGTGCCGATCCTGGTGCTGACCACCGAAAGCGGTGACAAGCTGAAAGCCCGCGCCCGTGACGCCGGAGCGACTGGCTGGATCGTCAAGCCATTCGACGATGTCTCGCTGGTCTCTGTCATCCGCCGTGTGACGGGCATGGTGGCTTAAAATGAGCAATCCGATCCTCGACACGTTCTTCGAAGAGACGGAAGAGCTTCTCGAATCGCTGGCCGAAGGGCTGGAGTCGATGCAGGGGGCGGAGTTTGACAAGGAGACTGTCAATTCGGTCTTCCGCGCGGTTCATTCGATCAAAGGCGGGGCGGGGGCCTTCAAGCTGACCGATCTGGTCAACTTCGCCCATTCGTTTGAGACCGTGATGGATGCCGTCCGGTCCGAAACCCTGACCCTGACGCCGCAGATCATGCACACGCTGATGCGGTCTGCCGACTGCCTCGCCGATCTGGTCGACGCCGCCCGCAGCAGCCGCACCATCCCCAAAGAGGTGACTGAGGGCTTCCTGACCGCATTGCAGGCCTGTCTGGGTGAGGGCGAAATCGAAGCTGTCGATGCTTGGGACAACTTCGAATTCAACGCCGTGACCCTGGACATCGGTCCGATCGACCTCGACACGGGCACGTCGGATCAGGTTGCGCCACCGGTGCTTCCAGACAAGGATCAGGTCCAAATCGGCTTCCGGATCGAGTTTCGTCCCCATGCGGCGCTGTTCACCAATGGCCATGAACCCGCTTTGCTCTTCGCAGCCCTTGGCGATCTAGGGCAGATGACTTCGAATATTGATCTGTCACGGCTGGCATCCTGGTCCGACTTCAATCCAGCCGATCCGCAGCTGAGTTGGGTCGTGGAACTGCGGACCGATGAAAGCGAAATTTCGGTTCAAGAGGTGTTCGAATTTGTCCATGGCCTGTGCGATCTGACCATCAAACCCCTGATGGGTCCTCCATCAACCACAAACATTGCCTCGCCCAACGCAACCAAGGACTTGGAGGCCAAGACTGTCGCGAATGCCGTGCACTCCGGACCGATCGCCGAGGGGGCCCTGCCGCTGGTGCAGTCAACCGTGCCTTCCACGCAAGCGGCGGTTAGCCTTGTTCCGGCAACGGCCACAAAGACGAGAACCGAACGCAGCGAAGAGGGGTCTGACGCGAAGGCTCCCAAGGCGACTTTGCGGGTCGACCTGGATCGTGTCGACAGGCTGATCAACGCGGTGGGGGAACTGATCATCAATCAGGCGATGATCGCCCAGCGATTGCAGGACATGACGACGACCCGCGACGACGATCTTGTCATGCATATCGAGGATTATCGCCTGCTGGCGCGCGACATTCAGGAAGGCGTCATGGCCATCCGCGCCCAGCCGGTGAAATCGCTGTTCCAACGCATGTCGCGCATCGTGCGCGAGGCGGCAGATGCCACCGGAAAACTGGCGGAACTGGTGACTTCGGGCGAAGGCACCGAAGTCGACAAGACTGTCGTCGAACGTTTGGCCGATCCCTTGACCCATATGATCCGCAATGCCGTAGACCATGGGCTGGAAAGTCGGGAAGCGCGGGCGGCGGCAGGCAAACCGCCGATGGGCACGATCCGACTTTCGGCGTCGCACCGATCCGGCAGCGTCATCATCACCGTCAAGGATGACGGCGCGGGTCTGAACCGGCCGAAGATCCTGGAGATTGCCAAACACAAGGGTCTGATCGCCCCGGAAGCCGAATTGAGCGACGCCGAGATTGATCAGTTGCTTTTCATGGCCGGCTTCTCGACGGCTGCCACGATCTCGAACCTCTCTGGGCGGGGCGTCGGACTGGATGTGGTGCGGACAGCCGTCCAGGCCCTGGGAGGCCGCATATCGATCGCGACAACCCCGGGCCATGGCACAGAATTCACCATCATGCTGCCGCTGACCCTGGCCGTGATGGACGGGATGGTTGTGACCGTGGGCGGCCAAACACTTGTCGTGCCAATCACCTCGATCATCGAAACCATAAGGCCCTTGCCCTCAGATCTGCACCGAATCGGCACCGACGAAACGCTCTTGTCGATCCGGGGCCGCATGATTCCCGTTGTTGACGTTGCCCGCAGTCTGGGGTTCCCGTCGCCGGGGACCCTCAACGCGCCGCTTCTTTTGCTCGTGGAGTCTGAAAACCTCGGCGAATGCGCATTGGTGGTCGATTCCGTTCAGGATCAAAGGCAGGTCGTCATCAAAAGTCTGGAAAGCAATTTCGGCTCCGTTCCTGGCGTTTCCGCGGCCACAGTTCTTGGTGACGGACGGATTGCCCTGATCCTCGACCCCGATGCCATCGCCGGGGGCCGGGTCGCATCAAACTACCCCATGCCCAACATCCTCTCGAACGCGGGAAGGACCGCCTATGCAAATGTCTGAAGACACGACTAAATCCGAAGTTGAATTTGTCACCTTTTCGGCGGGCGAGCAGAGTTTCAGCATCGAAATCACCCAAGTCCGGGAAATCCGGCGATGGAGCCCTGTAACCGCACTGCCCCACGCGCCGCATGAAGTGTTGGGCGTCATGAACCTGCGCGGCTCCGTCATCCCGATTTACGATCTCGCAGCCCGCTTCGGTTTGGGTCAGACCCCCGAGAACCCGCGCAATGTGATCGTTGTGGCCATGCATGGCGGTCAAACTGTCGGCCTACTGGTCGCGGCGGTTTCTGAGATTCTGTCCGTTTCACGCGAACAGATTCAGGAAACGCCCGACATCCGATCGGAGATGGCCCGGCAAAGCATCACCGGCGTCATCCCAATCGAAAACGGGATGACTCGCGTGATCGATCTCGGCGCGGTCTTGCACCCATCCAACCGGGCAGTGGCATGAGAACGGCGCTTTCTTCTGACGAACCACCGGGGCGGGATGTTGGCGGCGCGCGCGATCGGATCCCTTTTACCGACGCAGATTTCCAGGCCATAGCCGACCTCGCCATGCGTGATTTCGGGCTGCACCTGACCTCGGCCAAACGCGACCTTGTCTACTCGCGCTTGCTCAAACGTCTGCGTAGTCTCGGTCTCGACACGTTCCGTGACTACTGCAGCCTTCTGGCCGGCCCTGACGGCGAAGTCGAGCGATCGGCGATGTTGTCGGCGCTGACCACCAATGTGACGCACTTCTTCCGGGAAGATCATCATTTCAAGCTTTTGCGCGATGTGGCCCTGCCATCATTGATCAAGAGTGCGCGGGAAGGGGGGCGTGTCCGGATCTGGTCCGCAGGATGTTCCGCTGGGCAAGAGCCCTATTCGATTGCCTTCACAGTGCTGAACTTGTGTCCTGAGGCTGCAAAACTGAACCTCAGAATCCTTGCAACCGATGTCGATGCCGAGATCCTCGCGAGGGCCGAGGCCGGGCGTTACCCCGAGGAAGAGCGCAAAGCCATTCCCGAGACGATGCGCAAATACATCGAACCGACGCAGGGCGGTGGTTTCACGATTGCCGCAGCCGCACGTCAACTGATCACCTTCGGCCGCCTGAACCTGATTGAGAATTGGCCGATTTCGGGGCCCTTTCAGGTGATCTTTTGTCGCAACGTCGCAATTTATTTCGACAAACCAACGCAGGCCCGCCTTTGGGCACGCTTTGGCGACCTGATTTCGCCGGATGGGTTTCTGTGCATCGGCCATTCAGAGCGCGTCGCGGGCACCGCCGAGCAGATGTTTCGGACAGTGGGTGTCACGGCCTATCAACGATTTGCGGCTGGCGCAGCCATCAGGACGACCGGATCCCACCACGCGTCGCCCGCGACCTATTCGACCTCTCCCAACCGACTGGAAGGACATGATAAATGAGCCTGCGCGACACAATTCGCATCATGGTTATTGATGACATGTCCGTCAGTCGGGCGCTGATTACCCAGTCGCTGGAGGAGCTTGGCATCACGAAATATCAGACCGAAAACGATGGAAAGGCCGCGCTGGGAAAACTGGTTGCGTCTCCCGTGCATCTGGTTCTTTGCGACATGAACATGCCCGGCATGAACGGTTTGGAATTGCTACACGCATTGCGCAACACCAAGACGACAGCCCGCATCGGCTTCATTCTTATCACGGGCCAGCCCACTCCGGAATTGCTCAGAATCGGACAGGAGTTGGGTCTGAACAACCTGATCCGCAAGCCCTTCACCACAGCCACGATGAAAGCCTCGATCGAGCGCGTCGTCGGTCCGCTGTAATTGGGGCGAAAGATGAAGGAAACCTTGCCACCCCTTCTGGAGCGGACGGCCGCTATTTTGGCCGACAGCGCGCATCTGCTGCTGCAGATCGAAGACAGCATTGCGCCGCTTCTGGCCAAGGCGCCCCACAGCGGGGACGGCGCCGTCTCATCGGCGAGCTTCCGAGCCAATGTGATCTCGCTGCAAAAGATCGACCTGCTGAGCCAAACCCTGGAAGATCTGTCGTTCTGGTTGGAAGACCTGGCAGAGGAGGCAAAAAAACACGCCCGCGGATCCCTGTCGCCAGAGGCAGCCATGACCCGGTTGCGCTTGGCCGATCTGCGTCAACGACTGCACGGATACCACTTGCCCAAGGACAGTGAGACACGCTCCGAGCCATTGCTTTTTTGACCGCGCATTTCTGGACAGATACCTGGCGGGCAGCGTGGGGCCAAGATTACGCCGGAATCCAAGCTCGTTAAACCGGCCTTAAGTGCCCGACCGTTACGATGCCCGCGAGGACTGTGGCATCGATCCGGCCGAAGGATCGAACCTAGAGGGACATCATGTTGAAATTCGGATCCATTCCCCTGAAAGCCAAGCTGCCGGCTATTGTGGTGGGCATCGGCCTGATCGTGGCCATCATGGTCGGCTGTATCGGCTACATTCAAATCTCGGATCTCGCCCGTGGCAATCTGGAGGCCAAGGTCACCAGCCTTGGCAAAGAGGGCAAGGGTGCCGCCGAAAACTTCTATTCGGAACTGACGCGCGACATCCTGGACATGTCCAGCAGTCCCACGGTTCTGGCCGGCTACCGGCGCCTCTCAATGGGATGGAAGTCGAACGCGGTCGATCCGTCGGGCACGCTTGTTGCAGCGTATATCACAAACAACCCGAAACCCTTGGGGCATCGCAAGGATTTTGACCGTCCCGATGCCGACAATACCTACAACCAGCAACACGCTGAATATCACCCCGCGTTCCGTCGCTGGACAGAGCTGCACGGCTACTACGACTTCTTCCTGATCGATCTGGATGGCAACGTGATCTACACCGTCATGAAGGAAACCGATTTCGCCAGCAATCTGACGACGGGAACCGAAAAGGATGGGCCCTTGGCGCAAGCCTTCAATCAGGCGAAAGCAGATGGCACTGGCGGCGTTCACTTTTCAGATTTTTCGCCTTATGGCCCTTCGGCAGGCGCCCCCGCAGCATTTGCGGCCCGGGCCATTCTTGATGACAAGGGTGCCGTCATCGGGGTCATGGCCATTCAGATGGCGGATGGGCTCTTGAACGCCGCGATTGATTCCAACAGCAATCTTGGCGAAACCGGAGAAATGCTGATCCTCGGCTCGGATGGGCTGGCCCGAACAGCCTCCCGCTTTCAGCCAGGTTTCCACATTCTGGACGCCCTGCCGGGCCTGGCCGGGCTTGGCGTACCCAACGAAAAGGAATTCGCAATTCACGATCACGTGAAACTCAGCGACGGATCTATCGGCACAGCGCTATTGACCCACCTCGACATTCCCGGACTTGACTGGAACGCCGTCGTCGAGATTGACGACCGCGAAGCCTATGCCGAGGTTGGGCAGTCCGTGAAACTTCTGGTGATCGGCACATTGGTCGCCTCGGCCATCGCGGCGCTGCTGGGCGTTGTGATTGCACGCGGGCTGATCAAACCGATCGTACGGGTTTCCGGCGCAATTCGGACCATTGCAGAAGGAGATCTGACCGCAACGATCGAAGACGCCGACCGCAATGACGAGGTTGGCGATATCGCAAAATCACTCGACGCCCTGCGAGAGAAGCTGGGCCTCGCAGCGGGTCTCGAAAGAGAACGCCACCAGCAGGCCGAGGCGCAGCGGCGCATCGTCGAATCGCTGAGTGTCGGTTTGCGCGAACTGTCCTCCGGCAATCTGACCCAAACCATCACTGCCGAATTCGGGAACCACGAATCCCTTCGCCAGGACTTCAATCAGACTGTTGAACGCCTGTCCGAGACGATTTCGATGGTGGTAGAGACCTCCGAAAGCATCCGGTCGCGCGCGCGGGAAATCAGCCAGTCTTCCGAAGATCTCTCGACCCGGACCGAGACACAGGCGGCAACCCTGGAACAAACCGCAGCCGCACTGGACGAACTCACGGCATCGATCCGATCTGCAGCGGAAGGAGCGAAAGAGGTCGAAAGCATCGTGAGGTCGGCCCGCAACGAGGCTGAGGAAAGCGGCAAGGTGGTTCAAGGGGCCGTCAGCGCGATGACAGAGATCGAACGTTCCTCGGATCAGATTTCGCAGATCATCGGTGTGATTGACGATATTGCCTTCCAGACCAACCTGCTGGCGCTGAATGCCGGGGTCGAGGCTGCTCGCGCCGGGGATGCTGGCAAGGGCTTTGCCGTTGTGGCATCGGAAGTGCGCGCGCTTGCACAGAGATCTTCCGCCGCAGCCAAAGAGATCAAATCGCTGATCAGCGCCTCGACACAACACGTCGGACGTGGGGTCGAACAGGTTGGGCGGGCTGGCGACGCTCTTGCCAATATCGTCAACCGGGTCGGGCATATTTCGAATTTGGTGTCGAACATAGCCTCTGCAGCTTCGGAACAATCCACGGGTTTGGCAGAAATCAATCTCGGCGTTTCCCAATTGGATCAAGTGACACAACAGAATGCCGCGATGGTTGAAGAATCAACCGCTGCCAGCCAGTCGATGAGCCAGGAAGCCGCGGGCTTGACCGAATTGGTCGCTCAATTCCAGTTGCGCAACCTATCAATCGCGGCCAAGCCCGGTGCCGCCCCTTCGGTCATTCACCTTGCCGCGAAACAGCGGCCCAGTCGCGCTACGGAGCTGAAGGCCGGCCCGCTCACGGAAGCCAAGGTCGCATCAAAGGGCGAGGGAGCGCAGGATGGCGTCGCAGCCCGTTCTCAGGTCGCCTCTGCGAAAGGAAAGTGGCAAGATTTCTAACGCAGGTGACACAAGCCGGGCTTCGACAAGCCCTCCCCATTTCATGAGGTGAATACTGTGCCCGACATGACGGTCATTGTGGCTGGCGGAAATCCCGCGATGCGGATGAAGCTGGTCAAAGCCCTCGACGGGGCACCCGGATTTCAGGTCATCAGCCAGGCCTCCGACTTGCCCGCGACGTACACTGCAGCCGAAGCCTTGGAACCGGATGTTGTTCTGGTGTCACGCGAACTCACGCTTCTGCCAGAGTTCAGCCTGATGCGATCCCTGTTTCGGGCTCTACAAGCCCGTTGGATACCCGTGGTTCATCATGGATTGCACGGGCCGGCGCCATCGGTGAAGCCAACCGCAGAGCCGGCCGGGGACTTTCCCGCGCTTGACACGGCACAGACCCCCGAAACCATCCGCGCCCAGATTTTGGCGGCGATGCGTCAAACGCAACAACCGCGTCCATCGCCGGTAACGCAGCCAATCCGTGCCTCTGCCCCGATAAGGCCAGGCAAAGTGATCCTGCTGGGCGCGTCAACCGGTGGGGTCGATGCTTTACTGGCGGTGCTATCCGCAATGCCCGCGAATTGCCCGCCGATTGCCGTGGTGCAACACACGGGGCAAGGGTTCAGCGACAGCCTGATCCGCCTTCTGGACCGCCGCTGTGCCCTGACAGTTGAAGCCGCTCAGGACGGGATGGAGCTGAGGCCCGGGCATGTCTGTGTCGCCGCCGGGTGCCCCGGCCATATGCGGCTCAAGTCAAACAAGCCTTACCGGATTGCCGTCGAACCCGGAGCGCTTGTTTCGGGGCACCTGCCATCGGTGGACGCCTTGTTCCGTTCTGCGGTTCCGGCAGCCGCCAATGTGGTGGCCGCGCTCTTGACCGGCATGGGCCGGGACGGGGCGGACGGGCTGTTGGCCTTGCGAAACGCCGGTGCGGTGACACTCGGCCAAGATGAAAGTTCCAGCGTCGTCTACGGTATGCCCCGCGCCGCTTGGGAGATTGGTGCCGTGCGACAGCAGTTGCCGTTGGGTGAGATCGCCGGGGCCATCTTGCGGGCCTGTGCGCAAAGTTCAGAAGAAGGACGGGTGGCATCTTGACGGTCATTACTGAAGCAAAGTTGGTCTACGTCGTGCAAGGAACGTATTACGTCTCTGCGCACCCGGAAGTGACGATGTCGACGGTTCTGGGTTCATGCATTTCGGTGTGCCTGTTTGATCCGGTTGCCGCGATTGGCGGGATGAATCATTTCCTGCTGCCGGCCGGACGCGGAACCGAATCCGGTCATATCCGCTTTGGCGTCAACGCGATGGAAAAGCTCATCAATGAGTTGTTGAAATCCGGCGCAGCTAAGCCACGGCTGCAGGCAAAGCTGTTCGGGGGTGCGCGCATGTCGTCCACGCTGACCGACATCGGGCGACAAAACGCCGCCTTTGCACACAGCTTCCTGAACAACGAAGGGATCCCCAGTGCCTCGGAAAGCGTGGGTGGGACCTTGGCCAGACGTGTCATCTTCCGTCCCACCACCGGTCAGGCCAAGCTGCTGTTCGTCCAGAACGATGAGGTCGAGTTGAACGAGGTGCCGCCACCCCGCCCGCAGCCTCAACCTGGTTCCGTCGTCATGTTTTAGTCCCTGAAGGCTTGCTTCCGGCGACGCCACTTGCAACGTTGGCGGAATAGCCCCTGCGGAGAGAGTCATGCGGATCGAGGAAGTGGAAACGCCAGCGGTTCTTGTCGATCTTGATGTGGTCGAGGCCAACATCGCGCGCGCTCAGCGCCTGTTTGACGGTTTGGGCAAAGGGTTCCGACCGCATATCAAGACCCACAAGATCCCCTTTCTGGCCCGGTTGCAACTGCAGGCCGGTGCGATTGGAATTGCCTGTCAGAAGATCTCGGAAACCGAAGTTTTCGCGGCTGAGGATTTTGGCGACATCCTTCTGTGCTACAATCTGCTGTCCGCCGAAAAGATCGCGCGCGCCCGGGTCTTGGCCGAACGAGGGCAACTTGCCGTAGTGGCCGACAACGCTGAGGTGGTGGCCGCGCTTTCGACCGGGATGGCAGGCCTTGCAACGCCGCTGCGCGTTCTGGTCGAGTGTGACACCGGCATGGGGCGCTGTGGCGTCCAAAGCCCAGAAGCTGCCCGCGATCTGGCGCGCGTGATCGCCGATGCCAAAGCCTTGCGGTTTGGCGGTCTGATGACCTACCCCAAGCCGGATGACGAAATGCGGGTCGAAGCGTTCCTGACCGCCGCCCGCGACCTGTGTCTGCCGGACGTCGGACCCTGTGAGGTGATCTCCAGCGGTGGGACCCCAACGCTTGCAAAAGCCGGCCTGGCCCCCTGCATCACCGAGTATCGTGCCGGGACCTACATCTACAATGATAGGTCGCTGGTCAGCCGTGGCGCCTGTTCCGTCTCGGATTGCGCGCTGACCGTGTTGAGCACGGTTGTCAGCCGTCCAACCGCTGACCGTGCCATTCTGGATGCCGGGTCCAAAAGCTTGACCTCGGACCTGCTGGGGCTGCAGGGCTATGGCATGTTGCCCGCGTACCCCCATGCCCACATCACGGGGTTGAGCGAAGAGCATGGCCATCTTGACCTGCGCGACAGCCCCACTCGGCCGAACATCGGCGAGAAGGTTCAGATCATCCCGAACCATGCCTGTCCGGTCAGCAACCTGACGGATCAGGTGATCTTCCACCGTGCCGGCGTGGTGGTCCGCGCGGCAGATGTGGCCGCCCGAGGATGCGTCGCCTGAGGCATCCATATTGCCATGGCCCGCATAATCCCCTTTGATCGCCCCAAAGGGGAGATGTCATGACACTGCTTTACGCCCACGCGACCGCAAGCCGCCACCGCACGCCGCCCGGCCATCCTGAACGGATCGAGCGTGTGACCGCGGTCGAGAAGGGTCTTGCCGGCCTGACCCTGACGCGACGGGACTCGACCATGGCAGCGGAGGATGACCTGCTGCGCTGCCACCCGCTGGCCTATATCGACAGGATCCGCCGCGCCGAACCGCAGTCCGGCACTGCGCAGCTTGACCCGGACACCTGGATGTCACCGGGTTCTTTCGAGGCAGCCTTGCGTGCGGTCGGCGGCGCCTGTGCGGCGGTGGATGCCGTGTTGGCGGGTGAGGCAAGAAATGCCTTCGTTCTGGCGCGCCCGCCCGGCCACCACGCTGAAACCGCAACGCCGATGGGATTCTGCCTGTTCGGCACCGTCGCCATTGCAGCCAAGCGCGCGTTGGATCACCACGGTCTGACCCGCGTCGCAGTTGTGGATTTCGATGTCCATCACGGCAATGGCACACAAGATCTGTTGTGGAACGAACCGCGTGCGCTGTTCATCACAAGCCAGCAAATGCCGCTTTGGCCCGGTACGGGCGAACGCAGCGAGACAGGGGCGCACGGCCAGATCCTCAACCTGCCCCTCGCCCCGAACTCGGACGGCAAAGTGATGCGCGCGGCCTATGAGGCCGAAGTTTTCCCGGCGTTGGAGGCGTGGAAACCCGAACTGATCCTGATTTCGGCTGGCTTTGATGCCCATGCTGATGATCCGCTCGCCCAATTGAACTGGCACGAGGCGGATTTCGCCTGGTTGACTCATCGTCTCTGCGATCTGGCCGATCGTCACGCCAAGGGCCGGGTGGTATCCTGTCTGGAAGGGGGATATGATCTTGACGCGCTGACGGCCTCGGTCGCGGCACATGTGGGTGTCTTGCAGGAGCGTGGCCTTTGACAGAGAAAACTGTTGCGGAACTTACCTTTGAAGAGGCCATGGCCGAACTGGAAAAAGTCGTCACCCAGTTGGAGCGTGGCGATGTGGCGTTGGAGCAATCCATCAAGCTTTACGAACGTGGGGCGGCGCTGAAGTCACATTGCGCGAACAAGCTGAAGGATGCCGAGGAAAAGGTTGAACTGATCCGCGCCGCCGAAGGCAAGGCCACAGGCACCACGGCGGTGGAGGGGCTGTGAGCTTTCCTGACATTCTTGCCACCGACGCCCTGACCATTCAGGCACGGTTGACGGCAGCGCTTGCCGACAAGGCGGATGAGCCAGTCATCCATGCCATGCGCTACGCCTTGAACGGCGGCAAACGCCTGCGCGGGTTTCTGGTGCTGGAAAGCGCCCGTCTGCATGGCGTCGGCGACCGCGCGCTGAGTGCGGCCGCCGCGATCGAGGCGTTGCATGCCTATTCCTTGATCCATGACGACCTGCCCTGCATGGACGATGACGACTTGCGCCGAGGCCAGCCCACCGTTCACCGGAAATGGAACGAGGCGACCGCTGTTCTGGCCGGGGATGCCCTGCAAACGCTGGCCTTTGAACTGCTCTGCGATCCGGCTTTGGGCTCTGCCGAGGTGCGGATGGGTCTGGTTCAGGGGCTGGCGAAAGCCTCGGGTGCCGCAGGGATGGTGTTGGGGCAAGCGCTGGACATGGCTGCCGAAATTGCGCCTTTGCCCCTGACCCTGGACCAGATCACGCATCTGCAAGCCGGGAAGACCGGTGCGTTGATCCGCTTCTCGGCGCAAGCCGGGGCGATCATCGCGGGGGCAGACCCCAAGCCGCTGGACGCCTATGCGCGGGCTCTGGGTCTGGCCTTCCAGATCGCCGATGACATTCTGGATGTGGCCGGCGATCCGGCGAAAGCTGGTAAACGCTTGGGCAAGGATGCCGAGGCGGGAAAGGCCACCTTCGTCTCCTTGCTTGGGCTGGAAGGTGCCGAGGCGCGGGCTAAATCCCTGATTGAGGAAGCCGAGGCGCATCTTTCCCCCTATGGCGACAAGGCCGCGACCTTAATCGCGGCGGCGCGCTTCGTGATCGCGCGCGAAAGCTGAGGATAGTATGGCTGACCGCCCCATCACCCCGACCCTTGACCGTGTCAGCGTTCCGGCTGATCTGAAATCCCTGACGGATCGGGAACTGCACCTTTTGGCCAACGAACTGCGGGCCGAGACGATTTCGTCGGTGTCGGTCACGGGTGGTCACCTTGGCGCGGGCCTTGGTGTGGTGGAACTGACCGTGGCGCTGCATGCGGTGTTCGACACGCCGCGCGACAAGCTGATCTGGGATGTCGGCCACCAATGCTATCCGCACAAGATCCTGACCGGGCGCCGCGACCGCATCCGCACACTGCGCACGGAAGGCGGCCTGTCCGGATTTACCAAACGCAGCGAGTCGCCCTATGACCCATTTGGGGCCGCGCATTCCTCCACCTCCATTTCGGCGGCTTTGGGGTTCGCCTTGGCGGCAGACCTTGGCGGCGACCCGGGCGATGCAATTGCTGTGATCGGCGACGGCTCCATGTCTGCTGGCATGGCGTTTGAGGCGCTGAACAACGCCGGCCACCTGAAGAAGCGCTTGTTCGTCATCCTGAACGACAACGAGATGTCGATCGCCCCGCCGGTTGGCGCGCTGTCGTCCTATTTGTCGCGCCTTTACTCTGGCGCGCCGTTTCAAGAGATCAAGCAAGCGGCGAAGGGCATGGTCAGCCTGCTGCCAGAGCCTTTTCAGGAAGGGGCCCGCCGCGCGAAAGAGATGCTGAAGGGCATGACCGTCGGCGGCACCCTCTTCGAAGAACTGGGCTTTTCCTATATCGGCCCGATTGATGGCCATGACCTTGACCAGCTTCTGCCCGTCTTGCGCACCGTGAAGGCCCGCGCCACCGGACCGACGCTGATCCATGTCATCACCAAGAAGGGCAAAGGCTACGCTCCTGCCGAACTGTCCGCCGACAAGGGCCACGCCCGTGGCAAATTCGATGTGGTGACCGGAGAGCAGAAGAAGGCCCCCTCCAACGCGCCCTCTTACACCAAGGTCTTCGCAGAAGCGCTGATCCGCGAGGCGGAGACGGACAGCAAAATTGTCGCCATTACCGCCGCGATGCCTGATGGCACCGGTCTGGACCTGTTCGGCGCGCGCTTCCCCAAGCGGATGTTCGATGTGGGCATTGCCGAACAGCACGCCGTCACCTTCTCTGCCGGGCTGGCAGCGGGGGGAATGAAGCCCTTCTGCGCGATCTATTCGACTTTCCTGCAGCGCGGCTATGATCAGGTTGTGCATGACGTTGCCATCCAGCGCCTGCCGGTCCGCTTTGCCATCGACCGGGCTGGCTTGGTTGGGGCGGACGGCGCCACGCATGCGGGCGCCTTCGATACGGCCTTTCTGGCAAACCTTCCCGGTTTCGTGGTCATGGCCGCCGCCGATGAAGCCGAACTGGTCCACATGGTCGCCACCGCCGCCGCCCACAACGACGGCCCCATCGCCTTCCGCTACCCCCGTGGCGAAGGTGTTGGCGTCGAGATGCCGGCCAAAGGTGTGCCGCTTGAAATCGGCAAGGGCCGCATTCTGCGTAAGGGTGCAAGGGTTGCGCTTCTGTCTTTCGGCACCCACCTGTCCGAAGTGCTGAAAGCGGCCGAAAGCCTCACCGTTCGTGGTCTGCCGCCCACGGTGGCCGATGCCCGGTTTGCCAAACCACTGGACCGCGACCTGATCCTTGAACTTGCCCGCACGCACGAAGCCCTGATCACCATTGAAGAGGGCGCCATCGGCGGTTTCGCATCCCATGTGGCGCATCTGCTGGCCGAGGAGGGCATCTTCGACAAGGGCCTGAAATTTCGCAGCATGGTCTTGCCCGACACGTTCATCGACCAAGCCTCGCCTGAGGCGATGTACCGCGTTGCCGGGATGGAGGCGCCGCAGATCGAAGCCAAAGTGCTGGAAACGCTGGGTGTCGCCGTGGTTGGGAAGCGGGCTTGAACATCCGCTACGTCAGTTTGCAGGGCAAGGGGCAGACCGATGCCTGCCTGACTGCGGCGGTGCGGTTGCTGCAGGCAGCAGGTCTGCGGCTGTCAGGGACGTTTGCGCTGGAGACCGAAGATCCGGCCTGTGACATGCAGTTGCAGGTCTTGCCGAAGGGCCCTGTGATCCGGATCAACCAGAACCTTGGGCGCCAAGCCCGGGGATGCAGGCTGGACGGCGGCGCACTGGAAGAGGCGGTGGTTGAGGTTGCCCAGCGCACCGAAGGCGCCCAAGCCTTGATCGTCAACAAGTTCGGCAAGTTGGAGGCCTTGGGCCGCGGCTATGTGCCGCTGATCGTTCAGGCGCTGGACACCGGGATTCCCGTCTTGATTGGAGTCAACGGGCTGAACCTGCCGGATCTTCTGGCTTTTGCCGGAGAAATGGCCGCTCCCCTGCCGGGCGACCCTCGGGCGATTGCCGATTGGATCATAACCCACGCCTAATCAGGGCTGAGAATTTCTTTTCTTGGCATTAAGCAAGGATTGCCGCAAGATCGATCGATGTCTTGCCTGGGATGAGGTTTGCCCGGGCTTTTGGCGTCATCAACCTTCGGGAACCCAAATGATCCACAAGCGCATCCGCCCCTTCAACACCAAAGACACCTACCCCGAGCAGAAGCTGGACAATGACCTGTCCCATGCTGTCGTGACACGGGGTGGGACAACGGTGTGGTTTCGCGGCGCTTGTCCGCAGGATCTTGACACGGCGGTGAACCTTGGCAGCCACGATCCGGTCGAACAGACCCACAAGGTCATGCAGAACATCAAGCAGATCATCGAGGAAGCCGGTGGCACGATGGAGCATCTGGTCAAGCTGGTGGTCTACTTGACCGACGTGCGCCACCGCGAGCCGGTTTACCGCACGATGGGCGAATACATCAAAGGCGTGCATCCCGTGTGCACAGGCCTGACGGTTGTGGCCCTGGCCCGGCCGGATTGGCTGGTGGAGATTGACGCCACCGCCGTGATCCCGGACTGAGATGACCTTCTCTCTTGTCGCCCGCTGTGCGGAAACCGGCCAGTTCGGCATGGCCATATCGTCCTCCTCTCCGGCTGTAGCCGCGCGCTGCGCCTATGCACGGGCCGGGGTCGGCGCGGCGGCGACGCAGAACATCACCAATCCCGGTTTGGGGGATGTGATGCTGGACCTGTTGGCCGCCGGTCATTCGGCACCGCAAGCCGTGGCTGAGGCCGTGAAGCGCGAGAGATTCCCGGCGTATCGCCAGCTTTTGTGCGTCGATGCGCAGGGTCGGACGGCGACTTGGTCGGGGGAAAACGCGCTTGGCATCTGGGGCGCAGCCGAGGGGAAGAACGTGGCAGCGGGGGGCAACCTTCTGGCCAACAAGGAAATTCCATCTGCCATGGTTGCCGCCTTCGAGACGGCAGAAGGGCATCTGGGCGACCGGTTGCTGACAGCGATGCAAGCGGCGCTGGCTTTGGGCGGTGAGGCGGGGCCAGTGCATTCGGCGGGACTGCTGATTGTGGACGTCCACCCCTGGCCCTTGGCGGAACTGCGCTGCGATTGGGAGGAAGGCGACCCGATCGCCCATATCGCCCGCGCGTGGCAGGTCTACAAGCCGCAGATGGCGGCGTATCAGACGCGGGCGCTGGACCCTCGGGCAGCGCCGGCTTACGGCGTTCCGGGCGAGAAATAGGTGGCGCTGCGCTTCACCTTGCGGCAGCTGGAATACCTCGTGGCTGTTGGCCAGGCGGGGTCAATCACTTTGGCGGCAGAGGGGCTGAACGTCTCGGCCCCGTCGATCTCGACCGCGATAGCACAGCTGGAGGCAGAGTTTGGTCTGCCCTTGTTTGTGCGCAAGCATGCGCATGGCATGTCACCAACCCAGTCGGGGCGCGAAATCATCCGGGAGGCGGCGACGGCCCTTTCGGCGGCGGGGCGCCTGATGGAACTGGCGGCGCAGTATCGCGGAACCGTGCGCGGGCGGCTGAACATCGGCTGCCTTTTGACCTTCGCGCAGATCCTTGTGCCACAGCTGCGCCGAAGCTTCATCGACCGCTATCCAGAGGTGGAGTTTCATCAGACCGAAACCCATCAGGCCGGGTTGATCGAGGGCCTGCGTGATGCAACGCTGGATGTCGCGCTGACCTATGATCTGGCCTTGCCCGCCGATCTGGAGTTCATCGAACTGACCCGTCTGCCACCGTTTGTGATGCTGCCGCTGGATCACCCGCTGAGCCAGCGCGCGTCGCTGCAGGTGACCGAGTTGGCAGATTGGCCGCTGGTGCTGCTCGACCTGCCCTTGTCGGCGGATTATTTCCTGTCGTTCTACGACAAAGCCTTGGTGAAACCACGCATCGGCGAGAGAAGCCGGGATATGGCCGTGGTGCAGTCCTTGGTGGCGAATGGGTTTGGCTATTCGATCCTGAACTTCCGCCCTCTGACCAACCGCGCGCCCGACGGCAAGGAACTGGCCTTCGTGCCGCTGAGCGGCCCGGTGCAGCCGATGCGGATGGGGCTGCTGTGCGCCAATGGCAGCCGGGCCGCGCTGACCATCCGGGCTTTCATCGACCATGCGACCGAAACGCTGCAATCCATCCTGCCCGATCTGACCCAGCGAGTGTAACCGATGCGCGACCCCCGTTATGACATCCTGTTCCAACCTCTTGCCATCGGGCCGCTGACCGCAAAGAACCGTTTCTATCAGGTGCCCCATTGCAATGGCGGTGGCTACCGTGACCCCTCGGCGGCGGCGGCGATGCGGGGCATCAAGGCCGAGGGCGGCTGGGGGGTGATTTTCACCGAACAGACCGAGATGCATCACACGTCCGAGATCACGCCGTTCATCGAACTGCGGTTGTGGGAGGATAAGGATATCCCCTCCATCGCCAAGATGGCCGATGCGATGAAGACCCATGGCGCCTTGGCGGGGATTCAGCTGGCTTATTCCGGCATCAACGGCCCGAACATGTACACCAAGGAGGTGCCGCTGGCGCCTTCTGCCCTGCCGATCCGGACCTTTACCAATGATCCGGTGCAAGCGCGGGCGATGGACAAGAGTGATATCAAGAACCTGCGGCGCTGGTTCGTGAACGCAGCCAAGCGCAGCAAGTTGGCTGGGTTTGACCTGATCTGCCTTTACGGCGCGCATGGCTTCGGGATTTTCCAGCATTTCCTGTCGCGGGCGACCAACCAGCGCACCGACGAATACGGCGGCAGTCTGGAGAACCGCTCGCGCTTTGCGCGTGAGGTGGTGGCGGACATGCGGGATGCGGTTGGCGATACGATGGCGCTGACCATGCGGGTTTCGCTGGATGAAACCATCGGCCGGCTTGGGTTTTCCAACGCCGAGGTGCGCGATTTCATCTCGATGAATGCGGAACTGCCGGATCTTTGGGACCTGGCGATGGGGACGTGGGAAGACTGCTCTGGCCCGTCGCGCTTCAAGGAAGAGGCGGCGCAAGAGGCCTGGGTAACGGGGATCCGCGAACTGTCGCCGAAGCCGGTGGTGGGGGTTGGCCGCTTCACCTCGCCCGACGTGATGGCGCGGATGATCAAGTCGGGGCGGCTGGATTTCATTGGCTGCGCACGGCCCTCGATTGCCGATCCGTTCATTCCGAAGAAGATCGACGAAGGCCGGGTCGAGGACATCCGCGAATGCATCGGCTGCAACATCTGCATCACCGGCGACATGACGCAGGGCATGGGCCGCTGCACGCAGAACCCGACGTGGATGGAGGAATGGCGGCGCGGCTGGCACCCGGAAAAGATCGCCGCCAAGGGCGAAAGCGACAGCGTGCTCATCATAGGCTCGGGGCCCGCCGGGCTGGAAGCGGCCCGGGCGGCGGCCTTGCGGGGCTATGACGTTGCGGTGGCCGAGGCACGCGAGGTGTTTGGCGGGCGGGTGACACGAGAGCGCACCTTGCCCGGCCTGTCGGCTTGGGGCCGGGTTGTCGATTACCGGATGTTTCACGTGAAGCAGCGACCCAATGTCCAGCTTTATCAAGGCTCTCATTTGTCAGCCGAGGATGTTTTGCAGTTCGGCTTCCAGCATGTTTGCGTTGCCACCGGGTCAACTTGGCGTCGGGATGGCGTGGCGCGGCAACACGTCGTGCCGATGCGGATGGACACCGCGATGCCGATCTTGACGCCTGATGACCTGATGACGGGCAAGTTGCCGAAGGGCCGCGTGGTGATCTTCGACGACGACCACTACTACATGGGCGGTGTTCTGGCCGAACTTTGCGCGCAAAGCGGGTGCGAGGTGACGCTGGTCACGCCTTCGGCCTTCGTGTCCGACTGGACCGCCAACACGCTGGAGCAAAGCGCCATCCACCGCCGGCTGGCCGGGCTTGGGGTGACGATCCGGCTCAACACCGGCGTGGCAGCGATCCATGCGGACGGGGTGGAGGCGAACTGCACCTATACCGACACGCGCAGCCGGATCAGCTGCGATGCGGTGGTTCTGGTGACCTCTCGCACCTCTGATGACCAGCTTTATCAAGCCCTTAAGGTGCGCGAGGCGGATTGGGCCGATGCTGGCATCCGCTCGGTCAAGGTCATTGGCGATGCGGCGGCCCCTGCCCCCATCGCGTGGTCCACCTTCGCCGGGCACCGCTATGCAAGGGAACTAGACGCGCCGGACTGGGGCGACGCCCTGCCCTTCCGCCGCGAAGTCACCGCGCTGGAGGATTAGACCGTGACAGAGCCTGTTCTGCTGCAAGGCCTGCGTCTGTATGGGCAGGACGGGCTGTTTGACCTGACGCTGGGGGATGGCGTGATCACCAGCCTGCTGCCTTCCACCCACGCTGATACCGGGCTTCTGGCCCTGCCCGGCTTCTGCGAAAGCCATGCCCACCTTTTCCCCGGTGGCGTGGCGCTGGAGCAGTTGAACCTTTCCGCCGTCCACAGCGCCGAAGCCCTGCGTGCTGCACTGCTGCCCCATGCCAAGGCGACCCCGGACGCGGACCTGATCTGCGCCTATGCGGCCAACTATGACCTGTTGGGCGGCCCCCGCCCTGACCGCCACGCGCTGGACGCCCTGCTGCCCGATCGCCCGCTTTGCATCACCGCAACCGATTTCCACTGCGCCTGGGCCAACACGGCGGCCCTGCAATGGGCCGGGATCCTTAACGGATCCGAGGTGGAAGGGGTGGAGATGGCCAATGGCCAAGCCACGGGCGAGCTTAGGGAATTCGCCGCGATGGACTGTGTCCGCCGCCTCGCCCCCTCTGGCGGGCGCGAGACTTTGGGCCTGACCGCCGCGGAACCCGATGCCGTCACCCCGGCCCAGCGCGCCCGTGACAAAGCCACCCTGCAGCGCGCGATGGAAGACTGCCTGCGCCACGGCATCACGTCCGTCGTCAATATGGATGGCAACCTGTATCTGGCTGACCTGTTGACAGAGATGGCGAAGGACCTGCCCCTTTACGTCAGCCTGCCGATGACCCTGATCCCGGGCCAAGATCCGGAACGACGGCAGGCGCTTTTCGACCGCGCCGCCTCGGCCCCGATCGGCCGGTTGAGCTTCGGTCGCATCAAGATGTTCATGGACGGCGTTTTCGATACCTGGACGGCGTTTCGCACCGACGACTATCCCGGCCGCCCCGGCTTCCGCGCCAACCCCCTGTTTTCGGCAGAGGAATTTGCCGCGATCTGCATTGCGGCCGACGCCCGGACCTTGCAAATTGCCGTTCATGCCGTGGGCGACGGTGCGGTACGGGCGACGCTGGATGGCTTTGAAGCCGCCCGCACCGTGAATGGCACGCGCGACAGCCGCCACCGGATCGAGCATATCGACATGATCCACCCCAGCGACCTGCCCCGCCTCAAGGCTTTGGGCGTGGTCGCGTCGATGCAGCCCGTACACCCGCCGGGTCTGGCTGGCCTGCCGCTGGAGCCGACAATCTCGATCATGTCGCCGGACCGCTGGGCGGATACCTTTCCCTGGCGGACGATCAAGGACCTTGGGGTGCCGTTGGCTTTTGGGACGGATTGGCCGGTCTCGCCCCTGTCGCCGCTGCATGCGCTGCATTGCGCCTTGTCCCGCAGGCCGTGGGCCAAGAATGGGCCGGACCAGCGCTTGACGGTGGCAGAGGCGCTGGAGGCCTATTCGACCGCTGGCGCCCATGCCTGCTTCGCCGAGGGGCGGCAAGGGCGGATTGCGGTGGGAATGGCGGCGGATCTGGTGCTGCTGTCTGGCGATCCTGCCGGGTTGGCCGCCTCGGCCGATGCCTGCCGGGTCGAGCAGGTGTTCAGCGCCGGCAAACGGGTCTGGACCGCTTAGAACCGGATCGTGCGCAGGCCGTTCATCACCGAGACCAAGGCCTCGGAAATTCCGGGTTCGGACAGGGCGTGACCGGCCAGCGAGATCAATCGCAGCTCGCATTTCGCCCAGCCTTGCGCCAGTCGCCACGCGGCGGCGGGCGGGCAGATCATGTCGAAGCGTCCTTGCACAAGGGTGGCCCCGATCCCCTCAATCCTTTGACGTTGCTTGAGAATCCAACCGTCATGCTCCAGGAAACCAGCATTCTGGAAGTAATGGTTCTCCAGCCGGGCGAAGGCGCGGGCGTAGTCGGCGGGCCCCTCGCCCAAGGGGCCGTCGGGGGCGACCGAGGCCAGGGCATTCTCCCAGTTTGACCAGACGCGGCCCAGCCGGATCTCTTCGGACAGGTCGCCCGAGAAGAGCCTGCGGTGATAGGCGCCGATCATGTCGACGCGCTCCTCGGGTGGGATCGGCGCGACGAAACGCGCCCAAAGGTCGGGGTAAAACGCCCCTGCCCCACCGCCGTAGAACCAGTTCAACTCTCCCCGCGTCATCAGGAAGATGCCGCGCAGCACCAGATGGGCGACCCGATCGGGATGGGTGATTGCATAGATCAGCGCCAAAGCAGCGCCCCAGCTGCCACCAAACAGGATAAAGCGTTCAATCCCAAGCGCTTGGCGAATCACCTCGATGTCAGAGACCAAATGCCATGTCGTGTTGTTCTCGACACTGGCGTGCGGGCGCGACCTGCCGCAGCCGCGTTGATCAAACAGCACCACACGGTAATGCGCCGGGTCAAAATACCGCCGCATTGCCGGGCTGCAGCCGCCACCCGGGCCGCCGTGCAGCACCAGAACGGGCACCCCTTGTGGGTTGCCGCACTGCTCCACATAGATGCGGTGGCCGTCGCCCATATCCATCACGCGCTGGTCGAAAGGCTCGACCGGCGGGTAAAGGTAGTCTGTTGCGCGTTTTGGGCCTGATCTATGATCCATCCCGGCCTATATAGCGATTGCAGCGGCCTGTTACACGGCTTTTGAAGGATGAATGACATGCAAACCACCATTGACCCCGGCGAAGTTGCAAAGTTCGAGGCGATGGCAGCCGAGTGGTGGAACCCGAATGGGAAATTCCGACCGCTGCATCTGATGAACCCGTGCCGGCTGGAGTATCTGACCACGCAGATTGCTGCCGAATATGGCCGCGACCTGTCGCAGCCGAGGCCTTTTGCCGGGTTGCGCATCCTAGACATCGGCTGTGGTGGCGGGTTGCTGTCAGAACCGATGGCGCGGCTGGGGGCAGATGTTGTGGGTGCGGATGCCGCCCCCCGCAACATACCGGTGGCGCAAGTGCATGCCGAGCAATCCGGGCTGAACATCGACTATCGCTTTACCACGGCCGAAGACCTTGCGGCCAAGGGCGAGCAGTTCGATGTGGTGCTGAATATGGAGGTGGTGGAGCATGTCAGCGATCCGCTCGGCTACCTGACGGCCTGTCAGAATCTGCTGAAACCGGGCGGAATCATGCTGTGTTCGACCCTGAACCGGAATCCGAAAAGCTATCTGATGGCGATCATCGGGGCGGAGTGGGTGATGCGCTGGCTGCCGAAGGGCACACATGACTGGGCGAAGTTCATCACGCCCGACGAGTTGCAGGATTTGCTCACCCGCGCAGGCCTGACGCCGCTGGATCGCAAGGGAATGGTGTTCAACCCGGTGTCTTGGCGCTGGAGTCTTTCGGCGCGGGACCTGTCGGTGAACTATGTGACGGCCAGCCGCAAGGATGGCACAAGGCCTTGAGAACGCAGCGTTAATCCGATGGGAAACCCGGATTTTGGCGGTCTTGAACCTGTCTTCTTCCTGTCTTCCTTCCGTCTCTACGCGCGCAGAGACGGAAGGTTGTTAACCACGATACGCGAATCAGTGCGCCGGGCTTAATCGGAGGAGGATTTGGCCCAGAGGTTGATGTCACGCTCCAGGCTGATGCGGTCGATCTCGGCCAGTTCGGCAGCGGTAAAGGTCAGGTTGTTCAGGGCGCCGACGCAATCGGTGACCTGTTCGGGCTTGGACGCGCCGATCAGGGCCGAGGTGATCCCGCCATCGCGCAACACCCAAGCCAGCGACATCTGTGCCAGCGTTTGACCGCGTGCAGCGGCGAGGTCGTTCAGCTTGTTCAGGCTGGCAATCGCATGGTCAGACAACACCACCGGGTCAAGGCTTTTGCCTTGTGTGGCGCGGCTGCCCTGCGGGATGCCCTTGAGGTATTTGTTGGTCAGCATGCCTTGCGCCAAGGGCACAAACGCGATGGAGCCAAGACCGAGGTCCTTGAGCGTCTCTTTCAGGCCGTCCGTCTCGACCCAACGGCTGAGGATGTTGTAACTGGGCTGGTGGATGACGAAGGGCGTGCCAAGGCCTTCCAGGATGGCCGCAGCCTCACGCGTGCGCTGGCTGTTGTAGCTGGAAACCCCCACATAAAGAGCCCGGCCCGAGCGGACGATGTGATCCAGCGCGCCCATGGTTTCTTCCAAAGGGGTGTCAGGGTCGAAGCGGTGCGAATAGAAGATGTCGAAATACTCAAGACCCGTGCGCTTGAGGCTTTGATCGCACGAGGCGATCAGGTTCTTGCGGCTGCCCCATTCCCCATAAGGACCCTGCCACATCAGGTAGCCCGCCTTGGACGAGATGATCAGTTCATCGCGCAGGCCTTTGAAATCATTGCGCATGATATCGCCAAAGGCTTCCTCGGCGGAACCGGGCGGCGGGCCGTAGTTGTTGGCAAGGTCGAAATGGGTGATGCCAAGGTCAAAGGCGGTGCGCAGGATGGCCTGTTTGGTCTGATGCGGCGTGTCGTGGCCAAAGTTGTGCCACAGGCCCAACGAGATGGCGGGCAGCTTCAGCCCAGAGCGGCCCAGTCGGTTATAGATCATGCGGTCATAGCGGGTTTCGGCGGGAATATAGGTCATGGCGGCCTCCTGTTCGCTGCTGCTTTGTCCTCCAGCGGAGCGTGAAATTCCAGCGCAATTCTGCCAAGGGAACCAAACAGCGACCTGTTGCATTGCCCTTTGCAGCCTTGGCTGCGATAGTCGGGGTTCGGGTCCAGAAGGGTCGCGTGTCAGTATGGTCGGTTCGGTCAGCCACAAGCTTTGGGTGGGTGCTGCGTCCCTTGCGCTAGGCGCAGCGCTGGCGTTGCCGGGTCAGGCGTTCGATGCCGTGGAATTCAAGGTCACCGGGGCCGACAAGGCGCTGACCAACGAGGTTCGGGCGGCTTCAGGGCTGGTCGGGGCGGCCAAGGACAAGTCGGTGGTTGACCTGTTTGCCGATGCGCGGGCGGAATACGGGCGACTTTTGTCGGCGCTGTATGCGGCGGGGCATTATGGGCCGGTGATCCATGTGCTGATCGACGGGCGCGAGGCGGCGACGATCGCGCCGCTGGATGCGCCCAAGGCCATCGGTCATATCACGGTGACGGTGGATGCGGGGCCGGCGTTTGTGTTCTCAACGGCGGTGGTGGCACCCCTGAGCCCGCACACGGCTTTGCCGCAGGGCTTTGCTGCGGGCAAACCGGCGGGATCGGGAATGATCAAGGCCGCGGTGGCGGCGGGGCTGGACGGCTGGCGCGCCGAAGGCAACGCCAAGGCCAAGGTGGCCGCACAGGATCTGACGGCGGATCATGCGACCTCGACCCTGTCGGCGCAGGTGCCGCTGACGCCGGGGCCGGTGCTGCGGTTTGGTACTTTGGTGATCCATGGCGCGCAGACGATCCGCGAGGCGCGGGTGCGCAAGATCGCCGGCCTGCCCAGCGGCAAGCGGTTCGACCCGGCCGAAGAGGCACGGGTGGCCGAGCGGTTGCGGCGCAGCGGGGTGTTCTCTTCGGTTTCGCTGACGGAAGACGACCTGATCACGCCGCCCGATCTGTTGGGCCTGACCGCCGATCTGGTCGAGGCCAAGCCGCACCGCTACACCTTTGGCGCGGAGGTGGCGACCAATGACGGGCTGGCCCTGAACGGCAGCTGGCTGCATCGCAACCTTCTGGGCGGTGGAGAGCGGCTGGAGGTGATTGGCAGCATCACCAACATCGACGCGGCCGGCAGCGGGATGGACTATGCCCTGGGCGTGACGCTGGACCGCCCCGCAACGCCGGGGCCCGATACCACGCTGAACCTGTCCGCCAATATCGCCCACAAGGACGAGGCGGATTACAAGGCCAACACGCTGGCCACCGGCTTTGGCTTCACGCATTATTTCAGCGACACGCTGACCGCCCATGCGGCGCTGAGCTACAATTTCGCCAAGGGCAACGATACGGCGGGCGATTTCACCTATCGCAGTCTGGATCTGCCTTTGGGCGCAACCTGGGACCGGCGTGACAGCAAGACCGATGCCACACGGAATTTCTACATCGACCTGAATGCCAAGCCGTTCTTCGGCTTCGGCTCGACGGACAACGGGGTGCGGATTGCCTTTGACGGGCGGGCCTACAAGCCATTGGGTGCGCAGAACGCGGTGGTGCTGGCCGCAAGGCTGCAGGGCGGGGCGGTCTTTGGCGCCTCGGCCCTGGGGACGCCGCGGACGGATCTGTTCTATTCCGGCGGCGGTGGCACGGTGCGGGGGCAACCTTACCAGTCTTTGGGGGTGACGGTGCTGGACGGCATCACACCGGTGAAGATCGGCGGCACGCGGTTTGTGGCCGCCTCGCTTGAAGCGCGGGTCAAGGTGACCGAGACTATCGGCGTGGTGGGCTTTGTTGACGCGGGAGCTGTCGGGGTAGGTGGGCTGTCGGGGAACAGTTGGCAGGCGGGTGCGGGGCTGGGTCTGCGCTATGCCACCGGGTTTGGACCGATCCGGCTGGATGTGGCGCTGCCGGTGCATGGCGACACGGGCAAAGGGGTTCAGGTTTACGTGGGATTGGGGCAGGCATTCTGATGCGGATAGGTCTTGCGCTTGCCCTGTGCCTGCTGCCGCTCAGCGCGCCAGCCGATACCGCCGCCGACAAGGGATTCTTGACCAATTGGCTGGAAGAGAACCTGTCGGGTGCAGGGCGAAAGGTCACGATTGATGGGTTTCAGGGGGCCTTGTCCTCGCAGGCCAGTCTGACGCAGCTGACAATTGCCGATGATCAGGGCGTCTGGCTGACCCTGAAGGATGTGACGCTGGATTGGAGCCAATCGGCTTTGCTGTCCGGCCAGATTTCCGTCACCGACCTGTCGGCGGGCGAGATTGATCTGGAGCGGATGCCGGTGACGGATCAGGCCTCGGCCCTGCCCTCTCCGGTGGCGCGATCTTTGGCCCTGCCGGATCTGCCGGTGTCGATCGCCATCAACGGGATTGCGGCGCACAAGCTGGTGCTGGGGCCAAGCGTGCTGGGTCAGGCGGTGGAGGGCAGTCTGGCGGCTGATCTGTCACTGGCAGGGGGCGAGGGTGCGGCGCATTTGACGCTGTTGCGCACGGGGGATGGGCCGAAGGGTCATGTAGCGCTGACGGTCAGCTTTTCGAACGCGACGCAGGTGCTGGGCATCTCGCTTGACGCGGCCGAGGATGCCGGGGGCATCGCGGCCAGCCTGCTGCATGTTCCGGGCGCGCCGGCAACCAGCCTGAAGATCGACGGCACCGGTCCGCTGACAGATTTTGCGGCGACGGTGGATCTGGCGACCGATGGCCAGACCCGGCTGGCGGGCAAGATCACCCAGACGGCGGATGCCGCGGGCAACCGCAGCTTTGCCGCCGATCTGGCCGGCGACCCGACCCCGGTCTTCCTGCCGCAATATGCCAGCTTTTTCGGGCCGAACGTGGCGCTGCAGGTCAAGGGCCAGCGGACGGTTGATGGCGCGCTGACGCTGGATGCCTTGTCGGTGCAGTCACAGGCGCTGAACCTGTCGGGGAGCATGGCTTTGGCGGCAGATGGACAGCCGCAGAAGCTGGCGTTCAGCGGAACCTTGGCCCTGGCCTCGGGCCGGGTGACGCTGCCGGTTCCGTCGGCCACGCCGATCACGCTGCAGAATGCCGATGTGACGCTGAGCTATGACAAGGCCAGCAGTCCGCTGTGGCGCTTTGCCACCACGGTCAGCCAGTTTGACAGCGGCAGTCTGGCGGCGGGGCTTCTGAAGGTGACGGCCGAGGGGCAGTTGCAGGATCACCTGTTCGACGGGACGGCGCGGTTTTCGGCGCTGTCGCTCGCGGCGGTTCAGCCGGGGCTGGCGCAGGCCTTGGGATCGACGGTGACAGGGTCGGCAGATTTCAGTTGGCCCCGGGGCAGCGCGGCGCTGCAAGTGTCCAATCTGGCGGTGACGGCCCCCGGCTATGCGCTGCAACTGCAAGGGACCATCGGGACCATGGCCGCATTGCAGGGACGGGTGACCGGGCATTATGATGACCTGTCGCGGCTGTCTGAACTGGTGCGCAAACCGCTGCACGGCGCGGTGCGGATTGATGCGGAGGGGACGGCAACCCCGTTGAGCGGCGCCTTCGATCTGAAGGGAAGCCTGCAGGGCAGCGCTTTGGGTGTTGGCACGCCGCAGGTCGATGCGCTGCTGGCGGGCGGCAGCGTGGTGACCTTCGACGCCAAGCGGGATGAGACCGGCACGGTGCTGCGGGCACTTTCCATCCGCGCGGCGAGCCTTTCGGCGGATCTGACCGGCAGTCTGGTGCCGGGTGGGGCCAATCTGTCCGGTTCATTGAGCTTTGCGGACCTTTCAGCCCTTGGGGCGGGGTATCGTGGCAGCCTGACGGCATCCGGCAGTTTTCAGGGCTCGCTGGCCTCTGGCCAGATCAGCGCCAAGGCCCAGGGGCTGAACCTTGCGCTGGGTCAGCCGCAGGCCGATGGGCTGCTGGCCGGAACCAGCGATCTGGCGCTGGAGGCAACCTTTGCCAATGGCATTGCCAGCGTGCAGAAGGCGCAGATCACGTCGGCTCAGGGCTCGGTCGGGGTGCAGGGGACCGCCTCGGCTGACCATAGCGCGCTGACGGCGGTGCTGTCCTTGCCGGACCTGTCGGCGCTGGGCGGGGGGTTCAAGGGTGGGATTGACGGCAAGGCCAGCTTCACCGGCAAGATGGAAGCCGGCACCGTGACCCTGGATGTCAGCGGCACCAATCTGGCCGTGGGGCAGGCGCAGGTGGATGCGGTGCTGCGCGGCAGCTCGAAGGTCTCAGCGCAGTTGGCCTTGACGGCGGATGGCGTAAGGATTGACCGCGCGACGATTGGCAACCCGCAGGTGTCGGCCAATGTCAGCGGGACGGTGGCCGGAACTGACCGGACTTTGACGCTGTCGGCCAAGTTGGCCAATCTTGGGCTGCTGTTTCCGCAATTTCCCGGACCTGTGACGGTAAGCGGCACGGCGGTGCAACGCGCGGATGGCACAAGGCTGGACCTTGCGGCCAAGGGGCCGGGGCAGATTGATGCCAAGGTGAGCGGCACTGTCACGCCTGACTATGCGCGCGCCGATCTGAGTGTGACCGGCACGGCCATGGCAGCGCTGGCCAATGGATTCATTGCCCCCCGCTCGATCGACGGGGCGCTGCGGTTTGACTTGCGGCTGAATGGGCCGCTGGCGCTGAGTTCGGTCAGCGGTCCGGTGTCGATCAGCGGTGGGCGGCTGGCAGATCCGTCATTGAACTTTGGGCTGATCAACCTTGCGGGAACGGCCAAACTGGGCGGCGGCAGGGCCCAGATCGACATGACCAGCGCTGTATCGTCCGGCGGAAAGATTGGCGTGCAGGGCAGTGTCGGGCTGGCCGCCCCCTACGCGGCGGATCTGGCCATTCAAGTCCAGCAGGCGGTCCTGAAAGACCCGCAGCTTTACACCACAACAGCCAACGGCGCTTTGTCATTCCGGGGACCGGCGCTGGGCGGAGCGACGGTTGCGGGCAGCATCGCCTTGGGGGCGACAGAGTTGCAGATCCCCTCCACCGGGATGGGCGCGGATGGCGGGCTGCCAGGGCTGAAGCACCGCAACGAGGCCTCTGCGGTCAATGCCACACGGGTCAGGGCCGGGCTTGGGTCTGGGACGGCATCCCATGCCTCTGGCGCCGGATATGCGCTGGATGTCACGATTTCGGCGCCCAATCAGGTCTTTGTGCGGGGGCGCGGGCTGGATGCCGAACTGGGCGGCAACCTTGTGTTGCGCGGCACCACGTCCAATATCGTGCCCTCGGGCGCGTTCAACCTGATCCGTGGGCGGCTGGACATTCTGGGCCGCCGGCTGGTTCTGTCCGAGGCGCAGGTGCAGTTGCAGGGGGCTTTGGTGCCCTATGTGCATGTGGTGGCCTCGGTCGAGAGCGATGGGATCACCTCGTCGGTGCAGATCGATGGCGATGCCACCAATCCGACGGTGACCTTCGTCTCTTCGCCCGATCTGCCGCAGGAAGAGGTGCTGGCGCATTTGCTGTTCAATCAGGGGCTGGCCAACATCAGCCCGTTTCAGGCGGCACAACTCGCCTCGGCCGTGGCGACCCTGGCGGGGCGGGGGGGAGAGGGCGTTTTGGGCGCGTTGCGGCGGAGAACCGGGCTGGACAATCTGGATGTGCAATCGGATGGCACCGGAAACACCTCGGTCACGGCGGGCAAATACTTTGGCGACAAGACCTATTCCGAGGTCACGGTGGATCAGGCGGGCAAAAGCTCGATCAGCCTGAACTACGATGTGGCGCGGCATATCACCTTGAAGGGCCACGTCGATTCGACGGGAAACACCGGCTTCGGCATCTACCTCAAACGGGATTACTGAGGTTTGTCGGGGCGTCTGCGCTGACGCTCGGCGTCGACGGCGGCGCCGAGAAGAATGGTGTAAGCGCTGACATAGAGCCAGATCAGCAGCACGACCACCGCCCCGATCGAGCCGTAGATGCGGTTGTAGGACGGGAAGTTCGCCAGATAGAGCATGAAGCCGCGTGCGGCCAGCGCCCAAAGCACCACGGCCACCAGCAGGCCCCAGCTGAACAGCGGCGGCAGACGGTTGCCGTGGTTGGGGCCATAGCGGTAGGCGATGGCGACCGAAACCACGACCAGCACGACGCCCAGCGCCAGGTTCGCCCGGTGCAGCAGCACGGCATCATCGCCGGGCAGCGGCAAAAGGCCGATGATCAGCGGGGCCACCACGGTCACCAGCATGGCCGCAAGCGCAAAGCCAATCAGCATCAAGGTCAGCAACAGCGCGCGCAACTGATGGTGCCCGCCAGAACGGTTGGGCAACTGGTGGATGGCGTTCAAGCCCCGGATCAAAGCCGCAACGCCGGCGCGGGCGGACCAGAGCGCAAACAGCGTGGACAGCGCCGTGGCCCAGCCCAGTTGCGGGCCTCTGACCGACAGCAACGCCTGCACCTGGGACCGGACCAAGGTCAGCGCCTCGGGCGGAAGGAAGCCTTTCAGCAGATCGACTTGAGTCTGGATGACGGAGGGATCATTGACCGTGCCCCAGATCGCAATCACGGCGGCGGCGGCTGGAAACAAGGCCAGAAATCCGAAAAACGCCACCCCTGCGGAAATCAGGTCAAGTTCTGCCTGTTCTGCCCTCCGGTACAGCCTGAGGGCTGCCGCGAGCAGATTGGGAGGGAGCGGTAAGCGTCGCAAACCCCTGACCTCTCCATTGTGTTTCCAATGCGTAAACGGGCCCGCCCTTCTAGCGCGCCCGTCCCAGAAACGAAAGTCAGATCAAAGGGATCAGTTGCCGGTTTGACCCGTGGTCGTGCTGGAACCTGAACCACCCAGAACACCGGCGACCACCGCAGCGGTCACGCCACCAACGGTAAGCCACAGGATCGGCGGGGCCTGATTCACAAGCGTAACCTTCGGGCCGGTCTTGTTATATTTCAGGGTCGCTTCTTGCACGCCACCGGCAAACCCGGCGGATGCGACCAAAGCCATGGCAACAGCCAACGAAAGAATCTTGTTCATGGAAACCTCCAAACAGACGACATTGATACTTTGTTAGCACGAATCGACCGGCGAGGTAAGACTAAAGTATCTTCGTTAGTCTATAACGCGCTGCAACTGCATCGATGCCACTTGAACCGATACGAATTGGACAGACTGCCTCAATTTTCCGCTGCCGTCGAACCAATAGACATTGTCGAATTTGCTGTCTGGATTGGAACAGGATTCCGTAACACGTCGCGTCGTGTAGGTGCGATCGAGGACCGTGACCGTCTCGGCACCGGAGGGCGCAAAATCACAATCGAAATCAAGGCGTTGTGTCTGATCGGCGCCGTCAAGATAGTAGTAGACCCGGTGGAAGAAACCGCTTCCGGCGCTGACCTGCCCCAGTGTTGGTGCAACGGCCGACATGATGTCAGCCCCGAAGCCGCGCGTTGCGACCAGAATGCCATCGTTGAGGGAAACAGATTCGTAGGTATTGCTGGCCCAAGTCTGGATGGGTCCGTTGGAACCGTAAGGCGCCATGAAATTAGTGTAGCGCATTTTATCTATTTTGACGCCGTAGACCGGCTGGCCGGCCTGGGCCAGACCCGCGCGAATGGTGGCAGGATCAGGCGGCGGCGCTGCCTGATGGCCAAACGCCAGAAGATGCACGGCATAGTTCTTCAGCACGGCAGCATTGTCGCGGTTCTCGGTCGCCTGTGGATCGTTGCCGCAGGCGGACAACAGGGCAAGGCACAGCGCAGGGCCAGTCAGGGCGCGGAGGTTCAGTTTCATTTCCACACCCGCCCCCACTGAGCATCAAGCCGTGTCTGATCATAGCTGCGCAAGACGTCATACAGGCGATCGTTCACGTCCAGCCGCGCGCCACCGTCGCGTCCGATCGGGCGAATCATGACCTGTTTGACCGTGCGCGTCGGCTTGCCCGTCAGCCAGCTGAGCGGGATTTCCAGCGTGATGCCCTTGTCAAACGAGCCCTCGCCAAAGGTTTTGGCCGAGACGTTGGTCTTGGTGGCAAAGGCACCGATCCGCCAGCCATTCGCAAACTCGCGCGAGATGGCCAGCGTGGCGCCAATGTCACCCGCCAGATAGCGGCCCATGTCGATTTCCACATGGTAACCGTTGCCGAAATCATAATAGCCCGACACATGGCCGGTCGCGACCTTGTAGTTGTATTGGCTGAACCCAAGGCCGCCGTTGGTATCACGCTGCGCGACATAGTTGGCCTCGGCCCCCAAAGCCCAGCGCTGCGCCACCGGACGCCACAGGATTTCCGTCGAAATGCCACCAAACATCTGTTCCAGATAGCCAACGGTGACACGGCCGAACACGTTGGGTGCGATGCGGGTGTACCAGGCGGCGGTCAGGGTTTCGAGGTCAGGGTTAGCCTTGGTGTCATACGCGGTCGCATCACTGCGGACATGGTGCATCACGCAATTGGTGCATTTGCGGTCCTTGATGTCGCTGAACAGAACCTGCGTCACTGAACCTGACAGGATCAGCCCGGGCGCAAGTTCGTATTGCGCCGCGAACCGAAGACCCACACCCACTTGCAACGGATTGGCCGGGTTGAACATGACGGTGCGGCTGAACGGCAGGATGGACCAGTCGAAATGCGGATACAGCGTCGGATTCCGCTCGGTTCCCGGCAGGGGCTGACCGGCCTCCACAATATCGGAGCGGATGCGCAGGGCGTGGCCGGCGTCTTGCGCGAACTCAAGGTTCTCCATGTCGGTGCGGCGGATCACAACCTTGGAGCCGGCAATACCGTGATCAACCGGAACGATCTCGAACAACTCCACCGAGTTCGGCAAAGACTGCGTCATGGCGCGCGCCACCCGGCCAACGGCTTGCGCGGCGGCATCGTAGGTCTTGCTGCGGAAGCGCACCTGCGCCTTGGTCCCGGTTACACCGAGCGATTCGACCACGATGCCGGTGCCTTCAAGGTTGCTGGTCAGGTTGTTGAGCAGAACATCCTTGATGCCGTCCAGCGAGGTCCAGTCGGTGGTCCAGTCCGCCGGGTTGGAGCTTCGCGACGGGCGAACCAGAACCGGCTCTGGCCCGCGGCCACCAATCCCGGCGCCGGGGCGCTGATCAGGGTTGATGAAGATGGTCATGTTGAGACCAAGTTCACTGCCGTACATATAGTAGGCGCCCAGCCGCAGGGTGGGATTTGGCTGATACTCCAGCCCGAAGTTCAGCGGGCTGTTGCGCACGAAGGTGCCGCGGCGCTTGGTTTCTTCGGTATAGGCGTCTGACGAATACTCGGCCTTGAAGGTCAGCTTGTCGTTGATCTGGTATTCGACACCGCCGAACGGTGCAGCGTCGCCGCGGAACCATTGCTTGAAGTTGAAATTCCCGCCCTTGCCGATGTCGATCTTCGGGCGCTTGCCGAAGGGTTGACCAATGGCGCCATAGCTGCCCAGACGACCAAAGCCGATCCCGGCGGTGACCTTCAGGCGCGGGCCGAAATTCTTGGTGGCGGCGATGTATTCCGCCGCAGAGAGGCCGGTTCCGATGAAGTCCTGCAAACCGATCGACACGGCGGGCAGATAGACGCCTTCGGTCAGGATCTGATAGCTGAGGTCGAAGTTGCGGTCGTAATAGGTGTTGAACCCATCACACAGCGGATGCGGGCCGGGACCGGTGCAGACCTTGGCATCCCAACTGTGGATCCCGGTATAGCGGAAGGTGCCCGAAAACCGCGGCGTCAACTGGAAGCGCAACGAGTTGCGCAGGATCGGCCCGAAATGGGAATGATCCAAGGCCAGATAGCCATCCGGCAATTGCTCTCCCGAGGGCATGTCGATCAGACCCGCCTGACCTGACAAGTTCACGGTCGTCCGCATTTCAGCCTGGGTCGGAAGCGCCAAGGCGAGGACTGCAAATCCAACCAAGGCCCGCGAGATGATCAACCGGAGAGATTTTTTCACAGGAGCCAGCCTTTCGATTGAGATGCCATCTTAGGATGCCGCCCAAAGATGGCACAACCCGAAATATCCTATCGTTAGCGATCTGCGGCGGCGCAGCAACGCTCCGCCCTCACGTCAGCCTTTCAGGGCGGTTTCCGTCGCGAATCCAGGAGCGGTCTGGCCGACGGCTGCACCAAAACCCTCGACATAGGCAGCGGCGACGGCGCGGGCGGCTTGCGCATCTCCGGTCGCCATGGCGTTGCGCAGCGCTTGCAGCGCCTTTGCCATATCCAGTTCAGACAGGCTGCCTTCATGCGCCCGCAGGATCTTGGCATGCGGCGTGGTAAGGAGGCCGGCGCCGATCAACAGCTCTTCATGCATCTTCTCGCCGGGGCGCAGGCCGATCATCTGGATCTCGATATCGCCATCGGGTCGGGTTTCATCGCGCACCGTGTAGCCCGAGGCCTGGATCATCTGCTCGGCCAGGTCGCGGATGCGCATGGGCTTTCCCATGTCGAGCACAAAGACATCCCCGCCGGTGTCAGGGCCCGAGCAGGAGAAACTTCCGGCCAGCAAGACAAGATGCGCCGCCTCAGAGATGGTCATGAAATAGCGGGTCACATCTTCATGGGTCAGGGTGACCGGACCGCCGCGCCGGATCTGATCCTTGAACAGCGGAACGACAGAACCGGACGATCCCAGCACATTGCCGAACCGCACCATGGAAAACATCGTCTTGCTGGAGCGTTTGGCCAGATCCTGGACCACCATCTCGGCCAGACGTTTGGAGGCGCCCATCATGTTGGTGGGGCGCACGGCCTTGTCGGTCGAAATCAGGATGAAGCGTTGCACCCCGGCCTCTTCGGCAGCATCGGCAAGGGTGCGCGTGCCCAAGACGTTGTTGACCATGCCGGCGACCGGATTGGCCTCGACCAGCGGGACGTGCTTGTAGGCGGCGGCATGCACGACCACTTCGATCCCGTGGTCAGCCATGGCCGAGCGTGTCGCACGCGAATCGGTCACCGACCCAAGAACGGCAATAATTTCAGTCTTGCCGATGTCAGGCCGGGCGCGCAGCTCCCGGTCAATTTCGTAGAGGGCAAGCTCGCTCACCTCGAACAGGACGAGTTTGCGGGGTGTGAAGGTCAGCAGCTGGCGGCAAAGCTCTGACCCGATCGAGCCGCCTGCCCCCGTGACAAGGATGGCGCGGCCGGAATAGGCGGCGACCCCATCCGTCACCTCTTGTTCAACCATCTCGCGGCCAAGGAATTTGTTGGCAGAGACCGGGGCAAGATTCTTGACCAAAGCCTCAGCCCCGACGAGTTGGGCGAAAGAGGGCAGGGCCAGAACATCAACGCCGAGATCCTGCAGCCGCCGGGCAATCTGGTTCTGCTTTGGTGCCGAGACGGAGGGCATCGCCAGCAGAACACGGTCAATTTCCTTGTCGCGCACGATCTGTTCGATCTTCTCTGGCGACATGACGCGCAGCCCCGCCACGGTCATGGATTGCAACCCGACGTCGTCGTCAATGAAGGCAACGACCATGATTGATTCATGCGATTTCAGCGCCGCCGCCAACTGGGTTCCTGTCGTTCCGGCGCCATAGATCAGCACACGCCAGCGGCGGTGCCCCCAGCGCAAAACGAGAAGGTAAAGGTTGAGCATGGCAAGGCGGATGCCCACCGAGCCGAGGAAGAACAAAAGGCCGAACAGGCTGATGCCGACCGCCGGAAAGTTCAGGTCAAAGGCGCGGCACATGGCCCAGAGCGCTGCGACCAGCAGGGCGGAAAAGCAGGCCGTCCGCAACACGGCGAGGGATTCGTAGGCCTTCAACCGGATATTGGGAATGCCCAGCATCAAGGAAAACAAAGCCGCGATCAGCGGGATCACGGCAAAGGCGGCTGCCATCTGGCGCAGCATGACGAATGGCAAGAAGGAAGAACTGAGCAACATCACCGATGCCAGAAGCGCAAGGGGTGCAATGGCAACATCAATCAGCAGAAACACGAATCGTTTGTGGACGCGGTTCAGCCGGTCAACCAGAGCAAAAAGGCGGATGCGCAGTGATGTCATGAGTCCGAAATAGACCTTCTATTCATTGACAAGTCATTGCCAAACAAGTGGTTCAGGGCTTTTGCATCCGGTTTGTCACAATGGTCAGGGTACGGCTGCGAAGCGGCCCATTCAAGTCAAACGCAATAAACCTCGGATCGATTTTTGTTCAATTGGATTTATTTATAGCACGTTTGACGGTCAATGCCATCAGACCTAGGTCGGAAAGCAGCGTCCGCCGGCGCTGGTAAATCAGGTCGATCCGCGCCTTTCGGGGTACACAGCGCCGGGAATAGACCGCATCCGTCTCTTCCGGTGTGTGACAGGCCGCCAACAAACGTTCTTCATGGCGATGAAAAGTCAAAGTTGCCAACCCGGTTATGCCCGGCCTGCTGCGCAGCACCTGAGCGTAGATTTCGGGGTACCGCTCGACATAAAGACGCAAGGGCGGGCGCGGGCCGACAAAACTCATGTCCCCCTTCAGGACGTTCCAGAGTTGCGGCACTTCGTCCAGTCGGGTGCGGCGCAGGAAAGCGCCGGTGGCCGTGATGCGCGAGCGCTTGTCACCGCCCGAGACGCCCTGTTCAGGTGCCACGACGGTCATGGTCCGCAGCTTCCACAGCAGGAACGGACGATCCGGTGCCCGCATGCGTTCCGAAACGTAGAATACGGGGCGCCCCTCGCGCAGCCAGAGCCACAGAACGACGAGCGTGAAGGGCACGGCAAGAAGTGCCGCCACCCCAAGCGCCACCACGATGTCGAACAGGCGTTTCGACAGGGTCACGGCCAGCTTCCCTTCAAGCTATTGAGATCTGAAACTATTCCTTCGGCGGTTGCCTTTGGCAGGGAGATGATGGCGTTCAGCCTGGCTACCGAGAGCGCCACCTTGGCCACCGCAGCCGCGCGGGGCGGGCCAAACTGCCAGGACGCGCCGAACGCTGTAAGCAAATCGGCCATCTGCAGCGCCGGTTCCTGGGCAAGGTTGATCACGCCGGGCAAGGCGTTACCCGCCGCAGCCATCGCAATCAAGCGCTCCAGCGCGGCGGCGAGTGCGCGGGGGCCGATGCAGGATCGCACCGGCCCGCCGGGCTGACCGTCGATCGGATCCAGCGCCACGGGCCCGCGTGCGGCACCAGACAGCAAGCTGTCTGCCCCCGCCAGATTTGCCAACCGCAGGATGGTCAAGGTGGAAGCCGGGATTTGGGCGCTCATCACCTGTTCAGCGGCCAGCTTTGCATGGCCATAGTCGTTGATCGGATCGGGCGTTCGGATTTCCTCCAAAAGAGCCGAATCCGGTCGGTACACTGCAGCGGAAGACATGAAGAAGATATGTCGCGCCGCAACTTGCTGCGCTGCGGCGCACAAAAGAGCGGCAGAGCGGCGGTTTTCCGCCAGTGCGGCCACATCGCCTCGGGTTTGGCCTGCCAAATGCACAAAGATCGCCCCCGATGGCAGCGCAGGAACGCCGTCCTTGCCAATATCCCATGCAATATCAATGCCTTCAGCAGGCTTTCGTGCCAGCCATAAAATAGGGCAGCCGGCCACTTTGCCCCCCCAAACGGCCCGCAGGGCGCGACCGACGCGGCCCCCAGACCCGGTCACGATGACACTGCAGTGGCTCATTTCAGGGTTAATCACAGGTTTATCCACAAGGCATTGAAGGAGCCTAGCCCAATCCGGTTGACCCGCCAAGACGCGCGAGTATGTACTGACTGTTAGCAGAATCCAGCCCTTGCGGGCCGGATGCAGGAGTCCCGCATGTCTGTCTTTATTCGGTCCGCTGGTCCAGTTCTTGTTCTGATGTCGTTGATTACGCCCTTGGCTTCGTGTTCTCCGCCGCAAGGAGCCGCTGATGTGGCGCAAGTGGTTGCCGGGGTAAACAAACCTGACGCGAATTTCGCGGTCGAGATGGTGACACGCGATACGCCAGAGGTGGTCGCAGAATGGCCCAACAGCCACCCGCGACAGGACCTTGGCTGGATCCCGCACCAACGCACGTCTGCTGATCCGCTGATCCAGCCCGGCGACAAGCTGAGCCTGGCGGTTTGGGACAACGACGACACATCGTTGCTCAGCTCGCCGGCGCAGAAGGTGATCCAGCTGCCCGACCTGCGTGTGTCCAGCGCCGGCACCGTGTTTCTGCCCTATGTCGATGAAGTCTACGTCGCCAAGATGACGCCCGACGAGGCGCGCAAGGCGATCCAGAGCAAACTTCTGTCGATCATCCCCTCGGCACAGGTTCAATTGAACTATGCCTCGGGCACGCAGAATTCTGTCGTTGTGGTGGCGGGCGTGTCGGCTCCCGGAAACGTGTCGCTGGCGGACCAAAGCACAACGGTGACCAGCGTGCTGGCGCAGACCGGTGGCGTGCCGGGCGCCATGTCAAATCCGCAGGTCAATCTGCAGCGCAACGGCAGGCTTTACCGGATTTCGGCGGATACCCTGCTGCAGCATCCGGAACTCGACACCACATTGCGCGGCGGGGACAAGGTTTTCATCACACCGGATGACCGCTATTTCATGTCCTTGGGCGAGGCCGGGAAACAAGCCGTCATCAATTTCACCCGCGATGACATCACAGCGCTTGAGGCCATGTCACAGATCGGCGGTCTGGCGGGCGGCACGGCAGACCCCAAGGGCATTCTGATCCTGCGCAACTATCCGGCCTCGGCCGTGCGCAGCGATACCCAGAAGGGTCCGCCGAAGCAGCGGATGATCTTTTCGTTCAACCTGACCTCTGCTGACGGTCTGTTCAGCGCCGGTGAATTCAAGATTGAAGACCGCGACCTGATCCTTGTCACGCAAAGCCCGCTGGTCAACACACGGACCATCCTAAGCTTCGTGAGTGGCTTCATCAGCACTGGCCGGACGGTCTACAACTCCACCAACTGAGCGTTACTCTGCATCCTCCAGCCGGATGCGGAGTTCGCGCAGGACCGGAAGCACGGCACGGACCCGGTCCGCACCGATGGCTTTCACGATGTCAGCGATCAGCGGTGCCACGGATTGCACGGCTGCATCCCGCGCGGCGCGACCTGCCGGGCTGATGGCGACGAACTTCTGGCGCGCGTCGTCCCAATCGGGGCGGATGTGGATATGCCCGGCCCATTCCAGCTTGGACAGCGTGTTGGTCATCGCCCCCCGGGTCAGGTGAAAGGCCTTGGCCAACTGGGCGGGGGTGCGCTCCTCCTGCAGGCGGGCCAGGTGGTTGAGGACAGAGAAGTGCGACAATTCCATCCCTTTGGGCAAGACCTTGGAGATGCGGTTGCGCGCCAACTGGTCGGCAATCAGCAACTCGCCGAACAGCGAGACGGCAAGGTCTTCGTTTCGTTCGCTCATGGTCCTTCGAAGTCCCGATCGTGGGTCAACGAAGGCACGCGGGCGCGGGCAGCGTCGACGCGCGACAGGTCGAGGTCGACGAGCGTGACGCCCGGTTCGCTGCCACCGTCAGCCAGAACCTCGCCCCAGGGGGCAATGGCAAAGCTGTGGCCGTGGGTGCGGCGGCCCTTACCGTTGGTTTCGGTGTGGAAGCCCGTTTGGGCAGGGGCAAGCACGAAGCAACCATTTTCAATCGCGCGGGCGCGCAGCAGGGTTTCCCAATGCGCGGCGCCGGTGATGTGGTTGAAGGCGGCGGGAACGGTCAGGATCTGCGCGCCACCTTTGGCAAGGCGGCGATAAAGCTGCGGGAAGCGGACGTCATAGCAGACGCTCATGCCGATCTTGGCGAAGGGCGTTTCGGCAACGACAGCCTTGGTGCCGGGACGGAACCCAGCGGATTCGCGATAAACCTCGGCTTCAGACACATTCACGTCGAACATGTGGATCTTGTCGTAGCTGGCCGCGATCTGGCCCTGCGGGTTGATCAGGAAGGACCGGTTGGCAAAACGGCCATCGTCGTCATGCGTCAACAGGGCAAGCGAGCCGATCAGCAGCCAAATGCCCAACCGGGCCGCCTCGTTCTGCAGGGCGGCGAGGGTTTCATCCAGCGCCTCATGCCGCAGCAGCGATTTCTGCACGGCGCGGTTGGACCACAGGCCGTTGGTGCATTCCGGCGTCAGAACGAAGCCCGCGCCCTCGGCCTGCGCCTGGCGAACGAAGGCCAGAGTGGACGCAAGATTGTGCGCCAGATCATCGCTGACGTTCAGTTGGACGAGGGCCGCGCGCATGGGGTCAAGCCAGCAGCGGGTCAAGCGCCCCGGCATGATCCAACGCGTGGATGTCATCACAGCCGCCAACATGCTGGCCGCCGATAAAGATTTGCGGCACGGTCCGGCTGCCATTGGCGCGCTTGACCATCATATCGCGCAAAGCAGGGTCGCGGCCGACGTCAATCTCGGTGAAGGCCACGCCTTTCTTGGTCAGCAACCGCTTGGCTGCGACGCAGTAGGGGCAGGTTTGGGTGGTATAGATTTCAACGGGTTTCATGAGCGTAATCCTTGGGCCTGTGGCGACTATACTGACTTAAGCATCCTTCGCAACGCGCGCCATGACCAGAACGGAAACCCCGATTGCGCCAGCGGCAACGCAGGCCTCGGCCCCCGCCGCCAGAGTGGCGCCAGAGGTCATCACGTCATCCACCAAAAGGACATGTCGTCCCTCGACCCGCTTGGCGTGGCGTGGATGCAGGGTCAGCGCGGATGACATGTTTGCAAAGCGGCCATCCCGGGTCAGCCCATCCTGCGATCCGGTGGAGCGGCGGCGTTGCAGAAGGTCGGGGCAGTGTTCCAGCTTGGTCAGCTTGGCAATGCGCGACGACAAAAGCGCTGCCTGATTGTAGCGCCGCTTGACCAGGCGCAGCCAATGCAGCGGGATCGGGGCCACCAGCATGCCGGGCACCAGCATCGGAGTGGCGGCCTTGACCATCCACTCGGCAGCCGGGCGGGCAAGGTCCAGCCTGTCACCGTGCTTCAAGGCAAGGACCAGTTTGCGGCCATTGTCCTTGTACAGCATTGCCGCCCTTCCCGCCGACCAGGGCCGGGCAAGGGTCAGACAATCATCACAAAGGGCTGTTGCGTCATCCTCCCCCGGCAGGGAGACGCCGCAGTGCTGGCAGACGAGACCATGGATGAAGGGGGTCTGTTTCCAGCAGTCACCGCACAGGCCGAAATCGCTGGTCACCCGCGCCCCGCAGGTCAGGCATTGTGGCGGGTAGATCAGGTGCAGCAAGGCTTGCAATCCCATCCGTCTCTCCTTAGGTCCGCGCCATGCAGACACCGCCCCTTCTGACCGACCGCAGCCGCCTTCAGCGCAACCGCGCCCGCGCCACCGCCCTGTTTCTGCAGGAGATGGCCGTGGCCGAGGTGCAGGATCGCCTCAGCGAGGTTAACAGAACCTTTACAGCGCCCTTGGTAGTGACAGGTTTTCCGCAATTGTGGCCGGATATGCCGGTGATCGAGGACGACGAGGTGCTGCTGGCAGAGGCGCAGGGTCACGATCTTGTGATCAACGCCCTGACGCTTCATTGGGCAAATGACCCGGTTGGCCAGCTTGTACAGTGCCGTCGGGCGCTGAAACCGGACGGATGGTTCATGGGGCTGATGTTCGGCGGCCAAACGCTGCAGGAGTTGCGGGCCTGTCTGGCGCAGGCGGAGGCCGAAGTGACCGGCGGGCTGTCACCAAGGGTGCTGCCGATGGCAGAGATTCGCGACCTGGGCGGGTTGCTGCAACGGGCGGGGTTTGCGCTGCCGGTGGCGGACAGTTTCTCGACGCAGGTGCGGTATCGCGATGCGTTTCATCTGATGCGCGACCTGCGCGCCATGGGGGAGGGCAATGCCCTGGCGCAACGGCTGCGCAAGCCGACACGGCGGGCGGTGTTTACCCGTGCGGCGGAATTGTATCAGCAGACCTACGGTGGCCCTGATGGCCTGATTCCGGCGACCTTCGAGATGATCGTGCTGACCGGTTGGGCCCCGCACGAGAGCCAGCCGAAACCACTTCGGCCCGGTTCTGCAGCAACACGCCTGTCGGATGCGCTTGGTGCAGCGGAACTGAAGCTGCCGCGCGATCCGGGGCTTTGACGCGGGCGCTTTTGCCGCTATCTGAGGCGCAACACCCAAGGAGCCATTTATGTTTGACGTGACCTCAGGATCTGGCCGCTTGGCCCATGCTCCGGCCAACCATCCTGCCGTGAAGCCTGCAAAGGTCGGTGTCCTGCTGGCCAATCTGGGCACGCCGGATGGCTATGACTATTGGTCGATGCGGCGCTATCTGAACGAGTTCCTGTCGGACAAGCGCGTCGTCGATTTGCCAGACTGGAAATGGCAGCCGATCTTGCAGGGCATCATCCTGACCTTTCGACCCTCTAAATCCGGGGCGAACTACAAGTCGATCTGGAACGAGGAACTGAACGAAAGCCCGCTGTTGACGATCACCAAGCAGCAGACCGCCGCGATCCGCGACAGCCTTGAGACGTTGTATGGCGACAAGGTCGTTGTCGATTTCTGCATGCGCTATGGCAACCCGTCCACCGCGTCCAAGGTGCGGGCGATGGTAGAGGCGGGGTGCGAGAAGATCCTGTTCTTCCCGCTGTATCCGCATTACGCGGGCGCCACCTCTGCCACGGCGAACGATGCTTTCTTTCGGGCGCTGGCGACGGAAAAGCGCCAGCCCGCGGCCCGGACGGTGGCGGAATACTTTGAACATCCGATGTATATCAAGGCTTTGGCCCATTCGGTGAC
>NZ_CBBQHX010000028.1:0-61070 GCF_964946895.1 Stagnihabitans sp. | reverse complement strand
CACGCCACCGAAGGCGGTTGACTCCGCCATCTGCGACGGCTTGAGGCGGCTGATGCAAGACCATGCCGAAGCCCTGGTCGCGGATGGCGGGGATCGGTCGGTCGTAACTGGCCAATCGCTGATCGCAGCCTATGACGCGGCCTGCCCATGAGACGGCGGCACAGACCCTTCTATCGTCGCTGGCTTTGGCGCTGGTGAAATCCCCCACCTGAAAGGATCTGCGATGTCCAAAAGTGACACGTTCGAAAACGATTGGCTGAAGCTGATCTTCCAAGGCACTGGCATCGCCAACCTGGCCGACAATGCCGCAACCTCGCCCCTGACGTCGCTGTTTGTCGCCCTGCATACTGCAGACCCGGGCGAGGCGGGCACGCAAGCCACCAGCGAGGCCAGTTATACCGGCTATGCCCGGGTTGCGGTGGCCCGCAGTTCGGGCGGCTGGACCGTTACGGGCAATTCGGTCAGCCCCGCAGCCCCGATCGATTTCCCGGTCTGCACGGCGGGGACGAACACGCTGACCTATTGGTCGGTGGGGGTCGCAAGCTCGGGGGCGACAAAGATCCTCTACTCCGGCGCGCTCTCTGCCTCGATCAGCGCCGCCGTCAACATCATTCCGCGCCTTTCGACCGCATCAACCATTACGGAGGACTGAGCCATGGGCCAGCGCTATTCTGCAACCAAAGTCGGCACGGCCTTGTCCACCACTGCGGATTCGATGACGATCACGGCGCCGTCGACCCGTGCCCTGAAAATCTCGGAAATCCGGGTCTATGGCCAAGGCACGACGTCGGCCGCTAACGAAATTCTGGTCGCACGCTCGACCGGTGGCGCCACGCCGGTGGCGATCACACCGCAGCCTTTGGCGTCGCAATCGGGGGCTGCGGCGTCGACCGTGGCGGGCAGCTGGACGACCCAGCCGACCTTGGGCGTGACGTTGCGCCGGATCGGCGTCAACTCAAACGGGGCATATTCGCCGTTGGTCTTCATGCCCGGCACGGAAATTGAAGTACCGCCGTCCGGTCAGATTTCGCTGCGGTCCGCGGTTGGTACGGGCTCGGTCACGATCGAAGTGATCTTCGAGGAAATCGGCTGATCTAGGAGCGGCCAATGGCGTTCTATTTTGTCAACGATGGCACTGTCGATACGGCAGTCGCCTTCGGCGAAGATGACGCCCAACTGGTCTGGGCCACGCTGGCGGCCCAGTTTTATGCGGTCCTGACGGATGTCTATCCCGCCGATACAACCCCACCCGTCCTGCAGCCCGTCTATGCACAGCAGGACCCGGGCGCAGATGATCTGGGGCGGTTCACCGTCTATCTGAGCGCCTGGTCCTATGAGCCGCAGCCCAGCTGGACGCTGGAAGATGCCCAGACCATCGCCAGCGCAGACGGCTCCTCAGTCGGAGCGGGGGCCGCGTCGGGCGCTGCGCTGGCGATTGGGACCGCAAATGCCACCGGCGCCGGAAGCGCGACGGTGCAGGGCGCGGCGATCGGGATCGCATCGACGCAGGGGCTCGCGGCAGGCAGTGCAACGGTGCAGGCCCTCGCATTCACGATTGTGCCTGGCATCGGGACAGTGACCGGCCTGTCGATCATCGCGGGTCAATCGCAAGGCATCAGCATTGCACAAGCCACGGCGGCTGGCATCGGATTCTCGCTGGTGAACCCTCTCGTGGTGTGGCAGACATCCGGGGTCGCGGCCGGGATGGCGCAGCTCGTCGGGGATGGCCAAGGCATTTCGACGGTGGTCGATACGCCAGACGTGATCCTGGCTGGGGTCTATCGACACGTCGCATTGCCCGGCACGTGGCGACAGAGTTCCGTTGCCGGCATGTTTTCCGCACCAGCGGCGATTGGCGGCGCCTATCAGCGTCCAGCGATCGCCGCCGCCGTTACAAATATCCAGATTCCCGGCCATTGGAGGGTGCATGAATGATACGCATCAGGTCGACGGGATCGACTTCCTGTGCAGCCCGATCACGTTTGATGATGGCACGGCCTCAACGCTGGTCGGGGGCACGGTCAAGGCCTATGCCCGCCACTCCAGCGGTGCGCCGTCCTATGTCGGCAGCGTCACGGATATTCAGGCGACATCCTGCCGTGTGACGTTTGCGGGCGGGATGGTGGTTGGTACCTACACCGTACAGGTGATCGCGACCCCTGCGGGCTACCAGCCCCAGACGATCAGCGAGAGCCAATGGCGGGTAGATGCATCGTTCGGCGCCGCCTGACCCTGAGCAATCCAGCGCAACGCCCGGAGACCCGCAAGCCCCGCCTCGGTTCGCGCCGGGGCGGGGCTTTTGTCATTTCTGGCGAGACCGAATCCGGAACACCCTTCGGGACTTTCTTCGGGACTCGCTGTCCCAAAAGGGCCAAAGCTGGGCGAAGTTGGCAGAGTGTTCTATTTTCTCTTATCTGTAAACTAAGCCTATAACGCGAAATTTGTGCAACGATTACAGAATCTTGCTTATGATTTGATTGGAGCGGGTGAAGGGAATCGAACCCTCGTATTCAGCTTGGGAAGCTGCTGCTCTGCCATTGAGCTACACCCGCGACGGATGCACAGGTAATTCAGCCACAGCCCCTCGTCAAGCCGTGAAGAAGCCCGCAGCTTGCGCCAGTGCACGCTTGTCGTTCTGCCACTGGCCCGGCGCGTTGGCGTCAACCAGAAGTGCGCCGCCCCACCCCATGCCCAGATAGTCCGACGCAAGCCTGAGCCCGGTGATCGCAGGTGCCAGCTCCGCCGGCGATGAGCCGGCGTGCGACATCACCAGCCACATCCGCTTTCGGGCCATCGCAGCCTTGAAGTCGTAAGCAGGCACGCGCATCCAATGCGACCAATGGTCAAGGTATGACTTGGCCGGGGCCGGCAGCCCGTACCAGTACAGCGGGGCCACCATCACGATATCGCTGGCGGCCAGCGTCGCCTCGGCCAGATCCTTCGCGACGCCCACTGGGGCAGCATAGCCTGCACCACCATGGCGCAGGTCAACAAACGGCTCCAGCGCCGGCGCCGTCAAATCGCGCCAATCCTGCGCGGCCTCTGGCAGGAACGCGGCGGCCAAGCGGGCCACGGCCTGCGCATTGCCTTCCGGCCGGGCACTCGATTGCAGGAACAGAAAGTGGCGCGGCATCGGCAGGCTCCTTGATTTTCGCAAAGCCTAGCGCAAGCGGCAGCCCCCGCAAGCCCAAGTGGCCCCCGGAGCGATCCGGGGGCCTTCGGCATGACGCGGTGACAGGGGGGAGCTGCGGTTCCACGCCACGGCCATGGGTCTGGCGACGCGAAAGCGGTCACATCTTGGGCAGCAGCACCGTGTCGATCACATGGATGACGCCGTTCGATTGCTTGACGTCGGCGATGGTGACGGTGGCAGTGTTGCCCTGCTCGTCGGTGATCAGAACCTTGCCATCCTTGGTCGAGGCGGTCAGCAGGCAGCCGCCCACGGTCTTGATCACATGCTTGCCGCCATCGGCTTGGATCATGCCCAGAACCGTATCGGCCATCGCATTGGCCGCCACAACGTGGCAGGTCAGAACCTTGACCAGCATGTCATGGTTTTCCGGCTTCAGCAGGTTTTCCACCGTGCCGGCGGGCAGCTTGGCGAAGGCCTCGTTGGTCGGGGCAAAGACGGTGAACGGACCCGGACCGGACAGCGTGTCGACCAGACCCGCCGCCTTGACCGCCGCCACCAGCGTGGTGTGATCTTTCGAGTTCACCGCGTTCTGCACGATATTCTTGGTCTCCAGCATCGGCGCGCCGCCCACCATCGGGTTTTCGGCAAAGGCCATGCCAGCGGTCAAAGCGGTCAGCGATACGGCGAGCGACAGAATGATCTTCTTCATGATGGTCTTCCTCTGGGGTCAAAGGAGGCGGGTTCATTCCCGCCTCTCTGTAGGAAGAACGGGACCAAAGGGGCGGAAGTTTCAGGGCTTGCGAAAAATCACGCTCTCGTGATCATTTTTCTGTCGGGCCCGATGAAACCGTCCGAACTGCCCTCATTCATCTAGGCTCAAATATCCCACGGGAGGTCTGGAGGGTGTGAAACCCTCCAGCGCCCGCCAAACGCCCGCGGCTTGCCGCACGACAAGATCGGCAGTCTGCCGGGGCCCTGGCCTTCAGACCTTGATCAGCGCGCCCTTGGCCACGATCGGTCCGGTGGGTTTGCCAGTGGGCGAGCCGCCCGGCGGCTCCAGCGTCACGGCCAGAACGGCCCCCGCCGTGGCTTGCGGCAACGAGATCGTCTCGCCTCCGGCCGGGATCACCCCCAGCGACACCGGCGGGTCATTGCCCGCGATGATCCACAATTCATGGCTATGCGCCGCATCCGGGACCGAGCCAGCCACCCGGGTGATGGTCAGCCGGCCCTGCGTGATCACGGCGGCATATTGCAAGGCCCCCTGATCGGCAGCCAGCGTCGCTGTCAGCTCCGGCTTGGGTGGCGTCAGTGCCAGATAGGCGACCAGTGCCACCGAGGCGACCAGAACCCCGCCCCACAGCCGCACATCCGCCCACCAGCTGCGCGCCTTGGCAACCGGGAACAACCGCGCCTCGATCTTGGGCAGAAGGTCGGGCAAGGGGGCAGGGGCGAAATCTTCGTTCAACCCCGACAGCCGTTCTTCCCAGTCGGCCACGCGTGAGGCGAGCGTGGGGTCGGTCTTTAACCGGATTTCGACCGCCATGCGCTCTTCCAGCGCCAGCGCACCCAGAACGTATTCTGCCGCCAGCAGATCGTCCTCGTCATCAGGAAGGGGGGGCAACGGGCTCATGCCTCCATGCACTCCCGCAGTTTGAGCAGGCTGCGCCGCAGCCAGGTCCGCAGGGTGTTCAAAGGCACGTCAAAGCGGGCGGCAAGATCCAGATAGGACTGGCCGTCCAGATAGGCACCGCGCAGCATGGCCGCGCGGTCCGGCTCCAGCGTCCCAAAGCAATCGCCGATCCGACGCGCCTCGCCCAGCGCCACCATGCGGGTTTCGGCGCGCGGGGCCGTGTCGGGTGCCTGCTCCATCGCCAGATCATCCGAGACATGGTCATGCCGGGCCCGGATCCGGTCGATGGCATGGTTGCGCGCAAGGGCGATCAGCCAGGTCATGCCACGGCCCTTGGCGGCATCGAACCGCCCCGCCCTGAGCCATACCCGTGTGAAAACCTCTTGCAACGCATCCTCCGCCTCGGCCCTTGTGCCAAGCATACGGATCAGCACACCCATAAGTTTCGCGCCCGCGTCAGAGTAAAGCTGACGGAAGGCCACACGATCCTGTGCGGCCACAGCCAGAAGAAGCTCCGCTATCGGATCATCGCTCATGGGGTCACTATCGGGCAAGTGTCGGTCCAAAGGAAGCCAGAAGCAGAGTTAGGCCGCAGATTCTCGCGGGCAAGGCCCAAGGGGCGGAGGCGGTGTGCCGTCAGAATGCCAGCCCGCATCCAATCCCGCCGCCGCACCCGTGGTAGGCCGCTGGAGGGTTTCACACCCTCCAGACCACCCGTGGGATATTTGCCAACAGATGAATTGGGACGAGGCGCGCCTTGGGGTGGTGATCTTTACCCGCGCCGCCGCCTGCGGCCGCCGTCACCGCCCTGACTTGCCGTGTTGAAGCTGACGTCCGGCAGGGCGTCCAGATGCGGGAACAGGTCCACCGCATTCGGAATGGCCGAGGCATTGACGAAATGCTCCTGAAAGCGAGGCTCGATGGCGGTTTCGACCTTGTGGATGTCGTGCACCACCGACTCGATGGTGTTGCGGGCGGTGCGGTTGCACAGGGCAATTCTTGCGCCCGTGCCCGCCGCATTGCCCGCCGAGATCACCTTGTCTAGCGCCGCGTCCGGGATCATCCCCAGCGTCATCGCATGTTTGGGCGAGATATGGGCGCCAAAGGCCCCGGCCAGAACCACGCGGTCGACCGAGGTCACGCCCATCTCGTCCATCAGCAGCTTTGCCCCGGCGTAAAGTGCGGCCTTGGCCAGTTGGATGGCGCGGATATCGCCTTGCGTGACCAGAATCCGCGGCCCGCCTTCGGACGTGCCATCGTGCAGCACATAGGAATGCGTGCGGCCCTCGGCCACGCAGCGTTCGGTCCCGGTCTGATCCGGTCCGCCGATCAAGCCGCCTTGATCGACAAGGCCCGCCATCCGCATCTCTGCCACCGCTTCGATGATGCCCGAACCGCAGATGCCGGTGACACCCGAGCCCGCAACGGCCGCCGCAAAGCCCGGATCGGTTGACCAAAGGTCCGACCCGATCACCTTGAAGCGCGGCGCCTTGGTGACCGGATCAATCTCGACCCGTTCGATGGCGCCGGGTGCCGCACGTTGGCCGCTGGAAATCTGGGCGCCCTCAAAGGCCGGACCCGTGGGGCTGGAGCAGGCCAGCACCCGGTGTTCGTTGCCCAAGAGAAGTTCGGCGTTGGTGCCCACATCAACAATCAGCACCATATCCTTGGATTTGTTCGGCTCTTCGGCCAAAGCCACGGCGGCGCAATCGGCCCCCACATGGCCCGCGATGCACGGCAGCACATAGACCCGTGCCGTGCGGTTGACGGCCGTCAGATCCAATTCCTTGGCGTCAAAGCTGAGCGAGCCGGATGTGGCGAGCGCGAAAGGCGCTTGGCCCAGTTCGACCGGGTCGATCCCCAAAAGCAGATGGTGCATGACCGGGTTGCAGACGAAGACCAGTTCGTAGATCGCAGACGCTTCCATCTGAGCCTCGGCCGCGATTTCCTTGACCAGCGTGTTGATCGAGGCACGCACCGCCGCCGTCATTTCCACGTCACCGCCCGGGTTCATCATCGCATAGGACACCCGGCTCATCAGGTCTTCGCCAAAGCGGATCTGCGGGTTCATCACGCCAGCCGAGGCGAGGACCTTGCCATCGGTCAGGTCGCACAGATGCGCCGCGATGGTGGTGGACCCAAGGTCAATCGCCAGCCCCAACAGCGGACCCTCGTGGAATCCCGGCCAGATGTCGAGCATGTGGTAGAGGGAATCGTGGTTGCCCTTGTTCAGCGCGACGGTGATCTTCCACTGGCCCTTGCGCAAAGCGGGCTGCAAACGGCGCAGCAGCGAAAGTTCGGCCTCGACCCCCTCGATCTGCCATTGCGCGGTCAGGGCGCGCTTGACGCGTTCGAAGTCGCCGGTTGGCTCGTGCATGTCGGGTTCGTCGACGTCGATGTAGTAAAGCCGGGTGGCCGGGTCCATCGCGATGACGCGGTCAGAGGCGGACTTGCGGATCACCTGCTTGTGGACCTGCGATTCCGGCGGGACGTCGACGATGATGTCGCCCATCACCTTGGCCTGACAGCCCAGCCGTCGCCCGTCGATCATGCCGCGGATGCGCTTGTAGCGCGCCTCGACCTCGTTCCACTCGGTCAGGGCATCGGAGGCCACCGTCACGCCATGCTTGGGGAATTCACCATAGCCGGGCGTGATCTGGCACTTGGAGCAGATGCCGCGCCCGCCACAGACCGAATCCAGATCGACGCCCAATTGCCGGGCGGCGGTGAGGATCGGCGTGCCATGGGCAAAGCGCCCGCGCTTGCCAGAGGGCGTGAAAATCACCAGCGCATCTTCGGCGGCAGCCCCAATCGTGTCGGCGGTCATGGTCTTCTCCTGCAGGATGAAGGCTTTTTAGGCCGGATGGCGCCAGCGGCAAGGGCTGAATGCGGCAGGGAAGGGTCAAGCTGCGGCATTTGGGCGCAAGGTGACCCGGGGCGGCGCTCTGCGGACCCGGCTGGGAGGGTTTCACACCCTCCCAGACCCTCCCGTGGGATATTTGGACCTGGATGAAATGGGAAGAGAAGGGTGGAGCAGGGGCTGGTAGCCGGCGCGCAAGGTAGCGAGGGTGGGGGCGGGGGTCATGACCTGCACCGGGCCTGTCGGGCGGGGGACGGGCGCGAGATAGCCTTCCGGGCGATAGGGATAGGCGTTGGGGCCCAGCAGAAGGTGAGGGGTATCCAATGCGATGAAGGTGCCATCGGGCAAGGGATCGGCTTGGGCTTGGTGCAGCCGCTGGTCGCGCTGCGGCGTCAGGCGGTGGGCATGCAGGTGGGCGTCGATCTCGGCGGCTTTGGTGCCGGGCAGGGCGGCTGCCGCCCATGCGGCGCGAAAGGCGCGATAGGCGGCCCGGCGGCAGGTCGCGCAGGGCCGGTGGCCTGAGGCAAGGGCGGTTGCCTCGTCGAGGAAGAACAGTTCGGTCCAGGACCGGCCCGTCATCGGGGTACGGCGCAGGCCCTTATACTCCAGCGTGCAGCAGATCCACGCCTTGCACGTCCAGCGGTGGCGCAGGGTCTGGTCTGTGTTATGCAGGATGCCGCGGTTACCGGTCAGCGTGCCGCGGGCCGCGATGGCCACGATGCGCTGATCGGGCAGGACGCGGTTCTGAAGCGGCATCACACGAACGCGCGCACGACCTGTTCCACCATGCTGACATCGGCCTGCGTGCAATCAAACTGACCGACCTGTACCCGAATCACGTAGCGACCCTGATGGCGGGTCTGGGTCAGATAGACCCGGCCATCGTCGTTGATGCGCATCAAAAGCGCCTCGGTGGCGGCATCATCGGACAGGGCGAAGGTGAAGAGCGACAGGGAAGGATGCGTGACGATGTCCACCCCCGGCAAGTGCTGCAGGGCCGCTGCCAGTTCGCGCGCCCAGGTCACATGGTTGCGGATTCGGGCGCGCAGCCCCTCCAGCCCATAGGCGCGCAGGGTGAACCACAGTTTCAACGCCCGGAAGCGACGACCCAGCGGCACGGTCCACTCGTTGAAGTTCACCACCTCTTCGCGTCCAGCCGTTTCCAGATAGGACGGACGCAGGCCCAGCGTCTTGACCTGCGGGGTGGGGTCGCGCAGGAACTGCACCGCGCAATCGAATTGCGCGCCCAGCCATTTGTGCGGGTTGAAGACGATGGAATCGGCCCCCTCGACCCCGGCCCAGAGGTCCCGAAATTCCGGGCAGATCATCGCGGACCCGGCCCAGGCCGCATCGACATGCACCGGCAGGCCGTGGGATTTGGCCACTGCGATACAGTCGGCCATCCGGTCGAAGGCGCCCACCGCCGTGCCGCCCGCGCAAAGGACGACTCCGATGGGCGTGTAACCCGCGGCACGGTCGGCGCAGATGGCAGCGTCCAGCGCCTGCGGCCGCATCGACAGGCTGGTGTCGGTGGCAACCTTGACAAGGTTGGCCTGTCCGATCCCGGCGATCCGCACCGCCTTGTCGACCGAGGAATGCGTCTCGGCGCTGGCATAAAGCCGCAGCCGGGGGTGTGCGGACAGACCCTCGGTCAGGCCGGCCCAGTCAAGCGCCTGTTCGCGCATGGTCAGGATGGCGGAAAGGGTTGCCGTGGTGGCGCTGTCGTGGATCGTGCCGGTGAAGTCTTGGGGCAGGCCAAGCGATTGGCGCAGCCAGTCAATCATCACCTGTTCAATCTCGGTCACCGCCGGAGAGGTTTGCCATAGCATCCCCTGTGCCGCAATCGCATTGGCCAGCTGTTCGGCCAGCATCGAGGCGGGCGAGGCATTGGCCGGGAAATAGGCAAAGAAGCGCGGGTGCTGCCAATGGGTCAGGCCCGGTGGCACGATGCGTTCGAAATCGGCGAAGATCGTCTCGATCGCCTCGGGCGCTTCTGGCGGTGCGGTGGGCAACTGGCTTGCGATGGCCTTGGGCACCAAGGGCGCGCGGACGGGGCGGTCGCGCAGGCCGGCATGGTAATCATGTGCCCAATCGGCGGCCCGTTTGGACCAGATGCGCAGCTCGTCGTGGTTCATGGCAGGACTCCCGTTTGCACCCGATCAAGGCAGAGGGGGGCGCGAATGGCAAGGGGGCCTCAGCCGGGTGGCGACCAGGCCCCCAATGTGGCCTGCAGCCTTTTCGGCAAGCTGCCCCGGATCACGCCGTAAGAGATGCGAATGCGGAAGGCCAATTCGTCCTCTTCCGCCAGATCGAAGGGGATGCGGACCCAGCTTGCGTGCAGGTAGGGTGCGCGCACCGCGCGGCCCAGATCGATCAGCAGGGCTGCCGTCTCGGTGTCGGGGCATTTGACGCTGAGGCCGTTCCCCTCACTCGCCCCCACCACCGCAAACAGTTTGCCCCCGACCTTCCACGCATCATGCCCCCCGCCCCAAGGGTCGGACCAAACGGCCCCGGGCAATGCGTCGCAGGTTTTGTTGACAAGGGCGCGGCTCATTTGGCGCAAGCTTCGGTGGGCGGCGCGGGCAATTCAAGGCAATCGGGAAACAATCGGCGAAAATTGGCGAGGGGCTTGCCGAAATCGTGCCATAATCCTGCGCCATCAAGCGGGACTGATCCAAGACCGCCCTGCCGGTCTGCCCTTACAGGAGTTTGCCATGCCCGTTTCCCGCCGTCTGTTCCTTCTGTCCGCGCTGGCCCTGCCGCTGGCTGCCTGCGGCAGCACCTATGCGACCGATTACACGGCGGGCCCCGCGGCGGATGTGGCCCGGACCTGGCATGTCACGGCGGTGCAGGTCGATGTGCCCAAAAGCCTGACCGTCTCGGAAGAAGCGGCGCTGGTGCCACACGCCGATATCGTCTGGCGCGAGGATGATCCGCAAGGCGACCGGCGGGCGCAGGTGGGCGTGATCCTGCACGATGCCATTGCCCGGGCGGCCATGGGGCTGCATGGGGCGCATCCGGTGATCTTGCAGGTCAAGGTCACCCGTTTTCATGCGCTGACCTTCGAGGCCGAGACGATGCTGTCAGACGCCGGCGTGCACAACATCCAATTCGACATCGCGGTGTTGGATGCCAGGACGGGCACTGTGATCGTGGGCCCTCAGCACATCCAGGCCGATCTGCCCGCCCTGTCAGGTCAGGCCATGAAAGACGCCCGTGCGCGCGGCGAGACGCAGAAGTCGCAGATCTCGGCCCATGTCACGGCGACCATAGCGGGCTGGCTGGGCCTTGGCCCCGATGTGCGGGGCAGCTTCGTGCGTCTGGGGGATTGAGGGCTGCACGATTAAGCCGGACGGGTCCCGCACTTTCCCCTTGGTTTGGCCGCCTTCTTTCGCTAGAAGGCGGCGCATGACGGACAAGCGCATCATCATCGCGTGCTGCATTACCGGCTGACTTTGTCAGGCGGGCCCGTCCTTTCGTCCTCATCCAACGAAACCGGTTCCGCCCGCAGGGGGGACTTTTGGGATTTGGAGGAATGATGGTCACGATCCGTCTGCACAACACGGCCACCCGCGCGAAAGAGGATTTCGCGCCGATCGATCCCTTGAATGTCCGCATGTATGTCTGCGGGCCGACCGTCTATGACCGCGCCCATATTGGCAACGCCCGGCCCGTGGTGGTGTTCGACACGCTGTTCCGCCTGCTGCGCCATGTCTATGGCGCGGACCATGTGACCTATGTCCGCAACTTCACCGATGTCGATGACAAGATCAACGCCACGGCGCAGGCGCGGAAGGCGGCGGGCGATCCGCGCAGCCTGGAAGCCCTGATCCACGAACGCACGGATGAGACCATCGGCTGGTATCACGCCGACATGGACGCCCTGGGTGCCCTGCGCCCCACGCATGAGCCGCGCGCCACCGACTACATCGCCCAGATGATCGCGATGATCGCGGGACTGGTGACCTCGGGGCACGCCTATGCCAAGGATGGTCATGTGCTGTTCCGCGTGCGCTCCTACAAGGACTATGGCGCTTTGTCGGGGCGGTCGGTCGATGACATGATCGCCGGGGCGCGGGTCGAGGTGGCGCCGTTCAAGGAAGCTCCGATGGACTTCGTGCTGTGGAAGCCGTCGGACGCCGATCTGCCGGGTTGGGACAGCCCCTGGGGACGCGGGCGGCCGGGCTGGCACATCGAATGCTCGGCCATGAGCCACGAATTGCTGGGCGCGGCGTTTGACATTCACGGTGGCGGGCTGGACCTGCAATTCCCGCACCACGAAAATGAAATCGCCCAAAGCCACTGCGCCCACCCGGAGGAGGGCTTCGCCAAGGTCTGGATGCACAACGAGATGCTGCAGGTCGAGGGCAAGAAGATGTCCAAGAGCCTCGGCAACTTCTTCACGGTGCGCGACCTGCTGGATCAGGGCATCCCGGGCGAGGTGATCCGGCTGGTGTTTCTGGGCACCCACTACGGCAAACCGATGGACTGGACCTCGGAGAAGGCGGCGCAGGCGGAGGCGACCTTGCGCAAGTGGCGGGGGCTTGTCGCAGGCATCGAGCCTGCGCCAAACCCGCTGCCGGGGGTGATTTCTGCGCTGGCCGATGACCTGAACACGGCAGGTGCGCTGGCCGAACTGCATGCGGCGGCGGGACGGGGCGATTTTGCCGGGCTTGCGGCCTCGGCCCGGGTGATGGGGCTGTTGACGCCGGACCTGGGCGACTGGTTGACCACGGTGGACCTTGCCCCCTATGCGGCGCGCCTGGCGACGCTGCGCGGCCAAGCCATGGCGACGAAGGATTTTTCCGCCGTCGATGCGATGAAGGCCGCGCTGATGGCGGCGGGTGTGGAAGTGCGGATGTCAAAGGCCGGGGTGGACCTGCTGCCCGGCCCGGGCTTTGACGCGGCAAAACTGGAGGCGCTGCAGTGACCAAGTTTTCGACGACCCAGCAGGAGGGCTTTCTGCCCTCCTCGGCCTGCGGCCTCACCTCCCGAGGATATTTGGGCAAATGCGAAGGGGTAAAGGCATGAAAGAGCGGCTTTACCTGTTCGACACCACCCTGCGCGATGGGCAACAGACCCAGGGCGTGCAATTCTCTACCGCCGAAAAGCGCCAGATCGCCGTGGCTTTGGATGCCTTGGGCCTGGATTATATCGAGGGCGGCTGGCCGGGGGCCAACCCGACCGACTCGGAGTTCTTCGCCAATCCGCCGGCGACCCGCGCCACCATGACCGCCTTTGGGATGACCAAGCGGGTCGGGCGCTCGGCCGAGAATGACGATGTGCTGGCGGCGGTGCTGAATGCCGGAACGCCGGCGGTCTGTCTGGTGGGCAAATGCCATGAGTTCCACGTCTCCACTGCCCTGGGCGTGACGCTGGAGGAGAACCGGCAGGCCATCGCCGACAGTTTCGCCCATGTCACCGCCAAGGGCCGCGAGGCGTTGTTTGACGCCGAGCATTTCTTCGACGGCTACAAGGCCAATCCGGCCTATGCCCTGTCGTGCCTGCGCACGGCGCTGGCGGCGGGGGCGCGCTGGCTGGTCTTATGTGACACCAACGGCGGCACCTTGCCGTCAGAGGTCGGGCGCATCGTGGCAGCCGTGATCGCCTCGGGAATTCCGGGTGAAAGACTGGGCATTCATTGCCATGATGACACCGGCAATGCGGTCGCCAATTCGCTGGCGGCGGTCGAAGCGGGCGTGCGCCAGATCCAGGGCACGCTGAACGGCCTGGGCGAGCGCTGCGGCAATGCCAACCTGACGACGCTGATCCCGACGCTGTTGCTGAAAGAGCCTTTTGCCAGCCAGTTCGACACCGGCGTAACCCGCGAGGGGCTGACCGGCCTGCTGCGCGACAGCCGGATGCTGGACGATATCCTGAACCGCGTGCCGCTCAGGCAGGCGCCCTATGTTGGCGCCAGCGCTTTCGCCCACAAGGCGGGGCTGCATGCCAGCGCCATCCTGAAGAACCCCTCGACCTACGAACATGTCGAGCCTTCGGTCGTGGGCAATGCCCGCGTCATCCCGATGAGCAATCAGGCCGGGCAATCGAACCTGCGCGCCCGGTTGTCCGCCATCGGCATCTCGATTGCCGCCGGGGATGAGCGCCTGTCGCGCATTCTGGATGCGGTGAAAGAGCGCGAGGATCAGGGCTATGCCTATGACGGCGCGCAAGCCTCGTTCGAACTGCTGGCGCGGCGCGAACTGGGCCTGTGCCCCAGCTTCTTTCAGGTCAACCGCTACCGGGTGACCGTGGAGCGCCGCCGCGCCTCGACCGGGGCCAATGTCACGCTGTCGGAGGCCGTGGTGGTGGTGAAGATCGGTGATCAGGTGATGATGTCGGTCAGTGACTCGGTCGATGAGACGGGGTCGGACCGGGGCCCGGTCAATGCGCTGTCCAAGGCCCTGGCCAAGGACCTCGGCCCCTATCAGGCGGTGATCGACGATCTGCATCTGGTGGATTTCAAGGTCCGCATCACCAATGGCGGCACCGAGGCGGTAACCCGGGTGATCATCGACAGCGAGGATTCCAACGGCAACCGCTGGAGCACGGTGGGCGTTTCGGCCAATATCGTGGACGCCAGTTTCGAAGCGCTGCTGGACGCCATCACCTGGAAGCTGATCCGCGATGTGGGGCAGGAGGGATGATCCGCACTCTGGGTCTTGGCCTGTTCCTTGGCGCGGCCCATGCGGCCAGCGCCGAGACCGCCATGATCGAGATGACGACCGACGGGGTGTCCGGCACGAGCCTGACGCAGATCTTTGCCGATGGCACGATCCTTCAGGATCAGACGCTGCCGGGCAAGTCCCCGACCCATTTGGTTCGCCACGCGCCCCCGGCCGTCTTCAGCGCCGCCGCAGCCCTGCTGGCCGCAGAGGGCTTGCCGACCAAAGCGGCGCTACCCGATGCCCGTACGGAATGCCTCGTGGCCTTTGCCGAAAGCCTGCGCGCATTGCCGCCGATCGCCGGGTTTGATCAGGCCTCGGCCAGTTGTCCCAATCCGGTGCTTGACAGGCTGATGCTGAAGATCACCCAAATTCTGGCCACACCATGACGCTTGATGCTTGTGCCACCCTTGTCCAGCGCGGCGATCCGGACCGCTTTGCCGCCGTCATGGCGGCGCCCGTGGCGGCGCGGGCCAAACTGCTGCCGCTCTACGCCTTCAACCTTGAGGTCGCTCGCGCGCCTTGGATGACCGAACAGCCGCTGATCGCCGAGATGCGCCTGCAGTTCTGGCGTGACATGCTGACCGCCCGGACGCCCCGCGCCCATGAGGTGGCCGGCCCGCTGCATGGCCTGCTGCAGGCGACCCCCGGCCTTGCCGCCCTGCTGGACAGCGTGATCGAGGCCCGCCGCCATGATATCACGCGAGAACCTTTCGCCTCGGACAGCGCCTTTGACGCCTATATCGAGGGCACCTCGGCCACACTTCTGTGGGCTGCAGCCCGAACGCTTGGCGCTGCCGCAGAGGCCGAAACCGGGTTTCGCGCGCTTGGCTGGGCCTCGGGTCTGGCGAATTACCTGCGCGCCGTGCCCGTGCTTGCCGCCCGCAACCTGCAGCCGCTGGTCGATACGGATCCCAAGGCGCTGCGCATTCTGGCAGCCGAGGGCATAAACCACCTGACCATCGCCCGCCATCACCGCCGCAGCTTCGGCAGCTCGGCCCCGGCAGCCTTGGCCGCATGGTCGGCAGCCCCGCTTCTGCGTCAGGCCCATGACAACCCGACCCGCGTGGCCGAGGGCACGCTGGCCCTGTCGGAATTCGCGCGGCGCGGTGGTCTGGTCTGGATGGCTTTGACAGGGCGGTTCTAGCCGCGCTCTGCCTACTCCAGCCGCCGGGTGAACCGGACCGAGGTGTTGCCCATGGGCTGATAGCCCAGCCGCTGGTAATATTCCTGCGCCGCCCAGTTGCCGGGATGGGTGCCGATGATCAGATAGCGGCAACCCAGATCGCGCCCCATGGCTTCCGCCGCCCGCACAAGGGCCGTGCCGATCCCCAGACGCCGCACGGGCTCGGCCACGAACAGGTGGTGCAAGTCCAGCCCGCGCTCACCGTAGCCCAGCCGCGCCAAAGGCAGCAGGGCCGCATAGCCCACCAATGCCCCGCCCAGTTCCGCCACCCGCGTGCGAAACCACGGCGGATCACCTAGGAAATCGCGCTGCACCGTCGCGGGTGTCACTCGGGGCACATCCCTGTGATAGCGCGTCAGCGCCTCCACCATGGCCAGCAGCCCCGGCGCATCGGCCGCCACGGGCGTGCGGATCACCAATTCCTCTACCATGCCAAGGCTCCTTCCACCGCCATCTTGCCCCAGGTTTACAGGAAAGCAAAAGGGGCCGGGTTTCCCCCCCGGCCCCCCCATTCATCCAGGCGCAAATATCCCCGCCGGAGGCTTCCCCGGCGTCAGGATCCGTCACCCCATCAACGCCGCGACACCGGGCAGGTCCTTGCCCTCCATCCACTCCAGAAAGGCGCCGCCCGCGGTCGAGATGAAGGTGAAATCCGCCGCCGCCCCGGCATGGTTCAGGGCTGAAACCGTATCGCCGCCGCCCGCGACCGAGACGAGTTTGCCAGCCTTGGTCAGCGCCGCTGCCACCCGCGCCGCGGCCGTGGTCGCCGCATCGAAGGGGGCGATTTCGAAGGCCCCCAGCGGGCCGTTCCAGATCAGCGTCCGGCAGGCTTCGAACACCTTGGTCAGTTCGGCCACCGTTGCCGGGCCCGCGTCGAGAATCATCTGATCGGTCGGGCAATCCGTGACGGCCACGACCGTGTTGGCCGCGCCGGCCCTGAACTCGCCCGCAACCACCACATCCACCGGCAAGTGGATGGTGCAGCCCGCAGCCTTGGCCTTGGCGACAATCTCAAGGGCTGTCGGCGCCATGTCGCGCTCGGCCAAAGATTTGCCGACCTCGAAACCCTGCGCGACCAGGAAGGTGTTGGCCATGCCGCCGCCGATCACCAGATGATCGACCTTGGTCACAAGGTTGCCCAGCAGTTCCAGCTTGGTTGAAACCTTGGCCCCGCCGACCACGGCCACCACAGGACGCACGGGCGTGCCCAGCGCCGCTTCCAGCGCCTTCAGTTCCGCTTCCATCAGGCGGCCCGCAGCGGCGGGCAGCAGACGGGCCAAAGCCTCGGTCGAGGCATGGGCGCGGTGGGCGGCCGAAAAGGCGTCATTGACGAAAATATCACCCAAAGCTGCCAGTTGGGCGGCAAAGGCCGGGTCATTCTTCTCTTCGCCCGCGTGAAAGCGGGTGTTTTCCAAAAGAACCACGTCGCCCTGCGCCGCACTGGCAATCGCCGCGACAGCCAAGGGCCCCACGCAATCGGCCCCGAAGATCACCTTGCGCCCCAACGAGGCTTCGACGGCGCCGCGAATGCGACCGAGGCTCATCTCGGGCACGACCTTGCCTTTCGGGCGGTCGAAGTGGGCCAGCAGCACCACCTTGCCGCCGCGCGCGATGATATCCTCCACGGTCGGGCGGATCTTGTCGATGCGGGTGGTGTCGGTGACGGCATCGCCCTCCATCGGCACGTTGATGTCCACGCGGGTCAAAACGGTCTTGCCCGCCAGCGCCACGTCGTCAATCGTCTTCCAGGCCATCTTTGCCTCCTGTCTGATTTACCCCTCTTTCCGCGCAATGCGGCCAAAGGTCAACTGTCGGCCCTTTCCCTTGCCCCCCGCTTTCGGCTAGTTTCCGCGCCAAACGCAGGAAAGGACCAGCCATGCCCGAAATCAAGGATCCCGAGAACACCATCATCCTCACCCTCAAAGGTGGCGACGTGGTGATTGCATTGCTTCCCGATGTAGCCCCCAAGCATGTCGAACGCATGAAACAACTTGCCCGCGATGGCGCTTATGACAATGTGGCCTTCCACCGCGTGATCGAAGGCTTCATGGCGCAGACCGGCGACGTGGAAAATGGCAACATGGAGAAAGACTTCAACCTGCGCCGCGCTGGCACGGGCGGGTCGCAGTACCCGGACGTTCCGGCCGAATTCTCGAACCTGCCGCATGACCGGGGCACGATTGGTGCGGCCCGCTCGTCGAACCCGAATTCGGCCAACAGCCAGTTCTTCATCAACTTCTCTGACAACCACTTCCTGAACAAGCAATACACGGTCTATGGCCGGGTGGTTTCGGGCATGGAACATGTCGACGCCATCGTCCGCGGCGAGCCGCCGGCCAAGCCCGACCGCATGATCTCTGTCAAGGTGGCCGCCGATGTTGCGTAACCTTCTGTCCGCCACGGCGCTGATCCTGCTGTCGGCTCCGGTCTTTGCCGATGTGGTCGACGGTCCCGGCCCCAACCTTGTGATCGAGGTGGATGGCGTGGCCAAGGGCGAGGTCGTCATCGACCTCTCGTCGGATCTGGCCCCGAAAGCCGTTGCGCAAATCGTGGCGCTGGCCAAATCGGGCGCCTATGACAACGTGGTGTTTCACCGCGTGATCGACGGTTTCATGGCGCAGACCGGCGATGTGAAATACGGCAAGAAGGGCAGCGACACCTCTATGGCCGGCATGGGCGGATCGGACATGCCCGACCTGCCGTCCGAATTTTCGGCAGCGCCCTTTGATCGGGGTGCCGTGGGCATGGCGCGGGCCAATGACCCGAACTCGGCCAACAGCCAGTTCTTCATCATGTTCGCCCCCGGTGACTTCCTGAACGGCCAGTACACGGTCGTCGGCCATGTCATCAAAGGCATGGAGGTCGTCGATGCCATCAAGCGCGGCGACGGCGCCAATGGCGAGGTCAAGGACCCCGACGTGATGACGAAAGTCACCGTGCAGGAATAAGCCTCAAGGCCCGCCGCATCCCGGCGGGCCTTCTTGCCTGACGAAGGCCTGCGTTCTCTTGCAGAAGCAACCCATCCCCCGGAGACTGACATGGAACACCGCCGCCTCGGCCGATCAGGCCTGATGGTTCCCGTTTTGACGCTTGGCACCGGCACTTTCGGCGGCAAGGGCGATTTCTTCAAGGCCTGGGGCGCCACCGACGCCACCGAGGCGACGCGGCTGGTCGACATCTGCCTTGACGCGGGCCTGACCATGTTTGACAGCGCCGATGTCTATTCCGCCGGGACTGCCGAGGAAATCCTGGGGGCCGCCATCAAGGGCCGCCGCGACAAGGTGCTGATTTCCACCAAGGCCACCTTCCAGTTTGAACCCGGCCCCAACTCTGTCGGCTCCTCGCGGTTTCACCTTGTGAAGGCGGTGGACGCGGCGCTGAAGCGGCTTGGGACCGACCATATCGACCTGTTCCAGTTGCACGGCTTTGATGCCCTGACCCCGCAGGAAGAGGTGCTGGGTACGCTCGATGACCTCGTGAGTGCTGGCAAGTTGCGTTATATCGGCTGCTCGAATTTCTCGGGCTGGCACCTGATGAAATCGCTGGCGGTGTCCGACCGCTATGGCCTGACCCGGCATGTCGCGCATCAGGCCTATTACTCGCTTCTGGGCCGCGATTATGAATGGGAACTGATGCCGCTTGGCCTTGATCAGGGCGTCGGCGCCGTGGTGTGGAGCCCCTTGGGATGGGGCCGCCTGGGCGGCAAGTACCGTCGCAGCAACCCGATCGGCGCGTCGTCCCGCGCCGCGCAGAATGGCAATTCCGCCCCGCCGGTGGCGGATGAGGTGTTCTACAACGTGATGGATGTGCTGGATGCGATTGCTGCAGAGAGCGGCAAGACCGTCGCGCAGATCGCCCTGAACTGGGTCCTGTCGCGCCCCACCGTGTCCAGCGTGATCATCGGCGCCCGCACCGAGGCCCAACTGCGCGAGAACCTGGGCGCGGTGGGCTGGCACCTGACCGCCGATCAGCTGGAGCGTCTGGACCAGGTCAGCCGCCCGGCCTTGCCTTATCCCTACTGGCACCAGAACGGCTTCAGCCGGAACCCTGCGCCGGTCTGACGGGAAGGCGCTCTGCGGACCCGGCTGGGGGGCTTCGCGCCCCCCAGACCCCCCGCGGGATATTTGGAGAAGGCGAAGGGAAACAGGGCTCAGCCGAGGATCACCAAGGCATGCCGCTTCTTGCCCGCGGTCAGTTTCAGGGGTTCGGCCAGTTCGCCGGCACCGATGCGTTGGCCGGCGTCAAGGACGACCTCATCATTCATCTTGGCGCCGCCTTCGGTTATCAGGCGCTTGGCATCCTTGCCGGTGGCGGCAAGGCCGGAACGGACGAAAAGCTGCGCCACGGTGATGCCGTCCGCGATTTCGGTGGGCGACAGGGTCAGGGTGGGCAGGTCGTCGCCGACGCCGCCTTTTTCAAAGACCTCTTTCGCGGTGGCCTCGGCGGTCGCAGCCGCCTCGGCCCCATGCAGCAGGGTGGTCACGGCATTGGCGAGGGCGATTTTTCCCAGATTGATCTCGGACCCCAGCAACGCGCCGAGGCGATTGCACTCCTCCAGGGGCAGGTCGGTGTAGAGCTTCAGGAACCGGCCCACGTCGGCATCGGTGGTGTTGCGCCAGAATTGCCAGAATTCGTAGGGGGAAAGCAGGTCGGCGTTCAGCCAGACGGCGCCGTTCTGGCTTTTGCCCATCTTCTTTCCATCGCTGGTGGTCAGCAAGGGTGAGGTCAGGCCGTAGACCTCATGCTCCACCACGCGGCGGGTCAGGTCGACGCCGTTGACGATATTGCCCCACTGATCGCTGCCGCCCATCTGGATCAGGCAGCCATAGCGGCGGTTCAGTTCCAGAAAGTCATAGGCCTGCAGGATCATGTAGTTGAATTCGAGGAAGGACAGCGACTGCTCGCGGTCGAGCCGGGATTTGACCGACTCGAAGGACAGCATCCGGTTGACCGAGAAATGCTTGCCGATGTCGCGCAGGAAGCCGATGTAATTCAGCCCGTCCAGCCATTCGGCATTGTTGACCATGACGGCATCGTTCGCCCCATCGCCGAAGGTGATGTAGGGCGTGAAGGCGCGCTTGATGCCGGCGATGTTGTCGTCGATCTGGGCATTGGTCAGCAGGGGCCGCTCGTCGGCCCGGAAGGACGGATCACCGATCTTCGTGGTCCCGCCGCCCATCAGCACGATCGGCTTGCCGCCACATTTCTGCAGCCAGCGCAGCATCATGATCTGGATCAGAGAGCCGACATGCAGGCTTTTGGCGGTGGCATCAAAGCCGATGTAGCCCGGCACCACGCCTTTGAGGAAGGCCTCATCCAGCGCCTGATAATCGGTGCAGTCGGCCAGATAGCCGCGCTCCATCATCACGCGCATGAAATCGGATTTCGGATGGTAGGTCATGGTGCCCTCATTTACTAAGCTAGGCAGTAAGGTAGCAGGTCTATAACGGGGGCGGACATGAAGGGAAAGATGCAAGCGCCGCTTTGGGTCTTGGGAACCATGTCAGGCACCTCGTTGGACGGTGTGGACGCGGCGATGGTGCTGACCGATGGCATCCGGGTGCTGGACTTCGGGCCCGACGCCTACCGTCCCTATTCGCAGACCGAGCGGTCGATGATCCGCAAGGCGTTCGGCCAATGGCCCGGCGATCCCGATGTGGCGGCCGCGGCAGAGGTGGTGGAAACCGCCCATGCCGAACTGATCTCGCGCTTTTCGCATGTGGCGCTGGTGGGCTTTCACGGCCAGACGCTGGCCCATGACCCGGGCGGACGTGGCACCCATCAGGCCGGCAACGGGGCGCTTTTGGCCGAGGCCCTGGGCCTTCCCGTGATCTGGGATTTTCGCAGCGCCGATGTGGAACTGGGCGGGCAGGGCGCGCCGCTTGTCCCCTTCTTTCACCATGCGCTGGCCCGCCGCATCGGGGTCAGCGCACCGCTGGCCATTCTCAACCTTGGCGGTGTTGGCAATGTCACGTGGATCGACCCGCGCCGTGCGGAACCCGAGGTGCCCGGCGCGCTCTTGGCCTTCGACACCGGCCCTGCCAATGCGCCGCTCAACGACCTGATGCTGGCGCGGCAGGGCAGGGCGCTGGACGAGGGCGGCACTTTGGCCCTGTCCGGCACGCCCGACGCACAGGTGATCGCGCATTTTCTCGAACATCACTTCTTCTACCGGATGCCGCCGAAGTCATTGGACCGCAACGCCTTCGACCTGCTGGACGCGGTGGCGCATCTGGGTGACGCCGATGCGCTGGCCACCCTGACCCATTGCGTCGCGGCCGCCGTGGCCAAGGCGGCCGAGCATTTTCCGGCCCCCATCTCCCAACTTCTTGTGGCCGGCGGCGGGCGCCACAATCAGGCCCTGATGCAGGCGCTTGCGGCCCGCATGCCCAACGTCGCCACGGTGGAGACCCAAGGCCTGAACGGCGACATGCTGGAGGCGCAGGCCTTCGCCTACCTTGCTGCCCGCGTCACAGCCGGCCTGCCGACCTCGTGCCCCTCGACCACCGGCGTTCCCGCTGCGGTGGGCGGTGGCAAGATCAGCCAGCCCTAGGTGCCGCCGGGCCTTGCCCCCTGCTGTTGCAGGATGGCCTAGGCCTTTGGGATAGGCCCGCTCCCGCATGGGCAAAGCGCCTGTCCCTTTGCAGGGCAGCATCGCGGCGGCGCAGACCTTAGTCCTGTCGGACATTGAGTGACCCGGAAACCGCCGTGGTCACGCAACACCACGACAGGAGACCGACCGATGAAACACCCCCTTCTCACTCTCGCCGCCATTGCCTTGGGAAGCCAACTGGCGATGACCACGGCGCTGATGGCCGAGTCCAATTCCGGCAAGCCGGACCAGAGCGCCAGCGAAGCGCAAACCGCCCATGGCGAAGACGACAAGTCGAAGTCCGGGTCTGACGGCTGCAGCTGTGATCAGCTCGCCGCTGACAAGGCCGCGGCCGACAAGGCGGCAGTGGAGGCGGCCAAGGCCGATGCCGATGCCAAGGCCAAGGCCGTCGCAGACGCGCGCGCCAAGGCGCAGGCTGATGCCGACAAGGCCAAGGCGGACGCCGATGCCGCGGCCAAGGCCGTTGCCGAAGCACGCGCCAAGGCACAAGCCGATGCTGATGCCGCCAAGGCGGTTGCCGATGCCAAGGCCAAGGCCGTCGCGGACGCGCGCGCCAAGGCGCAGGCCGATGCCGATGCGGCCAAGGCTGTTGCGGACGCCAAGGCCAAGGCCGTCGCAGAGGCTCGCGCCAAGGCGCAGGCCGACGCCGATGCCGCCAAGGCGGTTGCCGATGCCAAGGCCAAGGCCGTCGCAGACGCCCGCGCTCAGGAACAGGCCGCTGCCGCCGCCAAGGATGCCGCGCAAGCCAAGGCCCTCGCTGAGGCGCAGGCCAAGGCTCAGGCCGATATCGACGCGGCCAAGGCTGCCGCCGATGCCAAGGCCAAAGCCGTTGCCGAAGCCCAGGCCAAGGCCAAGGCCGATGCCGATGCAGCCAAGGCAGAGGCCGACGCCAAGGCCAAAGCCGTCGCCGAGGCGCAAGCCAAGGCCAAGGCTGATGCTGACAAGGCTGCCCAAGACGCGGCTAAGGCCAGGGAAGTCGCAGCCGAGCTCAAGGCCCAGGCGGACGCCAAGGCCAAGCAGGCGGCCGACAAGGCAAAGCACGACGCCGAAGCCAAGGCTCAGGCCGAAGCGGCGAAGGCCAAGGCCGATGCCGCCGCCAAGCTGAAAGCCGCCGCGGACGCCAAGGCTGCCGCCGATGCCAAGGCCGCCGCCGCGGCAAAAGCCTGCGCCGACGCCAAAGTCAAAGCCGCAGCCGCGGCGCAAGCCAAGGCCAAGGCAGATGCTGAGGCCAAGGTGAAGTCAGAAGCCGAAGCCCACGCCAAAGAAAAGGCCGACGCCGAAGCCAAGGCGAAGGCCGAAGCCGATGCCAAAGCCAAGGAAAAGGCCCAAGGCGGCAAGGACAACTGAGCCGGCGCGCCGGCGCCCCTGCGCCGCCGTCGACCCGACCCGCAGTGTCAAAAGACTGTGCCTTGACCCAGCAAAGGCCCGACCCGGTGTGAACCGGACCGGGCCTTTGCCTTGCAAGCTTGCCCCGCCCTGTCGTCAGGCTCTGGCGATATAGCGCCGCATCGCGGCATCGACGCCAGACGCCCAGATGAAATCCAAAGCCTCGGCAAAGCGCGCCACGAAAGCGTCGTTCTTGACCAGATCGCCATAGACCGCATCCATCCCGATCCATGCCGCCGGGTTGCTGCGCGCCTCAACCGCACGGGCCTGCAGCAGGTCCCAGTTCGGGTCATTGGGCTCGATAACCGCGCCCGCTTCGGTCGTGCCAAAGCAATAGCGGCACCACATGGCCGACAGCAGCGTCAGCCCCTCGGCACTGCCCCCTGCGGCCAGCACGTCGCGGATCGAGGGCACGATGAACTTGGGCTGCCGGTTCGACCCGTCCAGACACAGCCGCCGTTCAGTATCTGCCACCTCGGGGTTCGAGAAGCGGTCGATGATCAGCGTCTTGTACGCGTTCAGATCCTGCCCGGGCACCGGAGGGACGATCGGCAGGATTTCCCGACTTTCGATGGCATCAAGGAAGGCCGGGATCAGTGGATCGGCCATCGCCTCATGCACGAAATGGATCCCCTTGAGCCCGCCGGGATAAGCGATGATCGCATGTCCGCCGTTCAGGATGCGGATCTTCATCGTCTCAAATGCATGGACGGCATCGGTGAAGGTCACGCCGACCTTCTCCAGCGCCGGACGGCCAGCGGGGAAGTTGTCCTCCAGCACCCATTGCCGGAAGGGTTCGCAGGTCACCGGCACCGGATCGTCGCCCAGACCGAATTCGGCCGCCATCGCCCGTTCGCGCGGACCGGTGGCCGGGGTGATGCGGTCCACCATGCCGTTGGGGAAGGCAACGTGGGTCTTGATCCAATCGGCCAGATCGGGGTCCGACAGCCGTGCCGTGCCCACGACGGCCGCTTGCGCGACATGGCCATTGCCGGGCAGGTTGTCGCACGACATCACGGTGAACGGTACGATCCCCGCCGCCCGCCGCGCGTTCAGCGCCGCGACGATGGCACCGAAGGCGGTGGCCGGATGCGCCGGATTGGCGCCATCCGCGGCTATCTCGGGTGCGGTCGGGTCGAACTGACCGGTGGAATCGACGAAATAGCCGCCCTCTGTCACCGTCAAGGACACGATGCGGATTTCCGGCCGGGCCATCGCAGCGATCAGGCTGGCATTGTCCGCCTCCACCGGCAGAAAGTCGATCATCGATCCGATCCGCCGCGCCGATTTGGCCTTGGGGTCCAGCTCGATCACCGTGGACAGGCAATCCTGCCCGCGCAGGGCATCGCGCATCCGGGCATCGGGTGCCCGCACGCCGGCACCCAGAATGGCCCAGTCCTGATCCAGCCCAAGGGCGAACAGGTCGTCAAGATAGACGGCCATATGCGCCCGGTGAAAGTTGCCCAGACCGATGTGGACGATCCCCGGCTTCAAGGCCTTGCGGTCATAGCTTGGCAAAGTGGCTTTCATGATCATGCCATCCAGTTGCCGCCGTCCACGCCGAAGCATTGGGCGACGATGTAATCGGCTTCCGATGTGGCAAGGAAGATCGCCATGCCGGTCAGGTCTTGTGCCACACCCATGCGGCCAAAGGGCACCGCAGCGCCCACCTCGTGCTTCTTCTGGCCGGGGGCCTTGCCTTCATATTTGGCAAAGAAGGCATCGACGCCGTCCCAATGTTCGCCATCCACCACGCCCGGAGCGATGGCGTTCACGTTGATCTTGTGCTTGATCAGATCAAGACCGGCGCTTTGCGTCAGGCTGATGACAGCGGCTTTGGACGCGCAGTAGACGCCCACCAGCCCCTCACCCCGACGTCCGGCCTGACTGGCCATGTTGATGATCTTGCCGCCGTCGCCGCGGGCCATCATGTGATGGGCGGCAGCTTGCAGGCAGAATAAAGTGCCCGACACGTTCACACTGAACAGACGTTCGTAATCGGCCCGGGTGATCTCTGCGATGGGGGCCGCAGAGAACAGGGCGGCGTTGTTGACCAGAATGTCCAGCTTGCCCATCGTGCCTATGGCTTGGGCAAAGCCCGCTTCGATGCTGTCGGCGCGGGTCACATCCATCTGCACCGGCACCGCCATCGGGCCCAGTGCCGCAGCGGCTTTGGCCACGGCCTCGGCATTGATGTCGGCCAACGCCACGGTGGCGCCTTCCGCGATATAGGCCCGGGCGAATTCAAAGCCGATGCCACGCGCGGCGCCGGTGATCAGGGCGGTCTTGCCTTGCAGTCTCATGCCAGTGTCTTTCCATCGGGGCCAAAGCGGTGCGTCTTGCCAGCCTGCGGGGCCAGCCGGATCTGATCGCCATGGCGCAGTTTGATTTCGCCTCCGGCCCGCACGTTGATCGTGCCAACCGCGTCGGTGGAGACCTTGAGGAAGGTGTCCGAGCCGAGATGCTCGGACAGGCCGACAACCCCCGCCCAACCGCCCTCGGCCACAATATCCAGATGTTCAGGTCGGATGCCGATGGTGGTGGCCCCCAGCTTGGCCGCCTCGGCCCCGGTGATCAGGTTCATCTTGGGCGACCCGATGAAGCCTGCCACGAAGGTGTTCGCCGGGTGTTCATAAAGGGTCAGCGGAGAGCCCACCTGTTCGATCCGCCCCGCATTCAGCACGACGATCTTGTCAGCCATGGTCATGGCTTCGACCTGATCATGGGTCACATAGATCATCGTGGTTTTCAGCTGCTGGTGCAGTTCGGTGATTTCCTGCCGCATGTTCACCCGCAAGGCGGCGTCGAGGTTCGACAAAGGCTCGTCAAACAGGAACGCCTTGGGTTCGCGAACAATCGCCCGGCCAATCGCCACGCGCTGGCGCTGCCCGCCGGAGAGCTGCCCCGGACGACGGTCAAGGTAGTTGGTCAGGTTCAGCACCTTGGCGGCGGACTGCACCTTGGCCTCCTGCTGTTCTGCCGTCATGCCGGCCATCTTCAGCGGGAAGGCAATGTTCTTCCTGACCGACATGTGCGGATAAAGCGCATAGGACTGGAACACCATCGCCAGCCCGCGCTTGGCGGGGGGCAGGTCGGTGGCATCTGCGCCGTCGATCTGGATGCCGCCCGAGGTGACATCCTCCAGCCCGGCAATCAGCCGCAGCAGGGTGGACTTGCCGCAGCCCGAAGGCCCCACGAAGACGACGAACTCGCCATCCTCGATCCGCAGGTCGATCGAGGGGATGACATCCACCTCGCCAAAGGATTTCCGCACGGCGTTGAGCGTGATTTGTCCCATTTTGTCCTCACTTCACCGCGCCAAAGGTCAGGCCACGGACGAGTTGTTTCTGGCTGAACCAGCCCAAGATCAGGATTGGCGCGATGGCCATGGTCGAGGCCGCCGAGAGTTTTGCGTAAAACAGCCCCTCGGGAGAGGAATAGCTGGCGATGAACTGCGTCAAGGGAGCCGCATCATGCGTGGTCAGTTGCAGGGTCCAGAACGCCTCGTTCCACGCCAGGATGACGTTGAGCAGCATGGTCGAGGCGATGCCGGGCACGGCCATCGGCGTCAGAACGTACAGGATTTCTGACCGCAGCGATGCGCCGTCCATCCGGGCCGCCTCAAGGATTTCGCCGGGGATTTCCTTGAAGTAGGTGTACAGCATCCAGACCACAATCGGCAGGTTGATCAGGGTCATCACAGCCACCAGCCCGGTGCGGGTGTCCAGAAGGCCAAGGTCCTTGAAGCCCAGATACATCGGGATCAAGACGCCCACGGCCGGCATCATCTTGGTCGACAGCATCCACATCAACAGGTCTTTGGTCCGCTTGCCCGGCACAAAGGCCATAGCCCATGCCGCAGGAATGGCGATGATCAGGGCCAGAATGGTCGAGCCGACCGAAATCACCACCGAGTTGAAGAAGTGCAGCGAGTAGTTCGACCGCGTCTGCACCTCGGCATAGCTGTCAAAGCTCCACGGCGACAGCAGCATGTCGAGCGGCGATTTGATCGCATCCCCTTCGGCATGGAAGCTCATCAGGATCGTCCACAGGATCGGGAAGAAGATCAGAAATCCCACGGCCCAGGCGGCGACAGTGGTCAGACCTTTGCGGGTGTTGGTGACTTTGCGTGCCATGATGTCCCCTCAGGCGTCCAGATTCTTGCCGATCATGCGCATCACGAAGAACGCAACGATATTGGCCAGGATCACCGCGACGATACCGCCCGCCGATCCGCCACCTACGTCGTAGTTCAACAGCGACTGCACATAAACGAGGTAGGTGATGGTGGTGGAAGCCGTACCCGGGCCGCCATTGGTGGTGACGAAAATCTCGGCAAAGACCGACAGAAGGAAGATGGTCTGGATCAGGATGACCACCGTGATGGCGCGGGTCAGATGCGGCACGGTCAGGTAAATGAAGCGCGACAGCCAAGACGCGCCGTCCATCTCAGCCGCCTCTTGCTGCTCGGAATCAAGGCTTTGCAAAGAGGTGAGCAGGATCAGCGTCGAAAACGGCAGCCATTGCCAGGCCACGATGACGATGATCGACAGCAGGGGGGCCTGGCTCAGGAAATCATAAGGCGCCAGTCCCAGACCGCGGGCGATATGGGCAAACATGCCATTCACCGGGTTCATGAACATGTTCTTCCAGACCAGCGCCGACACGGTGGGCATCACGAAGAACGGCGCAATGACCAGAACCCGCACCACGCCCTGACCCCAGAACGGCATGTCCATCAGCAGGGCCAGAAGCACGCCGCCCATCACCGTGATCAGCAGCACGCCCACCACAATCGCGACCGTGTTCCACAGGGCCTGCAGGAAAGCATGGTCGGTGACGAAGTAGTAGTAATTCGAGAACCCGGCAAAGCCGGTCTGCATCGGGTTCAGCAGATTGTAGTGAATGAAGCTGAAGTAGATCGTCGTGGCCAAGGGCACGATCATCCAGCAAAACAACAAGATGACCGAGGGCGCCACCATGAACCGGGCGGCAAGGCGCGAATGCTGGGTGGCCATGGCAACCTCCAGAACGATTTCGGGGGAAGGGGAAAAAGAAACGGGGCCGCCCTTGGGAGACGCGGCCCCGTCCTGTCAGCTGATTACTTGATGTAACCGGCCTTGGTCATTTCCGTGGTCACAAGGTCCTGAGAGTTCTTCAGGGCATCCGCCGCAGAGGTCGTTCCAGCCAAGGCGGCCGAGAACTGCTGACCGACTTCCGTTGCAAACCCTTGGAATTCCGGGATCGCCACGAACTGCACGCCGGTATAGGGAACCGGGTCAACCGTCGGGTGGGTCGGGTCAGCCGCGTTGATGCTGTCCAGCGTCATCTTGGCGAAGGGCACTTTGGCGTATTCCGGGTTGGCATAGAGCGACGAGCGCGTGCCCGGGGGAACGTTGGCCCAGCCCTCTTTCGACGCCACAAGCGCCAGATAGTCGGGGTTGGTTGCCCAATCGACGAAGGCCTTGGCCGCTTCAACCTTGGCCGAACCCGCCGGGATCGCCAAAGACCAGGCCCACAGCCAGTTGCCGCGCTTGCCCAGACCATTGTCGGGGGCGAGTGCGAAGCCAACCTTGTCCGCCACGGTCGAGTCCTTGCCGGTCACGAAGGAAGCCGCAACGGTGGCGTCGATCCACATGCCGCAATGGCCTTGCTGGAACAGCGCCAGGTTTTCGTTGAAGCCGTTGTTGGATGCGCCCGGAGGACCGTCTTTCGTCATCAGGTCGAGGTAGAAGTTGAGCGTGTCAGCCCAGGGCTTCTGGTCGAACTGGGGGTGCCAGTCCTTGTCGAACCACTTGGCGCCGAACGAGTTCGACATGGCGGTCAGGAAGGCCATGTTCTCGCCCCAGCCGGCCTTGCCGCGCAGGCAGATGCCGTAGGTGCCGCTGGCCTTGTCGGTCATGGCGTCAGCGGCTTTCTTGATGTCCGCCCAGGTGGGCGCGTCGGGCATCTTCAGGCCAGCTTTGTCCATCAGGTCCTTGCGGTACATGACCATCGACGATTCGCCATAGAAGGGCGAGGCGTAGAGATGGCCATCCACCGTCAGGCCGCCAGCGATCGCGGGCAGCAGGTCGTCTTTCTTGTAGTCTGCCGGCAGATCGTCCAGCGAGACCAGCCAGCCTTGCTTGCCCCAGATCGGAACTTCATAGGTGCCGATGGTCAGAACGTCGAACTGGCCGCCCTTGGTGGCGATGTCCGTCGTCACTTTTTGACGCAGGACGTTTTCTTCCAGCGTCACCCAATTGACGTGAATGTCAGGGTGCTTGGCGTAGAAGTCATCCATCAGCCCCTGCATGCGGATCATGTCGCCGTTGTTCACGGTGGCCACAGTGATCTCAGTCGTAGCAGCCGCAGCCATACCCGCCAGGGTAAGCGCAGCCGTCGCGCCAAGAAGCGCGCGCAACGTCATATTCATTGGTATCCTCCCAGATCAGCGATTGAGCATTTCATCGCTTGATGGATAAATGCTCACACGACCCCGTGATCCGTCAAGAGGTTTCTTTCGCTGCAAATGCGAAGTGTCACAGGTTCAGGATGCCACTTGCAGTGGATTCGTCGGTGACTAACCCATTGAGAATGCGCGATTGCAGCGCCGCAGCAATCGCATGGACCTTGCTGGGCCCCGCCGCGATCCCGATGGCGGTGCGCGGCAGTCCCGGCTCGACCCGAACGCCGCCGGTCCGGCGATTGGTCCCGACCTCCAGGTAATTTCCCCGCGAATCATAGACCCAACCGGCCACTTCCCCGACCGCCCCGGCGGCCTGCATCTCGTCCAGTTCGGCGCGGGACACGAAGCCATCGGCCAGCAGCGGCGCGTCATTCGACATCTGGCCGACGCCCACGAAGATCACATCCGCCGCCCGCGCCAGATCAACCACCTTGCGCACCGGCCCCAAGGCATGAAACGCCGCGTTCTCCTCGGGCGTGGGCGAGATCACCGGCACCGGCATCGGGTAGTGCGGCGCGCGCACCTTGTCGGCAATCCGCATCACCACGTCGAAGAAACTGGCCGAGCCATCCGGCGCGATGTTGCCGATCAACGACACCAGCCGGTGCTGCGAGGCGTCGACCTCCTCCATCGCATCGACCATCCCGCGCATGCTGCGCCCGGTGCCAAGCGCGATCACCTTCGGCTCGGGCATCCGCAAGACCCGCTCCAGTTCCGCCGCCGCCGCCGGCGAGGTCGCCCGGACCAGATCCCCCCCCGCCCCGGGCGAGGGGGCAACCCGGCAGCGCGTCATGCCGTAACGGTCGGTCAATTCCGCCTCCAGCGTCAGGCAGGCGCCGATCCGGTGCGACAGGCGCACCTGAATAAGCCCCTCGGCCACCGCGCGCGAGACCAGTCGCTGCGCGCGCTGCCGTGACACGCCCAGTTCCGTGGCAATCTGATCCTGCGTCAGCCCGCCAAGGTAATATAGCCATCCTGCCCGCGCGGCCTCGTCATGCAAGCTGGGTTCGGAAGGGGCAGGGGTAATGATGCGGGCCATCAGGGCCTCCGGGGCAGGGCAGGGTGAAGATCAAAGAAGTCTGCGAAGCTATTGAAATGCAAGGCGGCCTTGGCATCCTGCGGCGCATCGAGGCTCAGCCCCGCCAGATGGCTGCCGCCGGTGAAGCGCCAGACCACCATGCCCGCCGCAAGCCCGGCGCGCACGCCGTTCAGACTGTCCTCGATCACCAGACACCGTGCGGGATCCACGGCCCGATCCGCCGCCACATGCAGGAACAGGTCCGGCGCAGGCTTGCCCCGCGCCACCATGGTCGCGGTGTAAAGCCCATCCCCCACCAGCCCGGCCAGCCCCGCAATCTCCAGGGACCGCGCGGCCCGCTTGGGGCTGGACGAGGTTGCAACACACCACGGCAGGTCCAGCCTCTGCAGCGCCGCCTTCACCCCGGGCATCACGCGCAAACCCACCTCGAAGGCGGCCATCAGGCGACTGCGGTACTGGTCCTCGAATTCCGGCGCCAGATCCAGCCCGAACTCCTTGCGGATCTGTGCCATCACGGTTGGATAGCTGCGGCCCAGAAAATGCTGTGCGACATAGGGCAGGTCGATCGTCACGCCCAGACCTTTCAGCTCGTCCACCAGCATCTGCGCGCTGATGATCTCGCTGTCGATCAGCACGCCGTCGCAATCGAATATGACCAGATCGAACATGAAGGCCTCCCTCGCATCGGTTTCCTCTCAAACAGGGGCTTTTGTCCAGCCCCTGCCCGTGGCAAGCAATCATCACCGATCGAGGAGAGCGCCATGCTGTTCGCCTACCGCACCGAAAACGGCAAGCTGGTGAGCGCGTCGCCGCAAGACGCGCTGTGGCTGGACCTGTGCAAACCCGATCCGGCCGAGGTGGCGCTGGCCGCCCCCCTGGTTCCCGAAGTGCCCACGCTGGAGGATCTGGAGGAAATCGAAATCTCCTCGCGGCTGTACCGCGAAGACGGGTTTGACTACCTGACCGTTCTGGTCCCCGGCCTGTCGCGCGAAGATGGCGTCACGCCGATCAACGGCCCGGTCGCCTTCATCCTGGGCAAGGGCCGTCTGGTCAGCGTGCGCTATCATTCCCCCCGCCCGTTCGAGACCTATGCCCCGCGCGCCGACAAGGTGGGCCTTGGTTGCGTCGGACCGGAGCGGGTCTTTCTGGGCCTGTGCGAGGAAATCATCGGCCGCATCGCCGACCTGATGGAAGGTGCGGGACGCGAGCTGGACAAGATCACCCGCCAGATCTTCACCACCGAGGGCATGGGGCCCGAAGCCGCCGTCCTGCAAAAGGCGCTGGAAACCTCGGGCCGGCAATCGGACATGGTCGGCAACTGCCGCCTGTCCCTGCTGACGCTGGAACGTGCGCTTGGCTTCTTCCGGCTTGGGCTGGAGGAACACGGCACGGTCGATCCCCTGAAGGCCACGATCATCGGCCTGTCGAAAGACATCCAGTCGCTGGAGGTGCATGGCGACTATCTGTCCTCGCGCGTTGCCCAAGCCACCGACGCGACCCTTGGCATGATCAATCTGGCGCAGAACACCACCGTGCGGATCGTTTCGGTCGTGGCGGTGCTGTTCCTGCCGCCGACGCTGATCGCCTCGATCTACGGCATGAACTTCCGCCTGATGCCAGAGCTGGACTTTGCCTTCGGCTACCCGATGGCTTTGGGCCTGATGGTGGCTTCGGCGCTGGTGACGTGGTTCGTGTTCAAATGGAAGAAATGGTTGTAAGGGACTGACCTGATGAAGATAATTAAGCTAGAGACCATCGGCAACGAATTCGTCACTTTCACCCGGCTGACCGCCGAAGACGGCAGTCAGGGCTGGGGCCAGCTGTCCACCTACAACGCCGACATCACCGCCGAAATCTTCCACCGTCAGGTCGCCCGCCACGCCATAGGCACCCGGATCGCCGATATGGAGGACACACTCCGCCTGATCTCCGAACGTGAGCACAAATATCCCGGCTCTTACCTGCGGCGGGCGCAGACCGGTCTTGATACCGCCGTCTGGGACTGGCGCGGCAAGACGGCCGACAAGCCTGTGGTCAGCCTGATCGGCGGACAGCCCGGCAAGTTGCGCGCCTATGCCAGTTCGATGAAGCGCGACATCAAGCCGGCAGATGAGGCCAAACGTTTCCTCAAACTGCGCGACGAACAGGGCTTCACCGCCTTCAAATGGCGCGTCGGGGCCGAGTGCGGGCGTGGGCGCGACGAATGGCCGGGCCGGACTGAGGCCGTAATTCCCACGGTTTCCAAGGCCTTGGGCGACGGCATTGACAAACTGGTCGATGGCAACTCTTGCTATGGCCCCAAAGCCGCCATCGAAGTCGGCCGCCTGCTGCAAGACAACGGCATCAACCATTTCGAGGAGCCCTGTCCCTATTGGGAGGTTGACCAGACCGCAGAAGTCCGCGCCGCCCTGACGATCGACGTGGCCGGAGGCGAGCAGGACTGCGAGTTCACCGCCTGGAAGCTGGCCATCGAACACAAGGCCGTCGACATCCTGCAACCCGATGTCATGTATCTGGGTGGCCTGTCACGCACACTGGAGGTTTGCCAGATGGGCGAAAATGCCGGTCTGCCGATCACCCCGCACGCCGCCAACCTGTCCTTGGTGACGATGTGCACCATGCATCTGCTGAAGGCGATCCCGAACCCCGGCAAGTACCTGGAATTCTCGATCGAAGGCCAGGATTACTACCCTTGGCAAGAAGGGCTGTTCCTCAATGACCCCTACCGGATCGAGGACGGCCATGCCATTGTCAGCGAAGCGCCGGGGTGGGGCGTCGAGATCCATCCCGATTTCCTTGCCCATGCCACCTACCGGGAGACAAGCCTATGAGCCAATCCATCCTGATCACCGGAGCGGGCTCCGGCATTGGGCGCGCCACCGCCTGGGCCTTCCTGCGGGCGGGCTGGAACGTCGGGCTGATCGGTCGCCGTGCCGATGCACTGGAAGAGACGGCCGCGGATGCCCCGAACGCCTTGATCCTGCCCTGTGACGTGACGGTGCCGGCACAGGTCGATGCGAGCTTTGCCCGCGCCCTGGAAACCTTCGGTCGCATTGACGCGCTGTTCAACAACGCCGGCATGTCCGCCAAGGCCGCCCCGATTGACGAGATCAGTGTCGACGACTGGCTTGCGGTGTCGAACGTCAACATCACCGGCATGTTCCTGTGCGCCCGTGCCGCCTTCCGCGCCATGCGCAACCAGACCCCGCAAGGCGGGCGCATCATCAACAACGGCTCGATTTCGGCCCATGTGCCGCGTCCGGGGTCGGTGCCCTACACGATGTCGAAACACGCGGTGACCGGGTTGACCCGCACCTTGGGCCTTGATGGCCGCGCCTTCAACATCGCTTGCGGCCAGATCGACATCGGCAACGCCCTGACCCAGATGGCCGCGCGCTTCCAGACCGGCGTGCCGCAAGCCGATGGCCAGATCAAGATCGAGCCGGTGATCGATGTGGATCATGTGGCGACAGCGGTCCTGCAGATGGCCAACCTGCCTTTGGAGGTCAACGTGCCCTTCATGACGATCATGGCCCGCGACATGCCCTACATCGGACGCGGCTAGGGCCTGCGGCCCCGCCCGATCTGCACGCCCGATCTGCACGTCCGATCTGGGGCAAATCCCCCAAGGACCGTCAGCGCCGGTTGGCCCGGCGTTGACGCAGAACGTCGATGGCGGCGTGCACGATCAGGTAAAAGCTCAGGCTGCCGGTCGCCAGCAGCGTCATGGTCATGGTATGGGTAACCGTCATGATAACGTCCTCCCTGTCCCATATTGCGCGCCCGGAATACGGCGATTGTGTGACAAAAGGAAACAATTGCTGGGGCAAGACCGGCGGCCGCACCGCTGTTTTCCGCCTTTTCAGCGCCCAAGCCACGCGCTACCACATCCCGGACCCTTTCATTGCAGGCCGCATCATGACCTTGACCCTTCCCGCCTTCACCGAACCCGGCCGTTTCTGGCGCGGCAATCTGCACACCCACTCGACCCGCTCGGATGGCGTGCTGGACCCGGCCGAGGTGCTGCGCCGCTACCGGGCCGAGGGATATGATTTCCTGGCCCTGACGGACCATTTCGTCGGTCACTACGGCTATCCCATTGTCGATACCACGGCGTTCCGCGATGCCAGCTTCACCACGATCCTCGGGGCAGAGCTGCATTCCGGCGCCATGGCGAATGGCGAGCTGTGGCACATCCTTGCCGTCGGCCTGCCGCCGGATTTCGCGCCGCCGAACGCGCCGTCGTTCCTGCCGGTCAAGGATCAGGAAACCGGCCCGCAGATCGCCGCCCGGGCCGTGGCGGCCGGGGCCTTCGTGGCGATTGCCCACCCACAATGGTCCGGCCTGACGGTCGAGGACGCCCGCAGCCTCACCGCTGCCCATGCGGTGGAGATTTACAACCACGGCTGCGCCATGGGCTGCGACCGTCCGGACGGCTTTGCAATCGCCGACCAGCTGTTGACGGAAGGGCGCAAGCTGACCCTGATCGCCACCGACGATGCGCATTTCTCGGAGCCTGACCATTTCGGCGGCTGGACCATGGTCAAGGCGCTGGAAAACACCCCCGAGGCGCTGTTGACTGCCCTGAAGGCCGGGGCGTTCTATTCCACCCAAGGCCCCGAACTGCACGATGTCAGGGTCGAGGACGACAAGCTGGTGGTGGAATGTTCTGCCGTGTCCTCCATCGTGGCCATCGGCTGGGGTACGGGGGCGAAAGCGGTACACGGCCACAGCCTGACCCGGGGTGAGGTGCCCTTGGCGCGGCTGAACAACTCGCCTTGGGTCCGTGCCGCGGTGATCGATGCGGCGGGCAAGCGGGCCTGGTCGAACCCGATCTGGACCGGCGCCACCGACAAGAACCCGCGCATCGTGTAACAGGGGTTCAGCGCCCACCCGCCCCATGGCTTGGCGCGCGCCCTGGGCAGGCCCTGGAGGGTTTCAGACCCTCCAGACCTCCCGTGGGATATTTGGGCAAATGCGAAAGGGGAAAGGGCGGATGAGCCATCAGCCCTTGTTCCTCTGCCCCACCGCTGTCAGGCCTTGCCTTCCAGCCCCTTGGCCGCCGCGTCCGAGGCGCCGGGAATCCGCATTTCGAACACGTCGGTCACCGAGGTGTAATCGTAATACCCCATGCGGGCGAGGGGTCTGATCCGCAGGATATCCAGCTTGCCATCCGGCAGAATCACCTCGTCCTTGACATGGATGCGCATCACCTCGCCGAACACGACGTCCACCCAGCCGTGCGCCGAATGGCCCTTCAGCCGCGTGGTCTGCATGTAGCGGCATTCAAACTGCGCCGGGCTTTCGGCGACCCGTGGCCCCGGAGCCTCCAGACAGGCGGCCTTGGTCACGCCGGCCTTGTCAAATTCATCCACCCCATCCGGCCATTCCATCGCCGAGATATTGACCGCCTCGCGCAGATCATAGGTGGCCATGTTCCAGACGAACCAGCCGGTGTCTTCGGCATTCACGACCGAGTGTTTCCGGCGGCCATCGGAATAGGGATTGGCCGCGAACATCACCATGGGCGGATCGAAGGACAGGTTCTGCCATTGGCTATAGGGCGCAAGGTTGGCGCGCCCGGTGCCATCAACGGTGGAAATCCAGCCGATCGGCCGCGGCACGGTGCAGGATTTGAAGGGCGAATAGGGCAGCGGGCAGGCCTCGCGGCCCGGGGCATAGTGCATCGGTTTTCTCCAGAAGGCCAAGGACTTGGCGCGTGATCTTCAAGCTAGCGCAGGGCAGGGGCCTTGGCTAGAGCACGGTCGACAGCCGATAGCCCGGCGCATGAACCAGCCGGACCCAGGTGATTGGCGCGTCCGGCGCCCAAGTGCAGCGTTCCGTCACAAAAACCGCCGTGCCTTCGGTCAGACCCAGGGCCTCGGCCTCCCACCCCAGGGCAGGTTCCGCCGCAAAGCCGATGTCGCCGCTGGCGAAAGCGACATGCGCCACCAGCCATTCGTTGGCGCTGACCACCGCGAAATCCGGCAGCGGATCGGGCAGGCTGGCCCGGTTCAACCAGCGGTCCTCGACGGCAAAGCCACGGCCAGAGGCCAGATGCAGGCTTTGCACGTGCAGCATCTGCCCCAGATCCAGCCCCAGACGCGAGATCACCGGCACCGGCGGCGGTGCCATGTCCAACCGCAACAGCCGCAGGCCATAGGCCTCGCCCCGCGCCTCGACCTCGGCACGGATCACCGGGATGTCCAGCGTCGCCTTGCGCACCGGCAGGGCCGCCACCCGCGTGCCCGCCTTGCGCTTGCGTTCCAGAACCCCGGCCCGAGCCAGTTCCGACAGCGCCCGGTTCACCGTGGCCCGCGCGACACCAAATTCCAGCGCCAGCGCCTCTTCGCCGGGGATCAGCGTGCCCAGAGGCCAGGCGCGCGTGCGGATGCGCGCCAGAACCTCGGCCCGGATGTCCTCCCAACCGGCCATCACAGCGCCTCGGCCAGCCGCGCCATGACTTTGGCAAACCGCCCGCGCACCGCGTCGCGGGCGATGTGGCGGCCGCCCTGGACGATGTGGCGCCCGGCGGACCACAGGTCCGTGACCATCCGGTCATCCCCGGCGAAGGCAAAACTGTCCAGCAACCGGTCGCCCTGCCGCCCGGCCATGTCCGGGCCCGACCTGTCCAAGGCCACCAGATCGGCCCATCTGCCCACCGCAATCGCCCCCGCATCGCGCCCCGCTGCCTGTGCGCCGCCCTTCGCCATACCCTCGAAAATCACCCGACCGACCGAGCGGCTGTCAGCCAGAACCGCCCGCGCCTTCAGCCCAAGCCGTTGAGAGTATTCAAGCATCCGGATTTCCTCGCTTAGGGAAATCCGCACGTTGCTGTCCGACCCGATTCCGAAGCGGCCCCCCGCCTGCAGATAGCGCGCCCCGTCAAAGATGCCGTCGCCGAGGTTGGCTTCGGTGATCGGGCAAAGGCCAGCCACCGCACCGGATGCCGCCAGCGCCAAGGTTTCGGTCGCGTCCATCTGGGTGGCGTGGATCAGACACCAGCGTGGGTCAACAGCGGCATGGGACAAGAGCCAATGGACGGGGCGCTGGCCGGTGAAGGCCAAGACCTCTTCCACTTCCGCCACTTGTTCGGCGACGTGAATGTGAATTGGTCCCGGCATCGCCTGCGCCGCTGCAAGACTGGCCGGCGACACCGCCCGCAACGAATGCGGCGCAAGGCCCAGAACGGCATCCTGCGGCAAGGCGGCCAGATGGGCCGCCGCCGCCTCATGCAGGTGCATGAAGCCTTCCAGATCATTGCCAAAGCGCAACTGGCCCCCCGCCAAAGCCCGTCCGTCGCAACCGCCCCGCTCATACAGCACCGGCAGCAGCGTCAGGCCCAGACCCGTCGTTTGCGCGGCTGCGCAAATCCGCCCCGCCATCTCGGCCCGATCACTGTAGGTTGCCCCGCCAAGCCCATGATGCAGATAGTGAAACTCCGCCACCGCCGCATAGCCCGCCTCGGCCATTTCCACCATCACCTGGGCGGCGATCGCTTGAACGTCATCGGGGGTCAACTGCTCCAGAAAGCGGTACATCAGGCTGCGCCAGGTCCAGAAACTGTCCTGCCCAGCCGTGCGAAACTCGGTCAGCCCCGCCATCGCCCGCTGAAAGGCATGGGAGTGCAGGTTGACCGGCGCCGGCAACAGGCAGCCGACCCTGTGTCCCCCGCGGGAGGGTTCGACCGCGACGATCCGCCCCGCCTCGACCTCAACCGAGACATCCTTCGCCCAGCCCTCCGGCAAAAGCGCGTGATCGGCGTGCAGCAGCATGGCAACTCCTTGACAGGTTAATATGTATAGACATAATAAGCATAAACCCAGACATAAGGCAAGGCTGATGCCGATTCTTCTGACCAATGCGACGCTGGCGACGATGGTGGGCGGCTATGGCCTGATCGAAGGGGCTGCGGTCGTGCTTGACGGTGACACCATCGCCTTCGCCGGGGTGCCGGCTGATCTGCCGGAAGCCTATAAATCCCTGTCGCCGCAAGACCTTGGCGGCCGTCTTCTGACCCCTGGATTGATCGATTGCCACACCCATATCGTCTTTGCCGGCGACCGCGCGGCCGAGTTCGAGATGCGGTTGAACGGGGCCAGCTATGAAGAGGTTGCCCGCGCCGGCGGTGGCATCCTGTCCACCGTCCGCGCCACCCGCGCCGCGTCCGAGGCTGACCTGCTGGCGCTGGCGCTTGCCCGTGCCGACCAGATCATCGCCTCCGGTGCCACGGTGATCGAGGTCAAATCGGGTTATGGCCTTACGGTTGAGGACGAACTGAAAATGCTCCGCGTGGCCCGCCAGATCGCATCGCACCGTCAGGTGCGGGTCAGGGTCGCCCATCTGGCCGCCCATGCCATTCCGCCGGACTACAAGGGCCGCTCAGGGGCTTATATCGAGGAGGTCGCCATCCCCTCGCTGCGTCAGGCCGTTGCCGAAGGCCTGATCGACGCGGTCGACGCCTTCTGCGAGGGCATTGCCTTTTCGCCAGTGGAAGTGGACCGCCTTTTCACTGCCGCTCGCAGCCTTGGCCTGCCGGTCAAGCTCCATGCCGAGCAACTCTCCGACCTCAAAGGCGCCGTTCTCGCCGCCAAACACGGCGCATTGTCGGTGGATCATCTGGAATACCTCGCCCAAGACGGCATCGACGCGATGGCTGCCGCCGGTTCCGTCGCTGTAATCCTGCCGGGTGCCTTCTACACCCTGCGCGAGACGCGTCTGCCCCCCATCGCCGCCCTGCGCGTCGCAGGTGTGCCGATGGCGGTGGCAACTGACGCCAACCCCGGCTCATCGCCGATGACCTCGCTGACGCTGGCGATGAACATGGCCTGCACCCTGTTCCGCATGACCCCATTGGAGGCGCTGCAAGGGGTGACGGTGAACGCCGCCCGCGCGCTTGGGTTGGCGGATTGCGGGCAGGTCAGGCCCGGAAAACGGGCTGACCTGTGCATCTGGGATGCCCGCCATCCCGCTGAATTGTCTTACAGAATCGGGGCCACGCCCCTGCATTCCCGCATCTTCGGAGGCCGCCTTGACGCCTGAAACTCTTACCCCCGGCTCCACCACCCTCGCCCAATTGGAGCGGATTTATCGCACCCAAGCACCTGCCTTGCTTGACCGCTCCGCCCGTCCGGGGGTGGAGTGGGCGGCGGCGCAGATCGCCAAGGCTGCCGAAGGGTCAGTGGCCGTTTACGGGGTGAACACGGGGTTCGGCAAGTTGGCCAGCTTGAAGATCGCCCCGCAAGATACTGCAACGCTTCAAAGAAACCTGATCCGGTCACATTGCTGCGGCGTTGGTGATCCGATGCCCCGCCCGGTGGTGCGGCTGATGATGGTGCTGAAGCTGCTGTCGTTGGGCCGTGGCGCCTCGGGCGTGCGGTGGGATATTGTCGACCTTCTGGAGGGGATGCTGGCGCAAGGCGTCACTCCGGTGATCCCGGCGCAAGGCTCGGTGGGTGCCAGCGGCGACCTTGCCCCCTTGGCCCATATGGCTGCCGTCATGATCGGCGAGTCCGAGGCGGAGCATCAGGGTCAGGTGAAGACCGGTGCGCAAGCGCTTGCCGATGCAGGGCTTTCTCCGGTGATGCTTGGCCCGAAGGAAGGGTTGGCGCTGATCAACGGCACGCAGTTTTCCACCGCCTACGCCTTGGTGGGCCTGTTCGGTGCCTGGCGCGGGGCGCAGTCTGCGCTGGTGACTTCGGCGCTGTCGACCGACGCCATCATGGGCTCCACCGCGCCGCTGGAGCCGGAGATCCACGCGTTGCGCGGCCAGCCCGGTCAGATTGCTGCCGCCGCGACGCTGCGCGCCTTGCTGGACGGTTCGGTGATCCGCGAAAGCCACCGCGAGGGCGACAGCCGCGTGCAGGACCCCTACTGCATCCGCTGCCAGCCGCAGGTTACGGGTGCCGCGATGGATATCCTGCGCCAAGCGGCGCGAACGCTGGAGATCGAGGCCAATGCGGCGACCGACAACCCCTTGGTGCTGTCGGACGGCCAGATCGTCTCTGGTGGGAACTTTCACGCGGAACCTGTTGGTTTTGCAGCAGATATGATTGCCCTGGCCATCAGCGAGATCGGTGCGATCGCGCAACGCCGGGTGGCCCTGATGGTCGATCCGGTGCTAAGCTTCGATCTGCCCGCCTTCCTGACCCCACGCCCCGGTCTGAATTCGGGCCTGATGATCGCCGAGGTGACGACGGCTGCGCTGATGAGCGAAAACAAGCACTTGGCGCACCCGACGGTGATCGATTCCACGCCCACCTCTGCCAATCAGGAGGATCACGTGTCGATGGCCGCCCATGGCGCCCGCCGGTTGAGCCGGATGATCGACAACCTCAACGTCATTTTGGGGGTTGAGGCGATCACCGCCGCGCAAGGTATTGATTTCCGTGCACCTTTGTGCACCTCCAAGCCGCTTGCGCAAGCTGTTGCAAGGCTGCGGCAGGATGTGGCGACGCTGGGGGATGACCGCTACATGGCACCGGACCTTGCCGCAGCCGCGCGCCTGATCGCCGCAGGTGATCTGCTGGTGGCAACGGGAGTGGAGCTTCCCACGCTATGATGTTGAAAGGGCTTCGTATTCTTGACTTGACGCGGGTCATGGCAGGTCCGTTCTGCACCGCGCTTTTGGCGGACCTTGGCGCTGAGGTGATCAAGCTGGAACCGCCACAAGGCGATGATTACCGTCATATTGGGCCATTTGTAGCGGGCGAATCCGCACTCTTCACGCTGATGAACCGCGGCAAAGAGTCGATTGTGCTTGACCTCAAGGACCCTGCCGCGCAGGCCACCGCCAAGGCGATTTCCCTGCAGTGCGATGTTATCGTGGAGAATTTTCGCCCAGGTGTCGCCGCTCGCCTTGGTTTGGGGCCAGAGTTGCGCAAGGAGAAGCCCGGGCTGATCTATGCCTCCATCTCGGGATTTGGCCAGACCGGGCCGGATGCGCATCTGCCCGCCTATGATCTGGTGGCGCAAGCCATGTCCGGGCTGATGGCCAGCACCGGAGAAGAGGGCGGCAAACCCTTGAAAGTGGGGGAAAGTTACGGCGATCTGATGGCGGGGCTTTATGCCTCATGGGCCATTCTGGCTGCGCTGTTCCGCCGCAATGCCACGGGGGAAGGTGCCACCATCGACGTGGCAATGTTCGATGCCCTGTTCAGCCTGCTTCCAACCTCGCACGCGCTGCAATTCTATGCGGGCAAGGCACCGCGCCCTGTTGGCAACCGGCACCCGCTGTCGACGCCCTTTGGCTGCTTTGCCTGTGCCGACGGCCAAGCGGTGATTGCAGTTCTGGGCGACCGGCAGTGGCAGGCGCTGTGCGGGCTGATTGGCAGCGAGATGGGCTTTGACCCCGCGCTGGCGACGGATGAGGGGCGCACGGCGCAGGAGCCGCGCATCAAGGCTGCGATTGAAGCCTGGACCGGGATGCGTCCGGTGTCTGATGTTCTGGCCGCCTTGTCGGCGGCGGGTATTCCCACGGCGCAGGTCCAGTCGCTGGCGGACGCGGCGGCTTCGCCCCATGCCGTGGCACGAGGGCTGGTGGCGGAAGTCGGGAACTCGAAGATCGTTGGGCAACCAGTTCACTTCGATGGAGAAAAGCCGATGTCTTCAACGCCCGCGCCGAAGCTTGGCGCCGACGGCGCAGCCATCCTTCGCCGTCTGGGGGTCGCGTCGTGAGCCCGGAAGAACTCAGCTTCCTCGACACCTTGCGCCGGATTGTGGCCGAGAAGATTGCCACCTTGGCCGCCGCGACGGATGAGGCGGCGACCTTCGTCCACCGTCAGTTGGCCACCCTGGCCGAAGCGGGTGTGATGGGGGCCAACCTGCCGGAGCCTTACGGATCAGGTATCTCTGCCGCCTGCCTTTACGCGCTGGTAGAGGTCATCGCCGGCGCATGCGGTTCTACCGCCTCGGCGCTGACGGCGCATTATCTGGCGACGGATTCCGTGCTGCTGGGCGGCACGCAGGATTTGCAGGACCGCTTCCTGCCCTTGGCCGCGGAAGGCCGCGCCTTGGGGGCCTTTGCGTTGACCGAGCGGAACGCAGGTTCTGACCCGGCCGACATGAAGACCCGCGCGACGCGCGAGGGCGATCATTACCGGATCAAGGGCGCGAAATGCTTCATCTCCAACGGCGGAGTGGCTGATTTCCTTGTGGTTTTCGCCGTGACCGATGCGACAGCAGGGCATCGCGGGATCTCGACTTTCGTGGTCGAAAAGGGCACGCCGGGTCTGACCATTGGCCGGGTCGAACGCACGATGGGCCTGCGCGGCGGTCATGTTTGGGAGCTGGATTTCGACTGTCTGGTGCCCGAGGCCAATCGCGTTGGCGCTGAAGGCACCGGCTTCAAGACCGCGATGAAGGTGCTCGACAATGGCCGGCTGGAGGTGGCCGCAATGGCGACCGGGATTGCCGACACCGCTTTGACCCTCGCCAAGGACTGGTGCAAGACCCGCATCATCGGCGGCGAACCCCTCGCCAACCGGCAGGGCATCCGCTGGCAACTGGCGGATATGGCAACGGATTTGGCCGCCGCCCGGGCTTTGGCTGCGCAAGCCGTGGCGCTGCGGGAGAGCGGTACGCGCTTCACCCAGCAATCCTCGATGGCCAAGCTATTCGCCTCCGAAATGGTGGCCCGTGTCACCGACGCCGCCCTGCAACTGCATGGCGGTTATGGCTTTACCCGCGACTTTCCCCTTGAACGCCTCGCCCGCGACTGCCGGATTTTCCGCATCTACGAAGGTAGCTCGGAAATACAGCGCATGATCATCGCCGGCCATATCCTGTGAGAGCACCATGACCCGTCACAATACCCGCGACATCTACCCCGCCACCGGTACCGAACTCAGCGCGAAATCCTGGCTGACCGAGGCGCCGCTGCGTATGCTGATGAACAATCTCCACCCGGATGTGGCCGAGAACCCTCATGAATTGGTGGTTTACGGCGGGATCGGTCGCGCCGCCCGGACGTGGGAGGATTTTGACCGCATCTGTGCAGGCCTGCGCGACCTGGAGGCGGATGAGACGCTGATCGTACAATCCGGCAAGGCCATCGCCATCATCAAGACCCATACCGATGCGCCCCGGGTGCTGATCGCCAACTCCAACCTTGTGCCGCATTGGGCGACGTGGGAGCATTTCAACGAGCTCGATAAGAAGGGCCTGATGATGTACGGCCAGATGACCGCCGGGTCCTGGATTTACATTGGAACTCAAGGCATTGTGCAGGGAACTTACGAGACTTTTGCCGAAGCGGGCCGCCAGCATTACGACGGCAACCTCAAGGGCCGCTGGATCCTGACCGGCGGCCTCGGCGGTATGGGCGGCGCCCAACCCCTCGCGGCGGTCTTCGCCGGTGCCTGCTGTCTGGCGGTGGAGGTCGACGAGACCCGCATCGACTTCCGCATCCGCACCCGCTACGTCGATGCCAAGGCGAAGACCCTCGACGAAGCCCTTGCGATGATTGACGAATGGACTGCGAAGGGCGAGGCGAAGTCGGTCGGCCTTCTTGGCAACGCCGCTGAGGTTTTCCCCGAAATTTACCGCCGCATGCAGGCCGGTGGCCATCGCCCGGATATCGTCACCGACCAGACCTCGGCCCACGACCCGCTGCACGGCTATTGCCCCGCCGGCTGGACCCCCGCCGAATGGCGCGCCAAGCAGGAGACTGACCCGAAAGCCGTCCAAACCGCCGCCCGCGCCTCGATGCGGGCCCATGTCGAAGCCATGGTGAATTTCTGGAACGCCGGGGTTCCCACGCTCGACTACGGCAACAACATCCGTCAGGTCGCCAAGGAAGAGGGCTTCGAGAACGCCTTCGCCTTTCCCGGCTTCGTCCCCGCCTATATCCGCCCGCTGTTCTGCAAGGGCATTGGCCCGTTCCGTTGGGTGGCGCTGTCGGGTGACCCCGAGGATATCCGCAAGACCGACGCCGCGATGAAGAAGCTGTTCCCCGAAAACCACCACCTGCACCGCTGGCTCGACATGGCCTCCGAACGTATCGCCTTTCAGGGCCTGCCCGCCCGCATCTGCTGGATCGGCCTCGGCGACCGCCACCGTGCCGGCCTGATGTTCAACGAGATGGTGGCATCGGGCGAACTGAAAGCCCCCATCGTCATCGGCCGCGACCATCTCGACGCAGGCTCTGTCGCCAGCCCCAACCGGGAAACCGAGTCCATGAAAGACGGCTCCGACGCCGTCTCCGACTGGCCCCTCCTCAACGCGCTGGTCAACACCGCCAGCGGCGCCACCTGGGTCAGCCTGCACCACGGCGGCGGCGTCGGGATGGGCTTCTCGCAGCACGCCGGTGTCGTCATCGTCGCCGACGGCACGCCCGAGGCCGCCAAACGCCTGGAACGCGTCCTGTGGAACGACCCGGCCTCGGGCGTCTGGCGCCATGCCGACGCGGGCTACGACACCGCGATCCAATGCGCCAAGGACCATGGGCTCAGACTGCCAAGTATCCTCGGAAACTGACGTCTTCGCCTTCTCCAAATATCCCACAGGGGGGGCTGGGGGGACGTGAAGTCCCCCCAGACGGGTCCGCAGAGCGCTTTTGCCTCAGGACCTTCCTGCAATCTCGCGCGCCACGATCCGCGTCAACCGGCGGTGCATCCGGCTGGTGCGGTGCCTTTGGTGCATGACGGCAAAGATTGGCTGGCGGATCGGATCGATATCCGCCACGGCGTGAAACCCTGACGCCACCATGCGAAGGGCTGTCTCCTCGAGCACAAAACCTGATCCGCCCATCGTTGCCAGAAGCCCCGCCACCGCCGCGTTCTGGCCCGAGGCGAGCAGTGCAGAGCCGAATTCCGCCATCACCTGTCGGTGCGTTTCGTCAAACGCTGCCGAATAGGCGCCACGGATATAGCGCTGTGCCGTGATATCCGCCCGGCGCGGGCCTTCGGAACTGATCAGCCGGTACTTCACCTCGCCCACGCTTTCGATGTGCAGATCGGGCAGGGCTTGCGGCGAATACAGCACCGCGAAGTCCAGCGCGCCCCGGTCAAGGTCCTTGCACATCTGGGCCGAGTAATCCGGCTCGATATAGAACGAACATTCCGGCAACGAGCGGCGGAAGTTCTGCACCCAGTCGCCGATATTGCCCGCCGCAAGGTCGTTCTGGATACCGATCCGCAAGACAACGGCCGCCGTGCCCGAGGGTTGCACCGCCCGTTGCGCCTCGGCCCAGGCGTGGCGCAGGCCGCGGGCGTGGGTTTCGAACTTCAGCCCCTCGGTGGTCAGATCGGTGCCTGCGCGCGACCGCACCAGAAGCCGTGCGCCGACAGCCGCCTCAAGCGCCTGAACCCGGGCCGAGACGGTGGATTGCGTGACGTGCATCCGCTCGGCCGTGCGGTGAAAGCTGCGCGTTTCGATCAGGTCAAGGAAGGTGTCGACAAGTTCGATCTGCATCAGGCCCTCTGATCGGATTTGTCGATCAATAGCGCCTTTCCGGGCGAATTGAAAGCGCAGGCCGGGGGGGCGATACTCGGGCCCAAGACAAGGGAGCGTGACATGGCTGATTTTCCAACAACTGCCCGCGTGGTGATCATTGGCGGGGGGGCGGTGGGCGTGTCATCGCTGTATCATCTGGCCAAGGCGGGCTGGACGGATTGCGTTCTGTTGGAAAAGAACGAGCTGACGGCGGGGTCGACCTGGCATGCGGCGGGCAATGTGCCGACTTTCTCGTCAAGCTGGTCGATCATGAACATGCAGCGCTATTCCGCCGGGCTTTACCGGGGCTTGGGCGCGGAAGTTGATTACCCGATGAACTACCATGTCACGGGTTCGGTGCGCCTCGGCCACACCAAGGAGCGCCTGCAGGAGTTCCAGCGCGTTGTCGGCATGGGGCGCTATCAGGGGATGAACCTGAACATCCTGTCTCCTGATGAGGTGAAGTCGGTCTACCCCTTCCTTGAAACCCACGACCTCTCGGGCGCTTTGCACGACCCCTACGATGGCGACATCGACCCTGCGCAACTGACTCAGGCGCTTGCGAAGGGTGCCCGCCAGATGGGCGCGCGGATTGAACGTTTTTGCCCGGCCACCGGGGTGCGGCGCGAGAATGACGAATGGGTGATCTCGACCCCCAAGGGCGAGATTCGCTGCGAATATGTGGTGAATGCGGCGGGCTACTATGCCCGTGAGGTCGCCAAGTGGTTTGGTCGCGATCTGCCGATGATGGTGATGAGCCACCAGTACATGCTGTTCGACACCATTCCGGAACTGGCGGACTGGTCCGCATCGGTCGGCCACAAGCTGCCACTGCTGCGCGATGTCGACTCGAGCTACTACCTGCGGCAGGAGAAGAACGGCTTCAACCTTGGCCCCTATGAGGGCAACTGCAAGGCGCATTGGTTCACCAAGGACGATCCCTTCCCCAAGGACTTCTCTTTCCAGCTGTTCCCGGATGATCTGGAGCGGCTGGAGTGGCACATCGCCGATGCCATGGCCCGCGTGCCCTTGCTGGAGAAGGCCGCGCTGACCAAGGTGATCAACGGGCCAATCCCCTACACGCCGGATGGCAACCCGCTGATCGGCCCGATGCCCGGCGTGCCGAATGCGTTTGAGGCCTGCGTGTTCACCTTCGGCATTTGTCAGGCCGGCGGCGCTGGCAAGGTGCTGGCCGAATGGGTGACGGAAGGTGCGACCGAATGGGACATGTGGTCCTGCGACCCGCGCCGCTTCACCGGTTTCGAAGACCCGGCCTATTGCGTGACCAAGGGGATGGAGGTCTATGGCCACGAATACGCCATCCAGTTCCCGCACCACGCCTGGCCCGAGGGTCGCGACAAGAAGCTGTCCACCGTCCACGACCGCACCAAGGCCCTTGGCGCCGTCTATGCGCCCTATAATGGGTGGGAGCGGGCGGTCTGGTATGCCCGCCCCGGCGATGACGTGTCCGAGGAGGCGCAGAAGACTTGGGACCGGCAAGGTCCGTGGTTTGGCGCGGTGAAGGCCGAGTGCGAGGCAGTGCGGGACGCGGCCGGGATTCTCGACCTGCCGGGCTTCAGCCGCTACATGATCTCCGGCCCCGGCACCTCGGAATGGCTGTCGCGTCAGATCACTGGCAAGCTGCCCTCTGTCGGTCGCCTCGGGCTGGCCTATTTCGCCGATGACAAGGGCCGGATCGTCACCGAGATGTCGGTGGCGCGGATGGCCGAGGATCAGGTGCTGCTGATCACCGCCGCCACGGCGCAGGCCCATGACAAGGAATGGCTGCTGAAGCACCTCGCCCCCGGTCTGTCGCTGTTCGATGCGACGGACCTGTGGTCCTGCCAGATCCTGACCGGGCCGAAAAGCCGCGAGATCCTTGCGGGGGTTTGCGATGCAGACCTGTCCAAGGGCTGGCTGACCTTCCAGAAGGCGACGATTGCCGGGGCGGAGGTTTATCTGTTCCGGGTGTCCTTTGCCGGGGAACTGGGCTGGGAAATTCACACTCCGGTGGGCGAGACGGCCAAGGTCTGGGATAAGGTCTTGGCCTTCGGCGGGGGCCTCGGGCTGAAGCCCTTCGGCATGTATGCGCTGAACTCCTTGCGGGTGGAAAAGGGCTACCGGGTGTGGAAGGGTGATTTGTCGACCGATTACACGGTGTTGCAGGGCGGTCTTGACAGGTTTGTGGATTGGGCCAAGCCCGATTTCCGGGGCAAGGCGGCTTTGGAGGCAGAAAAGCAGCGCGGGGTGACCAAGCGGTTCTGCACGCTGGTGATTGAAGCCGGAGAGCAGGACCCGCCCTATATGTCGACGATCTGGCATGAGGGAAAGGTCGTGGGAGAGCTGACCTCGGGCTATTATGGGCACCGGGTTGGGGCTTGCATAGGCCTCGGGATGCTGAAGACCGAGGTCAATGTGCCGGGCACGGCGGTCGAGGTGGAAATCTTCGGGACGCGCTATCCGGCGGTGGTGCAGGCGGATCAGCCGCTGTGGGATGCCAAGAACGAGCGCATCCGCGCGTGACGGGCGGCGGACCGGGGGGTTCACACCCCCGGACCCCCGTTGGATATTTGGACAAGTATGAAAGAGGCTGACGTGAGCAAGATACCGGCACAGGCGCGGGCGGTGGTGATTGGCGGGGGCGTCTCGGGCTGCTCGGTGGCGTATCATCTGGCGAAGATGGGCTGGACGGATATTGTTTTGCTGGAGCGCAAGCAGCTGACCAGTGGGACGACGTGGCACGCGGCGGGGTTGATCGGGCAATTGCGCGGCTCGGCCAATATGACGCGCTTGGCGAAGTATTCGGCGGATCTGTATGTGAAGCTGGCGGCGGAGACGGGTGTTGAGACGGGGATGCGGCAGGTCGGGTCGATCTCGGTGGCGCTGACCGAGGCACGGCGCGAGGAGTTGCTGCGGCAGGCCACGGTGGCGCGGATTTTCGACGTGGATGTGACGGAGATTTCGCCGAGTGAGGTCAAGGCGATGTATCCGCATCTGAATGTGAGTGATGTGGTGGGGGCGGTGCATCTGCCGTTGGATGGCCAGTGCGATCCGGGGAATATCGCCTTGGCCTTGGCCAAGGGGGCGCGGATGCGCGGCGCGCAGATATTTGAGCATACCAAGGTTGTGGGCGTCACCAAGGCAGGTGGCCGGGCGACCGGGGTAGATTATGTTGATGCCGATGGGGTGCCGGGGCATATCGCCTCGGATGTCGTGGTGAACTGCGGCGGCATGTGGGGGCGGGACCTTGCGGCGCAGTCGGGCGTGACGTTGCCGCTGCATGCGTGTGAGCATTTCTATCTGATCACCGAGCCGGTGCCGGGTCTGGGCCATATGCCGGTGCTGCGGGTGCCAGACGAATGCGCTTACTATAAGTCCGACGCGGGCAAGATGATGATCGGGGCCTTTGAGCCCAAGGCCAAGCCCTGGGGCATGGGCGGCATCCGCGACGACTTCATGTTCGACACGCTGCCAGAGGACTGGGACCATTTCCAGCCGATCCTGGAACACGCGATGGAGCGGATGCCTTTGTTCCAGACGGCGGGGATTCACACCTTCTTCAACGGGCCGGAAAGCTTCACGCCCGATGACCGCTATTATCTGGGCGAAGCGCCGGAACTGGGCGGGTATTGGGTGGCTGCCGGGTATAACTCGGTTGGCATTGCCGGGTCGGGTGGCGCGGGGATGGCCTTGGCACATTGGATCGTGGAGGGGGAAGCTCCGTTCGATTTGTGGGAGGTCGATATCCGCCGGGCGCAACCCTTTCAGAGGAACAAGGCTTATCTGAAAGAGCGGGTCAGCGAGACCTTGGGGCTGCTTTATGCCGATCACTTCCCCTATCGGCAGGTTGTCACGTCTCGGGGTGTTCGCAGGTCGCCCATTCATGAGCATCTGAAGGCGCGCGGCGCGGTGTTTGGCGAGGTTGCGGGCTGGGAGCGGGCGAACTGGTTTGCGAATGAGGGGCAGGCGCGGGAGTACCAGTATTCGTGGAAACGGCAGAACTGGTTCGAGAACCAGAAGGCGGAGCATCTGGCCGTTCGGGGTTCCGTGGGGCTGTTCGACATGACGTCTTTCGGGAAGATCCGGGTCGAGGGGCGGGATGCGGCGCGGTTCCTCAATCGGGTGTGCTCGGCGGAGGTGGATGTTCCGGTGGGCAAGATCGTTTACACGATGTTCCTGAATGCCAAGGGCGGGATTGAGGCGGACGTGACGGTGACCCGTTTGTCGGAAACCGCTTATCTGATCGTGGTGCCGGGGGCGACATTGCAGCGGGATCTGGCTTGGCTGCGGCGGCATCTGGGCGAGGATTTCGCGGTGGTCACCGACATGACGGCGGCGGAGTCGGTGCTGTGCGTCATGGGGCCGAAGGCGCGTGAGGTTCTGTCGCGGATCACGCCGGATGATCTGTCAAACGCGGCGCATCCGTTCGGGACGGCGCGGGAGATCGAGGTGGGCATGGGGTTGGCCCGGGCGCATCGGGTGACATATGTGGGCGAACTGGGGTGGGAACTTTATGTCTCGGCCGACCAGACGGCGCATGTCTTTGAGGCGCTGATGGAGGCCGCGCCGGAGATCAAGCTTTGCGGGCTGCATACGCTCGATTCGTGCCGGATCGAGAAGGCCTATAGGCATTGGGGGCATGATATCACGGATGAGGATCATGTGCTGGAAGCCGGGCTGGGCTTTGCGGTGAGCAAGAAGAAAGCGTCGTTCCTTGGGCGTGAGGCGGTTTTGCGCAAGGCCGAGGCGGGGTTGGATCGGCGCTTGGTGCAGTTCAGGCTGGTGGACCCGGAGCCCTTGTTGTTCCACAACGAGGCCGTGGTTCGGGATGGCAGGATTGTAGGACCCGTGACGAGCGGTGCCTATGGGCACTTCCTCGGCGGGGCTGTCGGCATGGGCTATGTGCCGTGCAAAGGGCAGACCGAGGCGGAGGTGCTGGGGTCGGATTACGAGATCGAGGTGGCGGGGGTGCGGCACAAGGCTGTGGCCTCGCTGCTGCCGATGTATGATGCCAAATCCGAGCGGGTGCGCCTGTAGCCGGCCGCCGGGGGCCAGCCCCCGGACCCCCGGGATATTTATGAACAAATGAAAAGGGTTGCGGGAGGATCTTGATGAGTTTGGCAGAGCGCCATCAGCGGTTCTGGGATCTGCATCAGGCGGGGTGTTTTGTCATTCCGAACCCATGGGACGTGGGCTCGGCCCGGATCATGGCGGGTTTGGGGGCCAAGGCGCTGGCGACGTCTTCGGCGGCGCACGCGTTTACCTTGGGACGGCCGGATATGGGGGTGAGCCGGGACGAGGCTTTGGCCCATGCGGCAGCGATTGTGGCTGCAACCGGGTTGCCGGTGAGCGGCGATTTCGAGGGTGGGTTTGGCGACGCCCCTGAGGTCGTGGCCGAGACAGTGCGCTTGGGGGCGGAGGTTGGGCTTTCGGGACTGTCGATCGAGGATACGGCGGCGGACAAGTCGTCTTACGGGTTTGACATGGCCGTCGAGCGGGTGATGGCCGGGGTTGCCGCAGCGCGGGGTTTGGGGCGGCCGTTCGTGTTCTGTGCGCGGGCCGATGGCGTGATGAACGGGACCTATGGGCTGGCGGAGGGGATCCGGCGTTTGCAGGCCTTTGAGGCGGCGGGGGCGGATCTGCTGTATTTGCCGGTGCCTCCGGGGCGGGCGGAACTGCGCCAAGTGTTGGCCGCGGTGACGGCGCCGGTCAATGCGCTGGCAGCGGGGACGTTGCGAGATCTGACAGTGGCGGAGTTGGCGGCGATGGGGGTGCGGCGGATTTCCACGGGCAGCCAGATTGCGCGGGTGACCCATGCGGCGATGAAGGATGCGGTAAGTGCCATGCTGGCGGGGTCGTTTGCGCCGTTGAAGGCTGCGGCTTCGGGTGATGAGATGGATGCGCTTCTGGCGCGGGGAATGGGCCTGTCCTGAGGACGGGCGGAAAGGACTGAAGATGAGCGATCTGGCAACGGAGACTGTCGAGGGCGTTGGCGAGGTGTGCGAACCGGCCAAGGCGCGGAACGAGGCGCGGAGCGGACGTTCCGGCGGGCGCTCGGCGCGGGTGGCGCTGCGGGCGGCACCTTTGGCGGATGACGTGAAGCCGGTGCGGGGCGGGATGCCGGGCGGCACCTACAAGCCGTTGACCGAGGCGGGGATGGCGAAGATTCATCAGTCGGCGCTAGAGGCGCTGGAGGTGATCGGTCTTTCCAATGCTCCGGCTTCGGGGGTGGAGATTCTGACCGGGGCGGGGGCCATTCTGGGCGATGACGGGCGCATCCGGTTCCCGCGCGCCTTGGTGGAGGATATGCTGGCTGTGGCGGGGCGCAACATCACGCTGCATGCCCGCGATCCCAAGCATGACCTGCATCTGTCGGGCACCAATGTGCATTTCGGCACGGCGGGCGCGGCGGTGCATATCGTCGATCCGATCACGCTGGAGTATCGGGATTCCACCGCGCAGGATCTGTATGATGCGGCGCGGTTGGTCGATAATCTGGACAACATCCACTTCTATCAGCGCACCATGGTGTGCCGGGACGTGATCGACAACGTCGATATGGACCTGAACACGCTTTATGCCTGCCTTGCGGGGACCAAGAAGCACGTCGGCACCAGCTTCTTTGATCCGGCGGCGGTGGCTCCGGCGTTTGACATCCTGCATCAGGTGGCGGGGGGCGAGGACAAGTGGCTGGAGCGGCCTTTTGTCAGCAATTCCAACTGCTTCGTGGTTCCTCCGATGAAGTTCGCGGAAGAAAGCTGCCGGGTGATGGAGGATTGCATCCGGCGCGGCATGCCGATGCTGTTGCTGTCAGCGGGGCAGGCGGGGGCGACCGCGCCGGCGCCGATTGCCTTGGCGATCGTGCAGGCGATGGCGGAGTGTCTGGCGGGGGTCGTCTATACCAACGCGATCCGCAAGGGTGCTCCGGCGATTTTCGGGACTTGGCCTTTCGTGTCGGACCTGCGGACGGGGGCCATGTCGGGGGGCAGCGCCGAGCAGGCCCTGCTGACGGCGGGCTGTGCGCAGATGCATCGGTTCTATGACCTTCCCGGCGGGGCGGCTAGCGGCATTTCGGACAGCAAGCTGCCCGACATGCAGGCGGGATGGGAGCAGGGGATCACCAACACTTTGGCCGGGCTTGCGGGCCTGAACATGTGCTATGAGGCGGTGGGGATGCATGCGTCCCTCCTCGGCTTCTGCATGGAAAGCCTGATCCTGGGCGATGACCTTCTGGGGCAGGCGATGCGCTGTGTGCGCGGGATCGAGGTGACGGAAGACAACACCTCGATTGACGCGATGAAGCAGGTCTGTCTGGGCGGACCGGGGCACTATCTGGGGTCGGACCAGACGCTGAAGCTGATGCAGACGGAATACATTTACCCCAACGTTGCCAACCGGATGAGCCCGAAGGAATGGAACGAGGCGGGCAAACCCCTGTTGCTGGACAAGGCGATCCAGCGCAAGAATGACATTCTGGCGCGTTCGGGCAACGTGATTGATCCTGCGATCGATGCCGCCATCCGCGCCAAGTACAACATCCACTTCAAGTGAGGCTCCCATGGTCCCGGCACATATGGAAAAATTCTACATCGGCGGCGCTTGGGTCGAACCCCATTCCAAGGCGCGGATGGGTGTAGAGAACCCGGCCACCGAAGAGATCGTCGCGCAAGTCGCCTTGGGCGACCAGACCGACATTGACGCGGCGATTGCCGCGGCCAAGGCGGCGTTTCCGGCTTGGACGGTGACGCCGGTGGCGGAGCGGATTGCCCTGCTCAAGCGCGTTCTCGACGTCTATAACGAGATGTACGAGGAATTCGCGCAGGTGATGAGCACCGAGATGGGCGCCCCCATCGAATGGGCGCGGGGCGCGCAGGCCTGGGCCGGTCAGGTCCATATCGAAAGCACGATCAAGGCCGCCGAAGAGATGGCGTGGGAATACATGCGCGGCACCACGCGGATCGTGCATGAGGGGATCGGGGTTTGCGCCCTGATCACGCCGTGGAACTGGCCGATGAACCAGATCGCCTGCAAGGTGGCCCCCGCGCTGGTGGCGGGCTGCACGATGGTGCTGAAGCCGTCCGAGATTGCACCGCTGTCGGGCGTGCTGTTCGCCCATGTCTGCCACAAGGCCGGGGTTCCGGCGGGCGTGTTCAACCTTGTAAATGGCACCGGACCGGAAGTGGGCGCGCGGATGTCCTCGCATCCGGATGTGGATATGGTCTCGTTCACCGGCTCGACCCGGGCTGGCACGGCGGTGGCTGCTGCAGCGGCACCGACGGTGAAGCGGGTCGCGCAGGAACTGGGCGGCAAAAGCCCCAACATCATCCTGCCGACCGCAGACCTTGCCGCAGCGGTCAAGGCGGGGGTGGAGGGCTGCTTTGGCAACACCGGGCAAAGCTGTGACGCGCCGACCCGGATGTTCGTGCCGCGCGCCACGCATGACGCGGCATTGACCTTTGCGGCTGAGGCCGCCGAGGCGGTGGTCGTCGGTGATCCGACCGATACCGGCACGACGATGGGGCCGCTGATCTCCAAGGCGCAGTTCGACAAGGTCCAGCGCCTGATTCAGGCAGGCATCGACGAGGGCGCAACCCTTGTCACCGGCGGCATCGGGCGGCCTGCGGGCCTCAACCACGGCTGGTTTGTGAAGCCGACGATCTTCGGTGGGGTGACCAACGACATGACCATCTCGCGCGAGGAGATCTTCGGGCCGGTCCTCTCGATCCTGCCCTATGACGACATTGACCACGCTGTGCAGATGGCCAATGACACGCCCTATGGTCTGGCCGCCTATATCGCCGGCCCGGTCGAGGACGCCAAGCCGGTGGCGCGCCGTCTGCGCGCCGGCACCGTCAACCTGAACTACCCGGCATGGGACACCTTTGCGCCTTTCGGCGGTTACAAACAGTCCGGCAACGGGCGCGAATATGCCGATTGGGGCATCCATGACTTCTGCGAAGTGAAAGGCATCGTCGGGTGGGGGGAATGAATTACGGCTATATCGGTCTTGGCAATCTGGGCGGTCATCTGGCCGCCAGCCTGATCCGGGCGGGGCATCAGGTCACGGTCTATGACCGCAACCCCGTGCTGGCCGAGCGGCATCGCGCAATGGGGGCCCAGGTGGCGACCTCGCCGTCCGAATTGGCGGCGGCGGTGGACCATGTCTTCACATGCCTGCCGTCCCCGGCCGTGTCCGAGGCGGTCTTGGCCCAGATCCTGCCGGTGATGAAACCCGGAGCCACCTGGATCGAGAATTCCACGCTCGGCCGCGAGGATGTGCTGCGGCTGGCCGCGTTGGCCCGCTTCGCCGAGGTGCGCATGCTGGAATCGCCGGTCACGGGGGGCGTCCATTTGGCGGCACGTGGGGAAATCACCGTGCTGGTCGGCGGCGATCAAGACCTGTTCGACCTGCACCGCCCCGCGCTGGAGGCGATCGGCGGCAAGATCTTCCACATGGGGCCGCTCGGGTCGGCTGCGGTGATCAAGGTGATCACCAACATGCTGGCCTTCATCCACCTTGTGGCGGACGGCGAGGCGCTGATGCTGGCCAAGCGCGGCGGCCTCGATCTGAAGACGGCGTGGGAGGCGATCACGGCGTCCTCGGGCACCTCTTTCGTGCATGAAACCGAAGGCCAGCTGATCCTGAACGGCAGCTACGACATCGCTTTCACGATGGACCTGGCGCTGAAGGACCTTGGCTTTGCCATGGGCTTTGGCAAGGAATACGGTGTGCCGCTGGACCTCGCGTCCCTGACCAACCAGACCTTCATGAAGGGCAAGGCGGTCTATGGGGGCCAGGCGCAATCGACCCAGATCGTCAAGCTGCTGGAAGACGCGCTCAATACCGACCTGCGCGCCGAGGGCTTCCCTTCCCGCCTTGAATAGCTTCATCTAGGACCAAATATCCCACGGGGGCGCGGGGGTGTGAAACCCCCGCTTCCAGCCCCGCAGAACAAGGCACCTCAGATGACCACCGACCGCCGCTTTGCCGACATGCTGCATCACCGGGGCGCCCGTCTGGGCCGCGGCGACCCGATCGCACCGCCGTTGATCTCGGCCACCACCTTCCACCTGCCGGGGCTGGAGAATGCCGCCTACAAATACGGTCGGATGGCGATGCCGACCTGGGAAGAGGTCGAGGAGCAGCTGGCCATTCTGGAAGGCGCCACGGTGGTGGGCTTCCCCTCTGGCATGGCGGCAATTGCGGCGGCGCTGATGTGCACGCTTGTCGCCGGGCAAGAGGTGATCCTGCCCGCCGATGGCTACTACACGACGCGCCTTCTGGCGGACCGGTTTCTGGCGCCGCTGGGTGTCAAGATCCGGCTGATCGACACGCGCGATGTCGATGCAGCGGATTTCTCGGGGGCTGCGGTGGTATTTCTGGAAACGCCGTCCAACCCCGGCCTTGATTGCTGCGACATCTCGCTGGCCGCCCGCAAGGCGCATGCCGCGGGGGCGAAGCTGATCGTCGACAACACCACGATGACGGCGCTGCTGCAGCGGCCTTTGGACCTTGGTGCCGATCTGGTGGTGGCCGCCGACACCAAGGCGCCGGCTGGACACTCGGACGTGCTTTACGGCCACGTCTCGGGCCGGGACGCTGGCCTGATGGCGCGGGTGGCAGAGTGGCGCAAGCTGTCGGGCGCGGTGCCGGGCGCTTTCGAGGCCTGGCTTTTGCACCGGGGACTGGAGACGCTGGAGGTCCGCCTGTCGCGGATGTGCGCCAGCGCCCAGACGATTGCCGAGCGGCTGGCCGATCACCCCCGCATACAGCACCTGCGCTATCCCGGTCTGCCCCATGATCCAAGCCACGCCATCGCCAAACGGCAGATGTCGGGCTTTGGCTTCCTGATGAGCTTCGAGCTGGAAAGCGAGGAAAAGGCAGAAGACTTCCTGACCCGCTGCGCTTACGTCACCCAGACCACCTCGTTCGGCGGCACCCATTCGGCGGGCGAGCGGCGGGCGCGCTGGGGCGACGCGGTGGCGCCGGGCTTCATCCGTTTTTCCGTGGGGGTCGAGCCGGTGGAGCCCCTGTGGGCCGCGATCGTGGCGGCCTTGCGCGACTGACCGGGCCGCCAGATCCTGTGCGAAGATCTGGGGAGGCGCATTTTCTGCGAAAATCCAAGCTTGGACCTGACACCGGTCTGATCTTGCGCAGAAAGAGCGTGGGGCCGCATTTTCGCAGAAAACTCCTGCGCGGTCCGGGGCCGCCCTGCGCGCCACCTCTGGACCTTTGCGCCCTGTTCCGGCATAGAACGCATGAACAACCGGAGGCCCGCCCCATGTATTTCCTCAAGCGCCTGCTGACCTGGTGGAACAGCCAGACCCTTGGCACCCAGCTTTTCACCGCCCGCCGGGGCGTGAAGGTGGGCGAGGATGGGCAGGGCAATACCTATTACCAGACCGCCGACGGCAAAAAGCGCTGGGTGATCTACAATGGCGAAATGGAAGCCTCGCGCGTGACACCGGACTGGCATGGCTGGCTGCATTTCACCTGGGATCAACCGCCGACCAAGGCTCCGCTGGCGCACAAGCCCTGGGAAGAGCCGCACCTGGAAAACCTGACCGGCACTGCGGCTGCCTATGCGCCGCCCGGCTCGATCCGCCGCGCCGCGCCCGCGCCGCGCGCCGATTACGAAGCCTGGTCGCCGGAATAAGGGGCCGCGCCGATGGCTGACAACAAGCTTGAGATTCTGGCGGGCGCCCTTGTGGTGGCCGTGGCCTTGGGCTTTGTCGCCTATGCCGGCAAAAGCACGGGTGTCGGCACCAGTGGCGACCGCTATGACCTGAAGGCGTCGTTCCGCTCGATCGAGGGCGTGTCGCTGGGGTCGGATGTCAAGCTGGCAGGGGTCAAGGTGGGCGCGCTGACCAAGCTGACGCTTAATCCTGACACCTACATGGCCGATGCCGTGATCTCGATCGACAAGAGCATCAAGCTGCCGACCGACAGCGCTATCCTGATCTCGTCCGAGGGGCTTTTGGGCGGCAATTTCATCGAAATCCAACCCGGCGGCATGCCGGACACGCTCGCCCCCGGGGATGAGATCGAGGACACGCAGGGCGCGGTGTCGCTGATCTCGCTTCTGATGAAATTCGTCAGCTCGAAATCCGATCCAGCGGCCAAGACACCATGAAGGCGCTGGCGCTGGCCTTGGCGGTGCTGGTTGCCCCGGCTGTTCAGGCCGAGGTGGTGGTGGCGACGGGCGGTGCCGTGCGCGTGCTGGACCGGATGACCGGAGCGGTGACCGATTACGACCTTGGCCCCGGACAGGTGCAGGCGGTGGGCAAGCTGCAGGTGCGGCTGGACGAATGCCGCTACCCCTCTGATCAGCCCGAGGCCGAGGCCTATGCCCATCTGACGATTACCGACGAAAGCCAGTTGGATCCGGTGTTCAAGGGCTGGATGGTGGCGTCAAGCCCGGGCCTGTCGGCGCTGGATCATCCGCGCTATGACGTCTGGGTGTTGCACTGCGATGTGCCCGCAACGGCCGCCCCGGCACCCGCCAAAAGCACCACCTCGGGCTCGGGCTCGGGCGGGTAATCGGGCGGGGTGAAGGCTGCGCCGGTGCCCAGTGCTGCGGCCAAGCGCCGCCTGTAGTCGGCGCGCGAGATTTCCTGTGCGCCAAGGCTGGCCAGATGCGGGGTCAGGAACTGCACGTCGAACAGGGTGAAACCCCCGGCGCGCAGGCGGTGCATCAAATAGGTCAGGGCCATCTTGGAGCCATTGAGCTGGCGCGAGAACATGCTTTCGCCAAAGAAGGCAGAGCCCAGAACCACGCCATAGACGCCACCGATCAGGCGGTCCTGATCCCAGACCTCAAGGCTATGGGCGTGGCCCTCGGCCTGCAGGGCGGCATAGGCCGCGAAAATCTCGGCATTGATCCAGGTTTCGGCGCGGTCGGCGCAGGCTGTGACAACCCCGGCGAAGTCGCGGTCGACGGTGACCCGTGGCCGCAGACGGCGGATATGGCGGGCCAGACTGCGCGAGACGTGGAACCCGTCCAACGGGAAGATCGCCCGGCGCTTGGGGTCAACCCAGTGGATTTCGGACGTCTGGCGGCTTTCGGCCATGGGAAAGACCCCGGCAGCATAGGCGCGCAACAAAAGGTCAGGGGTGAGGATCATGCCAGGTCCTCTCTTAAAGCGGCTGGGCCGGGGGGGCGCGGGTCAGGCGGGTAGTTTGGGCAAAGTGTCGATGCTGCCAAGGATGACCGAGGGACAAGGGAGGATGGGCAATTTGCCCATCCTTGCGGTGTCAGGCGTTGCCGAACTTCTTTTCCAGCCACTTTTCCAGCCAATGGATGTTGTATTCGCCGTTCTGGATGTCCGGTTCCGACAGCAGGGCATCGAACAGCGGCATCGTGGTTTCGATGCCGTCGATGATCAACTCGCCCAAGGCGCGGCGCAGACGCGCGAGTGCCTCGGGGCGGTCGCGGCCGTGGACGATCAGCTTGCCGATCAGCGAGTCGTAATAGGGTGGGATCGAGTAGCCGCCGTAGAGGGCCGAGTCCATGCGGACGCCGAGGCCGCCGGGGGCGTGGAACACCTTCACCTTGCCAGGACGGGGGGCGAAGTCGGGCAGGCGTTCGGCGTTGATCCGGACCTCGATGGCGTGGCCGTTGATCTCAAGTTCGTCCTGCGTGAACGAGAGAGGCAGGCCGGAAGCGACGCGGATCTGTTCGCGCACGAGGTCGACGCCGAAGATGGCTTCGGTGACCGGGTGTTCGACCTGCAGACGGGTGTTCATCTCGATGAAGAAGAACTCGCCGTCTTCATAGAGGAACTCGATCGTGCCGGCGCCGATGTACTTGATCTTCGACATCGCGTCGGCGCAGACCTTGCCGATCTTGGCGCGGAGGGCCGGGGTTATGACGGGGCCGGGCGCCTCCTCGAAGACCTTCTGATGGCGGCGCTGCAAGGAACAGTCGCGCTCACCCAGATGGACCGCGTTGCCCTTGCCGTCGCCGAAGACCTGAATTTCGATGTGGCGGGGTTTTTGCAGGTATTTTTCGATATAGACTTCGTCGTTGCCAAAAGCCGCCTTCGATTCCGCCCGCGCGGTGCGGAAGGCGATTTCCAACTCCTCGGGGGTCTTGGCGACCTTCATGCCGCGCCCGCCGCCGCCGGCGGTGGCCTTGATGATGACCGGGAAGCCGATTTTCGCGGCCACGCCGATGGCGGTTTCAAAATCCGGCACGCCGCCGTCAGACCCCGGCACGACCGGGATTCCCAGCGCCTTGGCGGTTTCCTTGGCGGTGATCTTGTCGCCCATGATGCGAATGTGTTCGGCATTAGGGCCAATGAAGGTGATGCCGTGATCCTGCAGGGCCTGCGCAAAGGAGGCATTTTCCGACAGGAAGCCGTAGCCGGGGTGCACCGCCTGCGCGCCGGTGATCTCACACGCAGAGATGATCGCGGCTTTCGACAGGTAGGACAGGGTCGAGGAGGCCGGGCCGATGCAGACAGATTCGTCGGCCATGCGGACGTGCATCGCATCGGCGTCGGCGGTGGAATGCACCGCGACCGATTTGATGCCCATTTCCTGGCAGGCGCGGATCACGCGCAGGGCAATTTCACCCCGGTTGGCGATCAGGATTTTATCGAAGATGGGCAAAGTTGAGGGTGCTGTCAAAATGCCGACCTCACTCGACGATCATCAGGGGCGCGCCGTATTC
>NZ_CBBQHX010000027.1:0-61400 GCF_964946895.1 Stagnihabitans sp. | reverse complement strand
GCCTCCCATCCGGTAGTCTTCGAAGGCGGCGTAGGCCAGGGGGACCCAATCCTTCACCAGGCGGCAGATTTCGTCGGCGTAGACGCGGATTTCGTATTGGGCGTGGCTGTCGGCGCGCAGGCGCAGGAAGTGGAACAGGTTGTGCAGGTCCACCTTCCAGTACCATTGCGTGTAGATGTTCATCGGCAGATTCATCCGGGCGAGTTCGCGGGCGAGACCTTGCTGGCCGTCTTGGGAAAGCATCGCCTCGTAATGGTCATAGGAGGTGGCGGCGTCGCGTTTCAGAAGGTCGAGGACGCGGGCGGCTTCCTCGCCCTGAAGGACCTCGCCGCGGCCCTGGTTGTTGACGGTGGATTGAGCGGCGAGTTGGGCGGGATCGGGGATATAGAACTCCCGGTCGAGGATCGAGTAGCGGGCGGAGTATTCGTTGACGTTGGCGGTGCGGTGGCGGATCCACTGGCGGGCCACGAAGACCGGCAGTTTGACGTGCAGTTTGATCTCGCACATCTCGAACGGGGTGGAGTGCCAGTGCCGCATCAGGTAGCGGATCAGGCCCTCGTCATTCTGCACATGCTTGGTGCCGGCGCCGTAGCTGACGCGGGCGGCCTGCACGATGGCGCTGTCATCGCCCATGTAGTCGATGACGCGGACCAGACCGTGGTCGAGCACCTGATTGGCCTTGTAGAGATGCGCCTCCATCCCCTCCGAGACGGCGCGCAGGGTCAGGCGGGGGGTCTGCCTTGCGGCCTCGATTTCGGCGATCTGGTCGGGGGTAAGCGGCATGGCAGGCCTTTCTGGCAAGAGGTGGGGACAGAATAGCGGGGCGCCGGGGCCAAGGCCAGTGGTGCGGCGCTGCATCAGGCGCGCTGCGGAATTTTCTCGAAAGAGCGCGGTATTTGCGCTTTCGCGCCGATTTGGGCAAACTGGCGGCAAAATCAAAAGAAGCATGTGAGGCATTATGTCGGCAGTTCGAATTTCCCTGATGGCGTTGCTGGTGCTGGCCGGCTGTGGTGGCAGCCCGTTTGCGGGGGGTGGCGGTGGCGGCGGGGTCACGCAGGTGACGGTGCCGGCGGCGGTGAAGGTGAACATGAAGGCGGCCACCTACACGCCGGGGCAGCCGACGATCCAGATCAACATGACCTCGCAGGATGCCAATGCGCTGTCGGCGAGTTACGTGCGCAATGCGAGTTTCGATGTCGGCGGCTATCAGGCCTATACCTATCAGGAATCCTCGTCGAACCGCTATGTGGTGGCGCTGGTCAAGGAGACCGGCAGCGTCAAGGGGCTGGTGGCGGTGGAGGGCGGGCAGTTCGCCAATTATCACGCGGGCGGCGATTTCGTGCGTGCCGATGTGTTCACCCTGCCCGCCTCGGGGCTTGGGCCGAAGTATACCTATTCGGGCAGCTATGTGGGGATGATGAACATCGGGGTTCCGGTGTCCGGGCCGGGCGGCGATCTGGACCCGACGCGGGCGTACCGCACCACCGGGCGCGCGCTGATCACGGCGGATTTCACCGAAATGTCGGTGTCAGGCGGCGTGGACGGGCGTGCGATCATCGACACGCTGTCGCCGTCGGCGGGGATCGTGGACCCGGCGCTGGACACGATCGCGTTGAACGAGACGGGTGTGACTTCGTCCGGGACCTTCGCGGGCAAGGTCAAGATCGGGGCCGCCGATGTGGGCGATTATGCCGGGCTCTTTGCCGGGCTGGATGCTGCGCAGGTGGCGGCGCTGCTGGTGTTCCAACCGTACAAGACCAATCCCCTGATCAAGGAGCATGGCCTGATCGTGCTGGACAATTGCGCCAGCGCCGGGGGTCCGGCGTGTCCGTGAGGCCGGGCCGGGCCTGAGGCCGCGATGCGCCCCGGGCTTTCATGCGTGCTGCTGGCCGCCGGGCTGATGGCGCCTTGGGCGGCCGCAGCCAAGCCTGAGCCGCAGGTTTCGCTGACGGTAACGGCCGAGGCCGGGCGGGCGATGGCGCGGCAGGCCCTGCAGATCGGTCAGGCCGATCTGGCGGTGCGGATTGCCCGGCAGTTGCTGGCGGCGGATCCGAGGGATGCGGGCTCCATGATGCTGCTGACGGCGGGGCTGACCCGGACCGGGCAAGCGGCGGAAGCGGTGCAGACCGGGCGCGCGGCCTTTGCGCTGTCGACCACGGTGGCCGGGCATTTCGAGGCGGCCTATCTGACGGCGGCGGCCCTGTCGGCGGCGGACCGGCCCTATCGGGCGAAGGTCTGGCTGCGGCGGGCCGACAATTTCAGCGGCACAGCGGAGGAGCGCGATCTGCTGAAAGGCGCCTTCGGGCAGCTGGAGGAGCGCACGCCGCTGACGCTGCACATCTCGGTCGGGGGGGGGCCTACGGACAATGTGAACGGCGGCAGTCTGCATGATTCCTTTGATTTCTTCGGGATCCCGTTGCCGATTGCGCAGGCCCTGCCCGGCACCACGCTGACCTTTGCGCCAGAGCTGTCCTATCGGCTGGTGGCGGGGCCGAGGCTGGCGGCGTCGGTCTATGGGCTGGGGATGCAGCGCATGGTCTGGCTGTCGCCGCGCGCGCATCTGCTGCAGCCGGGCGCGCGCAATGCCGATTATCTCTATGACAGTCTGGATCTTGGCACCTCGATCGGCTGGGCGGGGGCGGCCGGGGTGTCGTATAATCTGGACCTGCGGGCCGGAGAGACTTGGGTTGGTGGGGCACGGCAGTCTGACCATCAGCGGCTGGTGTTTGGCCTGAGCCGGGTGCTGTCGGACAGCTGGGGCGCGCATCTGGATCTGACGGCGGAGCAGACGACCTATCCCGCCACCCCCGCCGCCGATGCGCTGCGGCTGGCGGCAGAGGGCTCGATCCGGCAGGCCTTGGCGGGGGGCAGCCTGCGCTATGACCTGGGCCTGACGCAGGTTGCGGCCGAGGGCGCGGGGGTGGCCTACCGCGCCGTGTCGGTCGGGGTGGAGTGGGATCCCGGCCAGGACTTTCACGGCCTGTCGCTGAGCCTGTTTGGCAAGGCCGAGGTGCGGCATTACTGGAAGACGCCGCAGCTGGACCCTGATGTGCTGGCGCAAGCCGGGGTGACGGCGCAGTTTGCCAGACTGTCGCGCTTTGGCTTTGCGCCGGAACTGACGCTGAGCGCGTCACGCTCGATTTCGCAGGTTGTGGTGCGCGACACGGCGGATGTCGGGCTGACGATCGGGCTGAGTTCGGCCTTCTGACGGCTGGTCATTGCGGGGCGACCTGCTAGGGTGGCGGCCAAAATCAGGAGGAACCCCATGACTGTCCGCTATCTGCACACCATGGTCCGCGTGCTGGACCTTGAAAAATCCATCGCCTTCTACAAGCTGCTTGGGCTGGAAGAGCTGCGCCGCTACACCAACGAGAAGGGCCGCTTCACGCTGGTGTTTCTGGCCCCTCCGGGTCAGCCCGAAGCGCCGGTGGAATTGACCTACAACTGGGACGGCGACACCGGCCTGCCGTCTGACAGCCGGCATTTCGGCCATCTGGCTTACGAGTTCGACAACATCTACGAGATCTGCGCCAAGCTGCAGGCCGCCGGCGTGCTGATCAACCGCCCACCGCGCGACGGCCACATGGCCTTCGTGCGCAGCCCTGACAATGTCTCGATCGAGATCCTGCAGAAGGGCGAGAGCCTGGCCCCGCAGGAACCCTGGGCCAGCATGGGCAATACCGGGCACTGGTAAGCCCCCTCCCCCGCCGGGGTCACGATTTTTCATACGAAAAATCAAGGGCCTCCGGCGGGAGTATTTGGGCAAGGCGCAAATGCGGAGCGGATCGGCGGCTCTTTCATTCTTGCCCAAATATCCCACGGGGGTCCGGGGATGTGAAACCCCCGGCGCTTGGGCAGGGTGCGGCCTTTGGCCTAGCGCACCTTCAGCGTGGCTAGTCCCAGCATGGCGAGGATCAGCGAGATGATCCAGAAGCGGATCACGATCTGCGGTTCGGCCCAGCCGCGTTTCTCGAAGTGGTGGTGGATGGGCGCCATCAGGAAGATGCGTTTCTTGGTGCGCTTGTAATAGGCGACCTGGATGATGACCGACAGCGCCTCGACCACGAACAACCCGCCGACCACGGCGAGGACGATCTCGTGCTTGATGCAGACGGCGATGGCGCCGAGGGCGCCGCCGAGGGCGAGGGAGCCGGTGTCGCCCATGAAGACCGCCGCCGGGGGGGCGTTGTACCACAAGAAGCCCAGGCCCGCGCCGAAGAGGGCGGAGGTGAAGATCAGGATCTCACCGGTGCCATAGACATAGTGGACGCCGAGGTACTCGGCGAAGTTGAAGTTGCCCACGACGTAGGAAATCACGCCCAGCGTTGCGGCGGCGATCATCACCGGCATGATGGCCAGACCGTCCAGACCGTCGGTCAGGTTCACGGCATTGGCCGAGCCCACGATGACGAACATCCCGAAGGGGATGAAGAAATAGCCCAGGTTCAGAAGCGCGTTCTTGAAGACCGGCAGGGCCAGCTCGTTGCTGAGCGCGGGCGGGTGGAAGCGCGCTGCGGCATAGGTGGCGAGGGCAGCGATGATCAGCCCGGCCAGCATGCGGATGCGGCCCGAGACGCCCTTGGTGTTCTGCTTGGTCACCTTGGCGAAGTCGTCGGCAAAGCCGATCAGGCCAAAGCCCAAGGTGACCAGAAGCACGATCCAGACATAGGGATTGTCAAGCCGGGCCCAGAGCACGGTCGAGAAGACCAGCGCTGACAGGATCAACAATCCGCCCATCGTCGGCGTGCCGGCCTTGGCGAGGTGGCTTTGGGGACCATCCTCGCGGATCGGCTGGCCCTTGCCTTGCTTGCGACGCAACAGGTTGATCAGCGGCTGACCGAACAGGAAGCCGAAGATCAGGGCCGTCAGGAAGGCGCAACCGGCGCGGAAGGTTATATACTTGAAAAGGTTAAAGATTCCGCCACCTTCAGCGAATTGCGTCATCCAGAAAAGCATTCATTCCCCTCCAAACACTTGGGATGCGACGGATTGGCCTAATTTCTTCAGGCCGTCAACGAGGAGCGAGACTTTTATGCCTTTGGAGCCTTTCACCAGCACCACATCGCCGGCATCCACCAGCGCGCGGACGCGGGGCAGCAGGTCTTTCGCTTCGGCCACCCAATGACCGCGCTGGCCATTGGGCAGAAGCGCGTAAAGCGCCTTCATGCGGGGGCCGACGCAGTGGATGGTGGTGATCTTGTCCAGCCCCGGATGCGCGGCTATGGCGCGGTGCAGGGCGTCTTCGGTCGGGCCCAGTTCCAGCATGTCGCCAAGGATGGCGATGCGGCGGCCGGTGGCGATGCGGCCGGGGCCGTCTTGCGGCTGGGCGGCGATCAGCACATCCAGCGCTGCGGCCATCGAGGTGGGATTGGCGTTGAAGGCGTCGTCGAACAGATCAAAGCCCTGACCGTCGATTGCATCGAGGATGACGCGTTCTTTCATGCCGCGGCCTTGCGGCGGCGTCCAGCGGCCAAGGTCGGTGGCCGAGATCACCGGGTCAAGGCCAAGGGCCTCGGCCACGGCGAGCGCGGCCAGACCGTTGGTGGCGAAGTGACGGCCGGGCGAGAGGACCTTGAACAGGAAGGGATGCCCCTCGTGTTCGGCGCGCGCGATGGTGGCGTTGTCGTGCAGGGTGGCGGAGGTCAGGTGGTAGTTCGCCGTTCGGCTGGTGCCGAAGGTCACGACATGGGCATGGTGGCTGCGGGCGAGGTCGATCAACAGCGATGAGGTGTCAAGGTCGGCGGGCAGGACGGCGGTGCCTTCGGGCTCCAGCCCGTCGAAGATCGCGGCCTTTTCGCGGGCGATGCCTTCCAGGCTGTCGAAGGCCTCCAGATGCGCGGGGGCGATGATGGTGATCAGGGCGACATGGGGCCGGGCAAGGCGCGAGAGGGGGGCGATTTCGCCGGGGTGGTTCATGCCGATCTCGATCACCGCGAAGTCGGCGTCCGGGGCCATGCGCGCCAGCGTCAGGGGCACGCCCCAGTGGTTGTTATAGCTGGCCTCGGCGGCGTGGACGCTGCCTTGACCGGACAGGATGGCGCGCAGCATTTCCTTGGTGGAGGTCTTGCCGACCGAACCTGTGACACCCACGACCCTGGCCTTGGCGCGGGCCCGGCCGGCGGCGCCAAGTTTGGTCAGGGCCTGCAGCACATCCTCGACGATCAGCAGCGGGGCCTGGGGCGACAGGCCTGCCGGGATATGGGAGACAAGGGCGGCCGCGGCACCTTTGGACAGGGCGGAGGCCACGAAGTCGTGGCCGTCGCGGATGTCTTTCAGGGCGACGAACAGGTCACCGGGCTGGATCGTGCGGGTGTCGATTGACACGCCGGTGGCGGACCATTGGGTGGTGGCGGTGCCGCCGGTGGCGGCGGCGGCGTCGGCCGCCGTCCAGAGCGGTTGGGGTTGGGTCATATCACACCGTCCAGAGCGGCCACTGCGATGCTGGCCTGTTCCACATCGTCGAAGGGATAGATGTCGCCCTTGATCACCTGACCCGTCTCGTGCCCCTTGCCGGCAATCAGCAGGGCATCGCCCGGGCCGAGGGCATCGACCCCGCGCAGGATGGCTTCGGCGCGGTCGCCGACCTCGGTTGCGTCGGGACAGGCTTGCAATATTGCTGCACGGATCAGGGCGGGATCCTCGCTTCGGGGGTTGTCGTCTGTCACAAAAAGAACATCGGCGTTGTCGCGGGCGGCTTGGCCCATCAGGGGGCGCTTGGTGCGGTCCCGGTCGCCCCCTGCCCCGAAGACGATGACGATGCGGCCCATGACATGGGGGCGCAACGCCTTGAGCGCGGTGGCGATGGCGTCGGGCGTGTGGGCGTAATCGACGAACACCGAAGCGCCGTTCTGGCGGGTCGCGGCCCGTTGCATGCGGCCACGCACGCCGGTCAGGTGGGGAAGGGCGGCAAAGACATCGCCCGGCGCCTCGCCTGCGGCGATGGTCAGGGCGGCGGCGAGGGTGACATTCTCGGCCTGAAAGCCACCGATCAGGTTGAGGCGGACTTGATGGATGACACCTTTGAAGGACAGGCGCAGGTCTTGGCCGGTGGCGTCGAAGCGTTGCGCGAGGATGCGCAGGTCAGCCTGTTCGCCATGGCCGACGGTGATCAGGCCCTGGCCCTTGCGGCGGGCGATGGCGGCGAGGGCCTCGCCCTTGGGGTCGTTGAGATTGATGACGGCGGTGCCCTCGGGCGGCAGAAGGCGGGTGAAAAGACCGGCCTTGGCGTCGAAATAGGCCTCGAAGGTCTTGTGGTAATCGAGGTGGTCTTGGGTGAAGTTGGTGAAGCCTGCGGCTTTCAGCTTCACGCCGTCCATGCGGCGCTGGTCAAGGCCGTGGCTGGAGGCCTCCATCGCGGCGTGGGTGACACCGGCTTCGGCGGCTTGCGCCAGCATTCGGTGCAGGGTGATCGGGTCCGGCGTGGTGTGCGCCGAGGGGGCGGCCCAGGCCCCTTCGACCCCGGTGGTGCCGATGTTGATGGCGGCGTGGCCAAGGTGCATCCAGATCTGGCGGCAGAAGGTGGCGGTCGAGGTCTTGCCGTTGGTGCCGGTCACGGCGACCATGGTCGCCGGCTGCGCGCCGAACCAGAGGGCTGCGGCGCGGGCCAGCGCCTCCCTCGGGTCTTCGGCGACGACGAGGGCCACGGGTGCCCCTTCGAGCGCCCCTTGCGCGAGGCTGGCGCCGAGGGCATCCGTGAGGATGGCCGAGGCGCCAGCGGCCATGGCGGTGGGAATGTAACTGGCGCCGTGGGTGGCGCTGCCGGGAAGGGCTGCGAACACAAAACCGTCGCGCACCGCGCGGCTGTCGGCGGTGAGGCCGGTGATCACAGGATCACGGCCCGCCCTTGCGGACAGGCCGAGGTGGGACAGTTTCTTGGCGCCGGCAGGATTGGGGGCGGCGGGATTGGGGGCGGACATGGCTACTCCTGCGCCACCGGGTCTTTGACCGGGGCGTTGATGGCGGCGGCGGCGGTCAGGCCGGTGCCGTCGAGTTGCGGGCGCAGGCCAACCAGCGGGCCGATGCGGCGGATGATCTCGCCGGCCACGGGCACGGCCGTGTAGCCGGCGGTGCGGCGCGGCTTCAGACCCGCGGTTTCCACCGGTTCATCCAGTGTCACCACCAGCACATATTTCGGGTCGCTGGCCGGGAAGACCGAGGCGAAGGTGTTGATGACCTTTTCATGGTCATAGCCGCCGCCCTTCTTGGGCTTCTCGGCCGTGCCGGTCTTGCCGGCCACTTCATAGCCCGGAACGTCGGCGAAGGTTGCCGTGCCATCGGTCACCACGCGGCGCATCATCATCACGCAGGCCTTGGCGGTCGCCTCGGTCACGATGCGGGGGCCGGGGGTGTGGGCGTCAGAATGGATCAGCGTCGGCGTCACCTTCAGCCCGCCATTGGCGATGGTGGAATAGGCGGCGGCGAGGTTCAACAGGCTGGTGGACACGCCATGGCCATAAGAGGCGGTGACGGTGACGATGCCGGACCAGTTCTTGGGCACCAGCGCGCGGGCCGAGGGGGCCTCGAACAGTTCGATCTGCGGCGGGTCCAGAAGGCCCATGGTCTTGAGGAACGCCTCTTGCCGCGCGCCGCCGATCATCAGGCCGATATGGGCCGCCCCGATGTTGGAGGAGACCGCGATCACATCGGACACGGTCTTGGTCGGGCCGTAGTTGTGGCCATCAAACTCGTTGATGCGGAAGCCGTCGTAGATGAAGGGTTGGGCGGTGTCGATCAGCGTGTCGGGGGTGATCAGGCCAAGGTCCATGGCTTGGGCCACGGCGAAGATCTTGAAGGTGGAGCCGAGTTCATAGACCCCCTGCACCGCCCGGTTGAACAGGGGGTTGTCCGAGGGATCCACCGCGGGCGACAGGGCCGGACGGTCATTGGGGTCGAAGTTGGGCAGGCTGGCCAGCGCCAGAACCTCGCCGGTGTGGACATCCATCAGGATCGCGGCGGCGCCCTTGGCTTGCAGCGTGTGCATGCCGGTGGCCAGAACCTCTTCGACATTGGCCTGCAGGGTCAGGTCGATCGACAGTGTCAGCGGGGTGGCGGATTGGGCCGGGTCGCGCAGGCGGGTGTCGAGGTCTTTTTCGATGCCGGCGGTGCCGATCACCTCGGCGCTGTCGACGCCTTCGGCGCCGAAGGCCGCCCCGCCAAGCACATGGGAAGCGAGGTTGCCATTGGGGTAAAGCCGCATCTCGCGCGGGCCGAAGTACAGGCCGGGGTCGCCGATTTCATGGACCTTCTGCATCTGCTCGGGCGAGAGCACCTTGCGCACCCACAGGAAGCTGCGACCGTCGGTGAAGCGGCGCTCCAGCGCCTTGGCATCCAGTTCGGGGAAGATCGCGGCCAGTTCGGTGGCGGCGTGGACCGGGTCCACCATGTCGGCAGGCTGGGCATACAGCGAATGGGTCAGCATGTTGGTGGCCAGAATGCGGCCGTTGCGGTCCAGAATGTCAGAGCGTTGCGCCGTGATTTCCGACCCACCCGCTGCGGCGCGGGGCTCGGTGGGTTCAGAGGCGGCCAGCGTGCCCATCCGGGCCCCGATCACGCTGAAGGCGATGAAGAAGCCGATGGCAAGGATCATCAGCCGGCGTTCCGCCCGCGCCCGCGATGCGTCGCGCATCTCTTCGTGGCGCAGCGCCAGGTTTTCCCGTTCGATCACATCCGGGTTTTCGCCCTTGGCGCGGGCGTCAAGAATGCGGGCCAACGGGCGGAGCGGGGTGCGGATCATGGGATTTGCTCTGCATCAGAGGCGGGTTTGGCTGGCGCGGTCGGGGTCGCTTGCGCCGGGGATTGGGCAACCTTGGCCGGGCCGTTTTGGGCGGTGACATCGGGGGAGGCCTGCACGCCCGAGGTGTCCACCGTGCCCTTGATGACAAGGGCGGGCGGCGGCGGCATGGCGACCTGGTCGGCGCTGCCCAGTTGCAGCGGTTCGATCGGCATCAGGCCCAGACGGTCGAAGTTCATCGAGGCGAGGTCGCGCAGGCGGTCCGGGCGGTTGAGGTAAGCCCATTCGGCCTTCTGCATGGCGATTTCATCCCGGAGGGCCGCGATTTCGTCCTGCACGGCGGCCATCTGCTTCAACTGGTGCTGTGTCGCATAGTTTTCCCGGTAGGCCCAGAAGGCCAGCCCCAGAACCGCGATGAACGACAGAAGGTACAGCACCGGACGCATTCAGCTTCTTCCCTTGGAGGTGTTGGCCTTCCGGGCGTTGGGCTTGGGCGCCAAGGGCACGTCGATGTCCTCCATCGCGATGGCCTTGGCGGGGGCCGTGGTTCGGCGCGCCACGCGCAGCTTGGCCGAGCGCGCGCGGGGGTTGGCCTCAAGCTCGGCTGCGTCCGCCTCTATCGCGCGTTTGTTGACCAGCGTGAAGCGGGCGGTGACATCCGCCCGGGCCGGGGCATAGCGGTTGGTGTTGGCTTCCGCGCCCGAGGCCAGCTGGAAGAAGCGCTTGACGATGCGGTCTTCCAGGCTGTGGAAGCTGACAACCGCCAGCAGCCCGCCGGGCTTCAGCGCCCGTTCGGCGGCGGCAAGGCCTTGGGCGAGTTCGGTGAATTCGGCGTTGACCGCGATGCGCAGGGCTTGGAAGCTGCGGGTGGCGGGGTGGCTTTGGCCGGGTTTGGGGCGCGGCAGGCAGCGGGCGACCACTTCGGCCAGTTGCAGGGTGGTCTCGAAGGGGGCCTTGGCGCGGGCCTCGACAATCGTGCGGGCGATGCGGCGCGAGGCGCGTTCTTCGCCGTAGTGGTACAGGATGTCGGCGATTTCGCCTTCCGAGCCCTTGTTGACGATGTCGGCGGCAGAGGGGCCCTGCTGGCTCATCCGCATGTCCAGTGGGCCGTCCTTCTGGAAGGAAAAGCCGCGTTCGGGCTGGTCAATCTGCATGGAGGAGATGCCAAGGTCCAGCACGACGCCATCCAGCGGTTCACCGGCCAGCGTGTCAAGGTCGGAGAAGGTGCCTTCGATCAACTGCAGCCGGTCGCCATATTGGCCGGCCCAGGGGGCGGCCATCTGGTGGGCCAGAGGATCGCGGTCGATGCCGATGACCTTGGCGGCCCCCGCCTCCAACAGGCCACGGGCATAGCCGCCCGCGCCGAAGGTGCCGTCAAGCCAGACACCGCTGACCGGGGCGACCGTCTCAAGTATGGGGCGCAAGAGGACAGGAATATGGGCCGATCTGTCGTCAACGCGATCGGGCAGCGGATCGCTTGTCTGCACTTCGTCCCCCTAGGTGGTCGTCTTGAACAAGGACAACGGGTCAGCCCCGCGCAAGAGCTTGGCTTCCAGCGCCTCGATCTCGGCCTTGCGTTTGGCACGGTAGGTGTCGGCGCGCCAGATGCGGAACGAGTGTCGGGCGCCGATAAAGGCCAATTCGACCTCTTCCTTCGGCAGGCCCAGCTTCTCGCGCACCTGCGGCGGCGGGCTGAAGCGGCCATCCTTGTCGGTTTCCACCGAGATGGATTGTTCCACGAAAATTGCGTTGGCCAGATCGTATTCGTCGGTGCCAAGCGGGATTTGCGCCATGCGGCGGTCCAGATCGGCGGCCCCCGCCCGGGTGTAGCCCTCGACATACTGACGGTCCGAACCGCCATAGACCAGAAGCATCTGAAACCCGGCACCGGCTTCGGGATTGTCAGCTTGATCAAAGACATGCCGGAAGGGCGCGGGCAGCATCACGCGGCCCTTGGCATCTACCTTGAGGTAGTGTTCGCCCCTGAACGTCTCGATCACCACGGCGCGGCGCGCCTCCCTTAAGTCTTGATCCCACTTTGGATCTGGGCAAAAACCACTGGCAGGGTGTAGAAATGAAATCGGCGGACCCTGCTGCTGCCACTGCCGGGTCCGCCGCCTGTCCCATCGCTGGGTGTCCTGCTTCGTGCGCCGTCTTGGGGGAGACGTCTGCTCGCGCCACGCGCCGGATTCGATTGTCTTCTGGGAGGGGGAAGCCTGTATGAACCTGCCTCTGGCTCTTTATGTTTTGGGCTTGTCGTCTGCCCGCTTCAGTACTGCCCGTCTCTTGAGCCATGTATGCCCGGGAGATCCCCCCATTTCAAGGGAATTTTCGGGAAACCGCCCCACTTGTTGATCCAAGGGGGCGCCGAGGCCAAGATCTGGGGGCGCAAAACGCCACCTGTGGTGGATGCGCGAAACCTTTACGCTATATTTAGCGAACAGCTTTGTCGGCAAGCGTGGCTTAAATGTCGCACAATTGCCGGGCGCGGCGCCACCTGTTCTGGGATTTTCCACAAAGTGGGGGCATTTCCCGGCCAAATCTGGCCGAGGGAGGCCGAATCACCTGCGCGTGATCCCGGCGCGAGCCGGATGTGACGGCAGCCCGCCGGGCGTCGAGGCGGCCCAAGGCGCGGTGGGACGGTTTCCCGCCCGACAGCCCGAGTCTTGGCCCCGTCCTTTGCAGACAGGGGCTCCGGAGGGTCCGGGAGGCCGCAAAGGCCTCTCGGCGCAGGGGGTGCGGGGGGCGGCGCCGCCCCCCGCCTGCCCCGGTGGGACGGTTTCCCGGCCTCAGCCCATGCCGCCGTCGATCAGCCGCCGTGCCAGCCGCAGATAGGGCTCGGCCAGCGGGCTGTCGGTCGCTGCAATCGGCGTGCCGGCGTCGCCAGCGATGCGGACCTCAAGGTTCAGCGGCAGCTCGCCCAGGAAGGGCAGGTTCAGCTTCAGCGCCTCTGCCGCCACGCCGCCGTGGCCGAAGATATGCGCCTCGTGGCCGCAGTTCGGGCAGATATAGGTCGACATGTTCTCGATCAGGCCCAGAACCGGCACCTTCAGCTTGTCAAACATGTCAAGCGCCTTGCGGGCATCCAGCAGCGCCACGTCCTGCGGGGTGGACACGACGATGGCGCCGGTCAGGTGGGTGCGCTGCGCCAGCGTCAGTTGCACATCGCCGGTTCCCGGTGGCAGGTCGATGACCAGCACATCCAGCCGCCCCCAGGCGACCTGGTTGATCAGCTGTTGCAAGGCCCCCATCAGCATCGGGCCGCGCCAGATCACCGCCTCGTCTTCCTTCAGCATGAGGCCGATCGACATCATGGTGACGCCATGCGCCTGCAAAGGTTCGATCGTCTTGCCGTCGGGTGAGGCCGGGCGTTTCGATACGCCCATCATGCGCGGCTGGCTGGGGCCGTAGATATCGGCGTCCAGAAGGCCGACCCGCCTGCCCTGCCGCGCCAGCGCCACCGCGAGGTTGGAGGCGACGGTGGATTTGCCCACCCCGCCCTTGCCCGAGGCCACGGCGATGATGCGGTCCACGCCCGTCACCCGTGCCGGGCCGCCCTGATGCGGTGCGGCATGGCCGCCGATCTTCAGCGACGGCGGCTCTGCCCCCGGGGCGGGACGCGGCGCGGGTTTGGCAGCGGGACCATGCGCGGTCATCACCGCTTGCACCGAGGTCACGCCGGGCAAGGCTTTCAGCGCCGATTCGGCCGCCTGATGCGCTGCCGCAAGGGCCCGGGCCTGTTCCGGCGACGGCGCTTCGATCACGAAACGCACAACACCGCTCTCGATCGTTAGCGCACGAATCAAATCGTCACTCACCAAAGTCCCGCCGGTTGGCGTGGAAATCTTCGCCAGCTGCGCTATGACTATGTCGCGGGTCAGGGTCATGTGTTTCTCCTGTGCTCAAGGCTTTGGCAGCGTGTTCCGCTTTCGGGCAAAGGGCAAGGCTCTGTTGACCAAATGCTCAAAAATTCAGCGAGTATGTTGAAAATTATGAAAATTTTGTAAGGCCCAGCCATGCACTTGCTGCATGGCGGCATTGAAGGATGGGTGGATTGTGCAGGTGCAGCAATTGCCTCATGTTTGCCCTAACAGCGACGGACCTGACGGAACGACGACAGGTAAGACCGGCGCCAAGGACAAAATGTGAGGCTTGTGATGGCATATGTGAATTCTTCCCGCTCGGCTCAGGTGAGCTTTTATGATCGTTTCGCCGCTGTGGTGAAAGTGGTCGGCGACCTGATCGAACGCCGCCGCGTCTACAATCAGACGCTGTTTGAACTGAACCACCTGTCTGACCGTGATCTGTCCGATCTGGGTCTGAGCCGGTCGACCATTGCGCAAGTGGCCAAAGAGGCTGCGTACAACGTTTAATCTTGGCCCTGACCTGCAATCCTCCTCCCTGCAGGTCTTTGGTTAAGTGCGGCGACACTGTCCTCCTCCCTGGTGTCGTCGCTTTTCTACACGGTCCTGAACAGGACAGACTTCGCTGACCCTCTCCTCCTCCCATGGGTCACCGGACCGGCGGCAACTTCGACCTCCTCCCCGAGGTTGCCGCCACAAAATTTCGCTGGATCCCGATCTCCTCCCCGGGTGATGGCAAAAGCGGCGGCGTCCCGTCTCCTCCCCGGGCACCGTCGCGTCTTTTCGAAGCGCGGCATGTGATCAGCGCTTCAACGGTGTACGTGGGCCCTTTCCTCCTCCCTCGGGCCCCCGGACCAGCGGCAACCTCGACCTCCTCCCCGAGGTTGCCGCACCCTTATTCGGGACCTCTGGTCCCAGAGATAGCCCGCGCCCAATCTCCTCCCTGGGCCAGGTGATTGCGGCGACACCCTCCTCCTCCCGGTGTCGTCGCGGAATTCGGGGCTTTGGCCCCAACGATGTACGCGGGCCCTCTCCTCCTCCCTCGGGCTCTCGGACCAGCGGCAGCCTCAACCTCCTCCCTGAGGCTGCCGCACTCCGGAATTGAAAAGGCCCGCCTTCATGGCGGGCCTTTTGCTTTCGGCTGGCGGCTGGGGGTTTCACACCCCCAGACCCCCGTGGAGTATTTCCAAAGGAGCAATTGGGGGGTGCGGGGGGATCAGCGTCCGGCGCGGATCAGGGCGAGGATATCGGCGGCGGCTTTGGGGATGTTGGTGCCGGGGCCGAAGATGGCTTTGACGCCTTTGGATTTCAGGAAGTCGTAGTCCTGCGCCGGGATGACGCCGCCGCAGATGACGAGGATGTCGTTTGCGCCCTTGGCTGCCAGCGCCTCGATCAGTTTGGGGGCGAGGGTCATGTGGCCAGCGGCTTGGGAGGAGATGCCGATGACATGGACGTCGTTGTCGATGGCGTCTTGCGCGGCTTCCTCGGGCGTTTGGAACAGCGGGCCCATGTCGACGTCAAAGCCCATGTCGGCGAAGGCGGTGGCGATGACCTTGGCGCCACGGTCGTGGCCGTCTTGTCCCATCTTGACGACCAGCATGCGGGGGCGGCGGCCTTCTTCCTGTTCGAAGGCCTTGATGTCTGCCTGGATCGCCTCGAAGCCTTGGTCGCCGTCATAGGCTGCGCCGTAGACGCCGGCGAGGGTTTTGACTTCCGCGCGGTGGCGGCCGAAGACGTTTTCCATGGCGGTGGAGATTTCCCCAACGGTGGCGCGGGCGCGGGCGGCGGTGACGGCATGTTCAAGGAGGTTGCCATTGGAGCGAGCGGCTTGTTCCAAGGCCGCAAGGGCGGCTTGGGCTGCGGCTTCGTTGCGGGCGGCGCGGGTGGCGTGCAGGCGGGCAATCTGGCTATCGCGGACGGCGATGTTGTCGATACTAAGGATGTCGACGGGGTGGTCGGTTTCGGGCTGGTATTTGTTGACGCCGACGATGACGTCGGTGCCGCGGTCGATCAGGGCCTGACGGCGGGCGGCGGAGTCTTCGATGCGGAGTTTGGGCATACCCGAGGCCACGGCTTTGGTCATGCCGCCGAGGGATTCGACCTCCTCGATCAGTTTCCACGCCTCTTCGGCCAGTTGGGCGGTGAGGGTTTCAACGTAGTAGCTGCCGGCGAGGGGGTCGGCGACATGGGTGATGCCGGTTTCTTCTTGCAGGATCAGCTGGGTGTTGCGGGCGATTCTGGCGGAGGCTTCGGTGGGCAGCGCCATCGCTTCGTCAAAGGAGTTGGTGTGGAGGGATTGGGTGCCGCCGAGGACGGCAGACATGGCCTCGTAAGCGGTGCGGATGACGTTGTTGTAGGGGTCCTTTTCTTGGAGGCTGACGCCGGAGGTCTGGCAGTGGGTGCGCAGCATCAAGCTCTCGGGCTTTTTCGCGCCGAAGTCGGACATGATGCGGTGCCATAGGAGGCGCGCGGCACGGAGTTTGGCGGCCTCCATGAAGAAGTTCATGCCGATGGCGAAGAAGAAAGACAGGCGGGGGGCGAAATCGTCGACGTTCATGCCGCGTGCGAGGGCTGTGCGGACATATTCGCGGCCGTCGGCGAGGGTGAAGCCGAGTTCCTGGACGAGGTTCGCGCCGGCTTCCTGCATGTGGTAGCCGGAGATCGAGATGGAGTTGAACTTCGGCATCTCGCGCGCGGTGTAGTCGATGATATCGGCCACGATGCGCATCGAGGGCTCGGGCGGGTAGATGTAGGTGTTGCGCACCATGAATTCTTTGAGGATGTCGTTCTGGATGGTGCCAGAGAGCGCCTTGCGCGGGACGCCCTGTTCTTCGCCTGCCACGATGAAGGAGGCGAGGATCGGGATCACCGCGCCGTTCATCGTCATGGAAACGCTGACTTTGTCGAGCGGGATGCCGTCGAACAGGATCTTCATGTCCTCGACCGAGTCGATGGCGACGCCGGCTTTGCCGACATCACCGATGACGCGGGGGTGGTCGGAATCGTAGCCGCGGTGCGTGGCGAGGTCGAAGGCGACCGAGACGCCCTGTTGGCCTGCGGCGAGGGCCTTGCGGTAGAAGTCGTTGGAGGCCTCGGCCGTCGAGAAGCCGGCATATTGGCGGATCGTCCAGGGACGGCCGGCGTACATCGTGGCGCGCACGCCGCGGGTGAAAGGTTGCAGCCCGGGAAAGCCGCCCATGTGGGGCAGGTTGGCGGTGTCTTCAGCGGTGTAGAGCGGCTTGACAGGGATACCCTCCAGCGTCGCCCAGGTGAGCGTGTCGGGCGATTTGCCCTTGAGGTCCTTGGTGGCGAGGGCTTCCCAGTCGGCGCGGGTGGTCATGGTTTTGTCCTTTTGGCGAGCGGAGAGCCGGGGGTTTCACACCCCCGGACCCCCGTGGGATATTTGGGCCTAGATGAAGTTGTCAGGCGAGGTTACTTCAAAGTCGCCAGAACCCGACGAAGTTCCGCGAGCCCCTCGGAACCGAACTGGATTGACTGACTTGTCTTCCCCGGAACTTGTCGACCTGCTGTCCCATATGTGTCGATTTGAAGAATGGTTTCTCCATTCACTTCAAACACATGATACGTGGCCTCGACCTCAGCGTGCTGGGTAGGCCGGTGTGCGTCACGCAAATTAAGTTGGTCGATCCGTGCCATTATGCGAACTCCATTATGATGTCGTCGACTTTCAGGCTCGCCCCGGCTTGGGCCTTGATCTTCTTGACGGTGCCGGCGCGGGTGGCCTTGAGGATGTTTTCCATCTTCATCGCCTCCACTGTGGCGAGGGTCTGGCCTTCCTGCACCTCGTCGCCCTCTTCGACGGCGAGTTTGACCAGAAGGCCCGGCATCGGGCAGAGGAGGTATTTCGAAGTATCCGGCGGCGCCTTTTCCAGCATGTGCAGCGCCAGTTCGGCGGCGCGGGGGGTGCGGACGAGGACTTTCAGGTCAGCGCCGCGCAGGCGGAGGCGGAAGCCCATCGGGATTTTGGCGACCTTCATGACGAGGGGGTGACCGTCGACTGTCAGCCGGACGAGGGCTTGGCCGGGCTGCCAGTCGGAGGTGACGCGGAGCGGGGGGCCGTCTTCGAAGGCAATGGTGGAGCCTTCGTGGTCGGCGGCGATGGTCAGGGGGATTTGTTCGCCCTGGATGTTGACGACCCACTGGTCGCCGACCTTGCGCTTGTGGTTGTCCATCGTGCCAGAGATGCGGGTGCGGCGGATTTCGGCGACGCGGTTCATGGCGGCGGCGCTGGCTGCGACGCGGCGGATCAGGTCGGCGTCGAGCGTCGCGCCCTTGAAGCCGTCGGGATATTCTTCGGCGATGAAGGCGGTGGTGATGTTGCCGGAGGTGAAGCGGGGGTGGTCCATGACGGCGGCGACGAAGGGCAGGTTGTGGCCGATGCCTTCAACCTCGAACGTGTCCAGCGCCAAACGCATTTCCTCGATGGCGGCGGAGCGGGTCGGGCCCCAGGTGCAGAGTTTGGCGATCATGGGGTCGTAGAACATCGAAATTTCGCCGCCTTCGAAGACGCCGGTGTCATTGCGGACGATGCCGCCGCGGTCTGTGGCGCCCTCGACGGGCGGGCGGTAGCGGGTCAGGCGACCGATGGAGGGGAGGAACTTGCGGTAGGGGTCTTCGGCATACAGGCGGCTTTCCATCGCCCAGCCGTGGATCTTGATGTCGGATTGGGCGAAGGGCAAAGGCTCGCCGTTGGCGACGCGGATCATTTGCTCGACGAGGTCGATGCCAGTGATCAGTTCGGTGACCGGATGTTCGACCTGCAGGCGGGTGTTCATTTCGAGGAAGTAGAAGTTGCGGTTGCCGTCGACGATGAATTCCACGGTGCCGGCGGAGGTATAGCCGACCGCGCGGGCCAGAGCGCAGGCCTGTTCGCCCATCGCTTTGCGGGTGGCGGCGTCGAGGAAGGGTGAGGGGGCCTCTTCGATAACCTTCTGGTTGCGGCGCTGGATCGAGCATTCGCGCTCGTTCAGGTAGAGGACATTGCCGTGCTGATCGGCGAGGACCTGAATTTCGATGTGGCGGGGTTGGGTGACGAACTTCTCGATGAAGATGCGGTCGTCACCGAAGGAGGCGGCGGCCTCGTTCTTGGAGGATTGGAAGCCTTCGCGGGCTTCTGCCGCGTCCCATGCGATGCGCATGCCCTTGCCGCCGCCGCCAGCGGAGGCCTTGATCATCACGGGGTAGCCGATTTCGCCGGAGATTTTCACGGCCTCATCTGCGTCGGCGATGATGCCCATGTAGCCGGGGACGGTGGAGACGCCTGCGGCTTGGGCGATCTTCTTCGAGGTGATCTTGTCGCCCATCTGTTCGATGGCCGAGGACGGCGGGCCGATGAAGACGACGCCCTCGGCCTCCAACGCCGCGGCAAATGCGCGGTTTTCGGACAGGAAGCCATAGCCGGGGTGGACGGCCTGGGCGCCGGTCGCGCGGACGGCCTCCATGATCTTGTCGATCACGATATAGCTTTGGGCGGCGGGGGACGGCCCGATGTGGTAAGCCTCATCCGCCATCTTGACGTGCAGGGCGTTGCGATCCGCGTCGGAATAGACGGCCACGGTTTTGATGCCCATCTTGCGGGCGGATTTGATCACCCGGCAGGCGATCTCGCCGCGGTTGGCGATCAGGATTTTGGTGAACATGGCGTCTTCCCCCGAGTGGCTTGCCTTGGTGCGCGTCCCTCTGCCGGGGCTGGCGCAAACGAAAAGGCCACCCGGGACGGCGCCCGGATGGCCTTGAACGAGATGGTCCGGCCGCGCGGCAGGCGCGACCGGGTCAGATGATCAGTGGCAATAGCCCTGGTCGCCAGCGATGGCACCGCCAACCCCGCCGACCACGGCGCTTTGCGCCACATCGTTATGCGTGACAGCGCCAAGGACACCGCCGGCCAGCGCGCCCATTGCGGTGCAGTTGGCGTTGACGCCGCTTTCCATGCAGCCCGAAACGGCAAGCGTGGCGAGAAGGGCCAAAGCGGCAAAGGATTTGTACATGTTGAACTGCCTCGTGTTGGTTTTCTTATTCCAACAGAATCGGATGTTTTCACCCGGTTGGCAAAGACTGAATTTTGCCATGGGCAAGGTTCCGCACATGCCCTGCGCAAAAGAGGCCCGACCCATGACGGATCGGGCCCAAGATGAAGGGAAGGGTAACAGTCTTGACGAAGGGGGGCAGCAGAACTGCGATCCGCCACCCTGCGGTGAAGGTGGGCCTTCTGCGCCTGCCTTTCAAATGGCAAAACGACGCGGCGCAGGGGCTGCGCTGCTTTCTGCCAAAATGCCAAGGGCTTGCGCGGAACCATGCCTATTCGTCCGCATCCCCGGACCAGTCCCCGTCGGCATCGTTGCCAAGGACATTCGCGGCACCTTCGGCGAAAACCTCGGGGAAAGCGGCGCGGGCGCGGGCGACGTCGATCTTCAGCATCGCATCATAGGAGGCCGGGTTGAACGGGTCCTCGGCCGGCACGACTTCGCGGCCGAACAGCCACGACAGCCGGCCGGCATCAAGATTGCCGCGCTCAAACGGTTCATCGCCGAAATATTGCCAGAGGGCGGCCATGAAGCCTTCGTCCGCCCGTTTGTCGGCAGTCTTGCGGTCGCGGAAGCGCTCGCGCTTGGTCAGTTTGGTGGCGCCGTCCTTCATGTTGGCGCGGCGGATGACGAATTGGAAATCGGTGCCCGGAAGACGTCCGGGGAAGCCGCGATGCTTCAGCATGTGCGGGCCTTTCTGGTGGTGACCGTGTGGGGCATTCAGTACATCTCCCATTGGCATTTGCCATGATCGATGCTGTACGAGTTGAAGAACTGCGTCGCCTCGGGGTGATCCTCGCCAAAGGGCACGTTCATGTCGGACATCGAGATGATGATCTCCGCCGGTTGCGGGCCGTTCTTGGGAAGCCGGGGCAACGCGTAGGTGTTGCAAAGCCAGTCCATATCAGTCGCCGCGGTGTCGCCGTCAATGGTGCCGCCGTCGCGGGCGATGGATGGCGCCAGAAATCGGTAGCGGATCGCAAGACCGTCACTGCCGGGGATGTTGGAGACCGCCTCGATCAGCGTGACCTTCTGCCCGGAGGGCACGGTCAGGCTGTCCTCTGCCCACAGGGGCAGAGGCAGGATCAGGCCAAGAAGGGCAAGCCAGCGCAGCATCGGGACCTTCGGCATCACAGCGGGATATTGTCGTGCTTCTTCCACGGATTGGCGAGTTTCTTGCCCCGGAGCGAGGCAAATGCCCGCGCCACGCGCTTGCGGGTCGCATGGGGGGTGATCACCTCGTCGATGAAGCCCTTCTCGGCGGCCACGAAGGGGTTGGCAAAACGGGCCTCGTAGTCCTTGACCCGGGCCGCGATCTTGTCCTTGTCACCCAGTTCCGACCGATACAGGATCTCGACCGCGCCCTTGGCCCCCATCACGGCGATTTCCGCCGTGGGCCAGGCATAGTTGAAATCGCCGCGCAGATGCTTGGAGGCCATCACGTCGTAAGCCCCGCCGTAGGCCTTGCGGGTGATGACGGTCACCTTGGGCACCGTCGCCTCGCCGTAAGCGAACAGCAGTTTTGCGCCGTGCTTGATGACGCCGCCCAGTTCCTGCGCCACACCCGGCAGGAAGCCCGGCACGTCGACCAAGGTCAGGATCGGAATTTCAAAGGCATCGCAGAACCGCACGAAGCGCGCGGCCTTGCGCGAGGCGTCGATGTCAAGGCATCCGGCCAGCACCATCGGCTGGTTGGCCACCACGCCGACCGACTGGCCTTCGATGCGGATGAAGCCGGTGATGATGTTGCCGGCGTACTCCTTCTGGATCTCGAAGAAATCGCCCTCGTCGGCGATCTTCAGGATCAGTTCCTTCATGTCATAGGGCTGGTTCGGGTTGTCCGGGATCAGCGTGTCAAGACTGGCCTCCAGCCGGGCCGGATCGTCGAAGAAGGGCCGCACCGGTGCCTTCTGACGGTTGTTCAAGGGCAGGAAGTCGATCAGCCGCCGGGTTTCCGCCAGCGTCTCGATGTCATTTTCATAGGCACCGTCGGCGACCGAAGATTTCCGGGTATGGGTCGAAGCGCCGCCCAGTTCCTCGGCTGTTACCACCTCGTTCGTCACGGTCTTGACCACGTCCGGGCCGGTGACAAACATGTAGGAACTGTCGCGGACCATGAAGATGAAGTCGGTCATCGCCGGGCTGTAGACCGCCCCGCCCGCGCAGGGCCCCATGATCAGGCTGATCTGCGGCACCACGCCCGAGGCCATGATGTTGCGCTGGAACACTTCGGCATACCCGGCCAGCGAGGCCACACCTTCCTGAATCCGCGCCCCGCCGGAATCATTGATCCCGATCACAGGAGCGCCATTCTGGATGGCCATGTCCATGATCTTGCAGATCTTCTTGGCATGCGTCTCTGACAAGGATCCGCCGAACACCGTGAAATCCTGGCTGAAGACATAGATCATCCTGCCGTTGACCGTACCCCAGCCGGTGACAACGCCATCGCCTGCCGGCCGGTCGGTCTCCATGCCGAAATCGGTGCAGCGGTGGGCCACGAACATGTCGAACTCTTCGAACGAGCCTTCGTCCAGCAGCAATTCCACCCGCTCGCGTGCCGTCAGCTTGCCCTTGCCGTGCTGCGCCTCCACCCGCCGCAGTCCACCGCCCGCCCGAGCCGCTTCCCGACGCGTCTCAAGTTCCTGCAGAACATCCATGGGTTCCGCCCCTCCCCGATCAATCAGCCTGTTCGCCAGACTCTGTTCGCGCAACATAGATGTGCCGCGCCGCAGCGGAAAGCAAAATTGTTGCGCAGGGCCGCGACAACCTGCCACGACGGTATGCCATGGGATTCCGCCCCATTCTGACCCAATTCTACGCCGCCCTCCCGAATTCACCCGGCCCAAATATCCCGGGGGTCCGGGGGCTGGCCCCCGGCCGGGGCCGCCGCGCGCCCCCCCCCCTGCCCTTTCGCGCCGCCTTCAGCTATGACTTGCCAAGCTTCGAAAGGATCGCCCATGTTCGCTTTGCCGGTTCCCGTCGTCACCATCGGCCTTCTGATTGGCTCGAATGTCTTCATGACCTTCGCCTGGTATGGCCATCTGCGCTTCAAGGGCACAGCGCTGGTCACGGTGATCTTGGTCAGCTGGGGCATCGCCCTGTTTGAATACATGCTGCAAGTCCCCGCCAACCGGATCGGCAGCGATTATTTCAACGCGGCCCAGCTGAAAAGCATTCAAGAGATCATCACGTTGGTGGTCTTCGCCGTCTTTTCCACCTTCTACCTGAAGGAACCGATCACCTGGAGCCAGGCGGTGGGATTTGCCTTCATCGCCCTGGGCGGCTTCTTCATCTTCCACAAATGGTAAGCCCGCACGGGCCACAGGCTTGCGCGCCCGAAAGCCCTTGGCTAACACGGGTTATTGAACAGTGCGGAGCGCGCAATGATATTGGACGGAATGATCCAGACGAAATGCCCTCCGGAGGCGGTGGTGCAGTTGCTTCTGTCACCGCCCGCCCTGCGCGATCTGTTGCCGGCCGGGTGCGAGGTCGGCGAACGGACGGGCGATACGGTGCCCTTTGTGATCCGGCGCAAGGTCGGGCCGATCAACCTGAGCATGGCGGGCACTTTGAGCGTCAAGATCAACCCGGCGGGTGACGGCGATGATCTGGTCATTCAGGCGGCGCATATGGTGGCGGGACGGTTCAAGGTCACCCTGCTGCTGCGGCCCAGCAACCGGGCCGGTCAGCCCGGCAGCCTGTCGTGGATCGGCCAACTGGAAAGCCACGGCCTCGCCGCGCGTCTGATCGAGGATCGGGCGGCGCGCGTCCGCTCGACCATCCGCAACATGTTCAACAATCTGGCCGAGCAGGCCTGAACCGCAGCGCCTCAGCGCTGCGAGGTGCGCCAGTTCGGGTTGATCCACGGTTCCTGATTGGAGCGCGCCAGCATGCCCTTGCCAAGGATGTGATCGGCCGCCTTTTCTCCGGTCATGATCGAGGGACCGTTGAGGTTGCCATTGGTCACCTGCGGGAAGATCGAGCTGTCCACCACGCGCAGCCCCTCCACCCCGATCACCCGCAATTCCGGGTCGACCACCGCCATCGGATCGTCTCGCCGGCCCATCCGCGACGTGCCGCAGGGGTGATAGGCGCTTTCGACATGGGCGCGGATGAAGTCGTTCAGGTCGTCATCCGATTGCACCGCAGCACCCGGCTGGATCTCGGATTTCACGTAGCGGGCCAGCGGAGCCTGTTCAAAGATCTCGCGGGTCAGGCGGATCGCGGTGCGGAAATCCTCCCAATCGGAGTCTTGCGACATGTAGTTGAACAGGATCTTCGGCGGCGCCAAGGGATCGGCAGAGCGTAGCGTGACCGCACCGCGTGATCTTGACCGCATCGGCCCGGTGTGGACCTGAAAGCCGTGGCCATGGGCGCTGGCCTTGCCGTCATAGCGCACGGCGATGGGCAGGAAGTGGTACTGGATGTCGGGATATTCGATCCCGGCTTTCGAGCGGATGAAGCCGCAGCTTTCGAACTGGTTTGACGCGCCGAGCCCCTTGCCGGTCAGCATCCACTGCGCCCCGATCAAGGCCTTTCCCCAGATGTTCCAGTATTTGTAAAGGGTTATCGGCTCGCTTGCCGCGAATTGCAGGTAAAGTTCCAGATGGTCCTGAAGGTTCGCCCCCACGCCGGGACGGTCTGCCACGACGGCTATCCCCATCTCGGCTAAATGGGCCGCCGGACCGATGCCAGAGTGCATCAGGATCTTCGGCGTGTTGATGGTCGAGGCCGCCACGATGACCTCCCGCGCGGCCCGGATCACCTCGACCTTGTCGCCCCGGCTGACTTCGACCCCAACCGCCCGACCGTTTTCGATCATGACCTTGCGGGCAAGGGCCCGATAGACCGCGACATTGCCCTTCTTCATCGCCGGTTTCAGGTAGGCATTGGCTGCCGACCAGCGCCGGCCCTTCCAGATTGTCGCCTCCATCGGGCCGAAGCCTTCCTGCGCTTGCCCATTGTAATCTTGTGTGACGTGGTAGCCCGCCGCCTTGCCAGAGGCGATGAAGGCGTCAAACAACGGGTTGTCGCGCGGGCCGCGCGTGATGTGCAGCGGGCCGTTCGTGCCGCGGAAATCAGAGGGCGTTTCATCGCCGTGCCAATGTTCCATGCGCTTGAAATAGGGCAGCACATCGGCATAGGACCAGCCCTGCGCCCCCATCGCCTCCCAAGTGTCGAAATCGCGGGCGTGACCGCGCACATAGACCATGCCGTTGATGCTGGAGGACCCGCCGATCACCCGGCCCCGCGGGGTCGCCAGAACCCGGCCACCCAGATGCGGTTCGGGTTCGGAATGAAAGCCCCAGTCATAGCGCGCCATGTTCATGGGATAGGACAAGGCGGCAGGCATCTGGATGAAGGGCCCTGCATCGGTGCCGCCCGCCTCGATCACCAGAACCCGGTGACCCGCCTCGCCCAAACGGTACGCCAAAGCCGACCCGGCCGAGCCTGACCCGATGATCACATAATCCGCCTGCATCCTGTTTCATGCCTTTCGGCACGCCTCTCTTCCGTTCCGGGGCCACGCAGCCCCCCCTGCTCAAGACCCCGCAAGGTCTTGCCGATGTTGGTTATTTCGTCTCAGCGCTTGCCAATTGCGCCTTCAGATAGTCCATTGCCACGGCCACGGCTGCCTGCCCATCTGGCGCGCCGGACTTCAGCACCTCGCGCAGGTAAAGTCCGTCGATCAGGGCGCCCAGGCCATCTGCGATAGCCTCCGCCCGCGCCCCGGCCAAGGGCCGCAGCCCGGCCATCAGGTTCGATTTCAGCCGCCGCTGATAGACCGCCAGCAGCCGTTTGGCCTCTGGCACCGACTGCGCCAGAACCCAGAAGTTCAGCCAGGCCCCCACCGCCTCGCGTCGGAAGTTGGCCGGGCTGAAAGAGGCCGCAAGGATCGCCTGCAAGCGTTCGGTCGGGGTCTGCGCCAAACAGAGAGCGCCGCGCACTTCCGCCCCGTAGATCGTCATGATGTGGCGCATGGCGGCCAGAAACATATCCTCCTTGCCGCCGAAATAATGGTGGGCCAGCGCGCTTGACATGCCGGCCCGCTTGGCGATCTGGCTGACCGTCACGTCCAGCGACCCCGTCCGCCCGATCTCGACGATCGTGGCTTTGACGAGCGCTTCTTTCCGTATAGGCTCCATTCCTAGCTTCGGCATGCTGTCTCTCGGGGAAAGCGCGGTGAAAAACGCTTGCTTTTTGCAGCTAGCTTGAAGTTTATTGACTCGTCAATCAACAAAAAACGGGGAGCCCCCATGACCTTCAAGTCCGCCTTGCTTGCCACTGCCGTGGCCTTTGCCTTCTCGGGCTCCGCCTATGCGGCGGGCTGCGACAAGATCACCTTCTCGGATGTTGGCTGGACCGACATCACCTCGACCACCGCCGTGTCCAGCCTGATCCTGCAGGCTTTGGGCTATCAGACCGAGACCCAGGTCCTGTCGGTTCCGGTCACCTACGAAGGCCTCGCCAAGGGTGATGTCGATGTCTTCCTTGGCAACTGGATGCCGACGATGGAATCGAACATCAAACCCTATCTCGATGCCAAGACCGTTGATTCGGTCAAAGCCAACCTGGAAGGCGCCAAGTACACGCTGGCCACCAACGAAGCCGGTGCCGCCCTTGGGATCAAGGACTTCAAGGACATCGCCGCCCATGCCAAGGATCTGGACGGCAAGATCTACGGCATCGAAGCGGGCAATGACGGCAACAAGCTGATCCTCGACATGATCGACAAGAACGCCTTCGGCCTGAAGGATGCCAAGATCGACCTCGTCGAAAGCAGCGAACAAGGCATGCTGGCGCAGGTCGCCAAGGACGAGAATGAGAAGAAGCCGATCATCTTCCTCGGTTGGGAACCCCATCCGATGAACAAGAACTTCAAGATGACCTACCTGACCGGCGGCGACGACTTCTTTGGTCCCAACCTTGGCGGGGCGACCGTCTACACCAACACCCGCGGCGGTTATGTCAAGGAATGCCCGAACACCGGCAAGTTCCTGACCAATCTGACCTTCTCGCTGGACATGGAAAACGCCATCATGGGGGCCATTCTGGATGACGGCACCGATCCGGCCGTGGCCGCCAAGACCTGGCTTGCCGCCAACGAACCGGCCTGGAAGCCCTGGCTGGACGGCGTCACCACCAAGGACGGCAAAGACGCCGTTGCAGCCGTGGAAGCTGCCCTGAAGTAATCATGACCAAAGGCCCCGGGCGGTTCCGGGGCCTTTCTCTATCCAAAGGGCGAGGGCAGGATGGATTGGCTGACGGCAAACAAGATCCCGATCGGGGCTTGGGCGAATATGGTTTTCGTCTGGATGAAGACCAACATGACGGCCATTTTCGACGCCATCTCGGTGGCGCTTGAATGGCTGATCAACGGGTTCCTGTGGCTGTTGCAAGCGCCCAACCCCTTGGTTCTGATCGCGATCTTCGTGGCCCTCGCCTGGGTCCTGCAGCGCAACTGGAAGATCTGCGTGGGCGTGGGCCTTGGCTTCCTGTTCGTGGTCAACCAAGGCTACTGGAAGGAAACCACCGAGAGCCTGACGCTGATCCTGTCGTCCTGCGCGGTCTGCATGGCGATCGGGGTGCCGGTGGGCATCGCCTGCGCCCACAATGCCAAGCTGAACGCCGCAATCTCGCCGGTGCTGGACCTGATGCAGACGCTGCCAACCTTCGTCTACCTGATCCCCGCGATCATCTTCTTCGGCATCGGCATGGTGCCCGGCCTGATCGCCACCGTGATCTTCGTGCTGCCCGCCCCGATCCGGCTGACCGAACTTGGCGTGGCATCCACCCCCACCGCCCTGCTGGAGGCCGCCACGGCCTTCGGTGCCACCCCGTCACAGCGCCTGTGGAAGGTAGAGTTGCCTTGGGCCCTGCCGCAGATCATGGTGGGGCTAAACCAAACCATCATGCTGTCCCTGTCGATGGTTGTCATCGCCTCGATGGTCGGCGCCAATGGCCTTGGCGTGCCGGTGATGCGGGCGCTGGCCAGCGTCAATGCCGCCAAAGGCTTCGAATCGGGCTTTGTGATCGTGGTTGTCGCCATCGCCTTGCGCAGCATCTTCCAGCGCGAGGTGAAGTGATGACCGCCGTTGTCTTCGACAAGGTCTCCATCGTCTTCGGGGACAAGCCCGAACTCGCCCTGCCCCTGATGGATCAGGGGATGAGCCGGTCTGACATTCAGGCCCAGACCGGACAGATCCTTGGCGTCCACGATTGCAGCCTGACCGTGGCAGAGGGAGAGATCCTTGTGCTGATGGGCCTGTCAGGCTCTGGCAAATCCACCCTTCTGCGCGGCGTCAATGCCCTGAACCCGGTCGTGCGTGGCGAGGTTCGGGTGTCAGATGGCAGCAAAATGGTATCGGTCACCAAGGCCGAAAAGGACACGCTGCGCCACCTGCGGCTGACCCGGATTGCCATGGTGTTTCAACAGTTTGGCCTGCTGCCGTGGCGGTCTGTGCGCGAGAATGTCGGGCTTGGGCTGGAACTTGCGGGCCTCGACCCCGCCGCCCGCAAACCGAAGGTTGATGAACAACTGGCGCTGGTGAACCTGACACAATGGGCCGAGCGCAAGGTGGGAGAGTTGTCCGGCGGCATGCAGCAGCGCGTCGGCCTGGCGCGGGCTTTCGCCACACAGGCACCGATCCTTTTGATGGACGAACCCTTCTCGGCGCTTGACCCGCTGATCCGCGCCCGTCTGCAGGATGAACTTCTGGATCTGCAAGCCAAGCTGAAACGCACGATCATCTTCGTCAGCCACGATCTGGACGAGGCCTTCAAACTGGGCAACCGCATCGCCCTGATGGAGGGCGGCCGCATCGTGCAGATCGGCACCGCGCGGGAGATCATTGCCAATCCGGTGTCCGACTACGTGGCCGATTTCGTCGCCCACATGAACCCACTTGGCGTGTTGACCGCCCGCGATGTGATGGAAACGGGGGAAACCTCTGCCCCGGCGGCCGTCGATGCGGAACTTCCGGTCAAGGCCGTGATGGAGCTGATGGCCAAGGGCGTCGCCGAACTGGCGGTCACCCAGAACGGCGCAAAGATCGGCGTGGTCAAAGCCGCCTCACTGATGGGCCGCCTGATCAACCCACGCCATGGGTAAGGCTCATTTGCGGATGTAAACCGTCTTGCCGGCGCCACCCTTGGCGTCGCGCAGGTCCAGTTCCGTTGCGCTGACCGCCTCGACCTGCAGGCAGGCCGCTTCCGAGGGATCGCCGCCCATGCCGTAAAGCGACAGCACCATGCCCCCCGGGGCCGTGCCATCGGCGCAGGTTGCGCCGGGGCTGATCAGGAAGGTGGTGCCACCCTCTGCGCCGGCCATTGCCTGCCACTCCAGCCCGTGGATCACCAGAAAGGTCGCGGGGTCCTTGCCCTTGGGCAACCATGTTCCCTGCACCGCACGCAGCGTGTCCTGATAGATATCACCGTTCTTGACGCTCAACCCGGTCAGGGTCAGCGGGGCTGAGGCATCCCCCAATTCCCCCAGATCACCCTTCAGGTTCACTGCCGTCAACGTTGCCAGATTGGCCAGCTGCGCGATGATCCGTGCCGGAGTGGACCCGTCATTGGCAACATGCAGCAGAAACCCCGCCGCAAACACCGTGCAGCCGGCATCGCTGCAGCCAAGCGTGTAACCGGAATGGACAAAGGGTTCCGCAAAGACCGGAGACGCCATAAGACCAAGGGCAATCAACAGCTTGCGGACCATTCCTAACCTTTCTTGGCAACCACCTTCTTTGCGGGGGCCTTGGCCGCCGCCGTCTTGGGCTTGGCGGCCGCCTTGGGCTTGGCCGCAGCCTTCGCCGGCGTAACCTTGGCTGCCGCCGCCGCTTTCGGTTTGGCCGCGGCTTTCCGCGGGGCCTTTGCAGCCGGGGCCTTGCTGGCCTTTTCCGCCAGAAGACCCAAAGCCTCTTCGACGGTCAATTCCATCGGATCGCCGGCCTTGGGGATCGTCGCGTTGATCTTGCCCCATTTGACATAGGGCCCATAACGCCCCGGCATGACCGAAATCGCCCCGCCCTCGGGATGTTCGCCCAAGTCCTTCAAGGGACCTGCCACCGCCCCGCGCCCCGGACGCCCGGCCAGCTTCTGCGCCAGAACCTCCATCGCGCGGTTCATGCCGATGGTGAACACCTCTTCGACATCGGGCAGGTTGGCGTAGGTGGAGTTGTGCTTGACATAGGGACCGAAGCGGCCAATCGCGGCCTCCACCGGGGCGGAATCCTCCGGGTGGTTGCCGACGATGCGCGGCAGATGCAGCAGTTGCAGGGCGCGGTCCAGCGTCAGATCTTCCGGCGGCCAACCCTTGGGCAGGCTGGCACGCGGCGGTTTCGGAGCCTCCTCCGTCGCCTCACCCTTTTGCACATAGGGCCCGAAGCGCCCGGTGCGCAGGCTGATCGGCTGACCATCCTCCTCGCCCAGCACCCGGCCATCGACCGCGCCACCCTCTTCCGCGCCCGAAATCGGGCGGGTGTAGCGGCATTCCGGATAGTTGCCGCAGCCGATGAAGGCACCACCCGAGCGGGCGGTCTTCAGGTGCAGGCGGCCCTTGCCGCAGGTCGGGCAAATGCGCGGGTCCGACCCATCGGCACGTGGCGGGTAAAGGTGCGGCGCAAGGAATTCATCAATCTTGTCCAGCACCTCGCCAATGCGCAGATCGGCCGTTTCCGCAATCGCCGCGTTGAAATCGCGCCAGAAGCGGGCCAGAACCTCGGTGAAGGTCCGTGTGCCCGCCGAGACGTCATCGAGTTCGGTTTCCAGATCGGCGGTGAAATCGTATTCCACATAGCGGCGGAAATAGTTGGTCAGGAAGGCCGTCACCAGCCGCCCCTTGTCTTCGGGGATCAGGCGGTTCTTGTCTTTCTTGACGTATTCGCGGTCCTGAATCGTTGTGATCACAGAGGCATAGGTCGAGGGGCGACCGATCCCCAACTCCTCCATCCGCTTGACCAAAGTCGCTTCGGTGTAACGCGGCGGAGCTTGGGTAAAGTGCTGTTCCGGCGTGACTTTGCGCTTTTCGACCGGATCGTTGGCGTCGATCTGCGGCAGGCGGCCTTCATCGTCGCCGTCCTCGTCGCGGCCCTCGTCATAGACCTTGAGGAAGCCGTCAAACAGCACGACCTGACCATTCGCCCGCAGCCCAACCTGACCGTCCGGCGAGGCGATTTCGACCACTGTCCGCTCCATCCGCGCTGCGGCCATCTGGCTGGCAATCGTGCGCTTCCAGATCAAGTCGTAAAGCCGGCGCTGATCGGTTTCCGCCAAACGCAGCTTTTCGGGGCTGGCCGCCATATCCGTCGGCCGGATACATTCATGGGCCTCCTGCGCGTTTTTGGCCTTGTTCTTGTACATGCGCGGAGAGTCCGGCACGTAAGCCGCCCCGAAGGTCGACTTGATCATGTCGCGCGCCGACATCACCGCTTCGGGTGCCATGTCGATGCCGTCCGTCCGCATGTAAGTGATGTAGCCCGCCTCATACAGACGTTGCGCCGCCGACATGCAGGCCTTGGCGCCCATGCCATATTTGCGGCTGGCCTCCTGCTGCAGGGTCGAGGTCATGAAGGGCGGATAGGGGTTCCGGCTGGCAGGCTTCTTGTCGACCGAAACCACCTTGAATGTTCGATTATTGATAGCCGCGACCGCAAGTTCCGCCGCTTCAGCCGTAGGAATATCAAATTTATCCAGCTTCTTACCGCCGAGAAGCGTCAGCCGGGCCTCGAATTCCTGCCCCCTCGGCGTGGCGACAACGGCCGTCACACTCCAGAATTCCTGGGCATGGAAGGCTTCGATCTCCATCTCGCGTTCGACGATCAGGCGCAGGCAAACCGACTGCACGCGCCCCGCCGACTTGGCCCCCGGCAGCTTGCGCCACAGGACCGGAGACAGCGTGAAACCCACAAGATAGTCCAAAGCGCGCCGGGCCAGATAGGCTTCGACCAGCGGCTGGTCGACTTGGCGGGGATGCGCCATGGCTTCGGTGACGGCGGATTTGGTGATGGCGTTGAAGGTGACGCGGCTGACCTTCTTCTTGCCCTTGGCGATCACCGAGGCCAAAGCCTCGGTCAAGTGCCAGGAAATCGCCTCGCCTTCGCGGTCAGGGTCGGTTGCCAGGATCAGTTCGTCATCGGTCTTCAGGGCGTCGGTGATGGCCTTGATATGCTTGCGACTGTCCGCCGCAACCTCCCAGGTCATGGCGAAATTGTCGTCCGGGTTGACCGACCCATCCTTGGGCGGCAGATCGCGGACATGGCCGTAAGAGGCCAGAACCGTGTAGTTGCTGCCCAGATATTTGTTGATTGTCTTGGCTTTAGCCGGAGATTCGACAACGACGACGGGCATGGAATTCCTTTCACCAAGGCCAGCAGGACCCAAGGTCCGAATGGCGCGGCAAGATGTGTGCCATTGGAGAGGAATGTCAACCTACACTCATCGTCTTGAAATCAGGCCGCCGGACTGGCGTTCGATCTTGCCCTCCAGTTCCAGCGTCACCAGCTCCGAGGTCAGGGCGGAGGGCGGCAGAGCCAGATCGCGGATCAATTGATCCTCTGCCATCGGCGAGGGTCCCAGCCGGGCCAGGATCAAAGTGTGAAGGGCGGCCACATCGCCCAAAGGGCGGCGCGGCGGAATGGGGCCGGGCAGGCGATCGGGCAAGACGTCTTGCAGCGTCGCATCGGGCAGTGGCCTGGCCACGATCCCCAGCACCTCGAAGATATCCTGCGGCCCGCGCAGCAGGGTGGCCCCCTCGCGGATCAGGCGGTTGCAGCCGGCGGCCCTAGCGTCAAACGGGTGGCCCGGAACCGCAAAAACCTCGCGCCCCTGCTCCACTGCCGTCTCTGCGGTGATCAAAGAGCCTGATTTGGCGGCCGCCTCCACCACCACGACGGCCCGCGCCAGGCCCGAGATGATTCGGTTGCGCTGCGGGAAGTGTCGCGTCTGCGGCTCCATCCCCAAAGCTTGTTCGGATACCCGGCACCCCTTGGCCAGGATTTGCGCGGCCAGATCGGCATTCTCAGCCGGGTAGATCAGGTCCACCCCGCCGGCCTGAACCGCCACGGTTCCGGTGGCCAGCGCCGCCTGATGCGCCTCGGCATCAACTCCGCGTGCCAGACCCGAGACAACGACCTGCCCCGCCGCACCCAACGCCTCCGCCAGACGCCGCGCCATGCGCAGACCCAAGGAGGAGGCGTTGCGCGCGCCGACCAGCGCCACCATCGGCCGCGCGAGCAAACTGACATCCCCCTGCGCCCACAGAACCGGCGGCGCATCGTCAACATCCATCAGAGCAAGCGGATAGCCCGGGCCGCCACGCAGCAACAGACGGGCCTTGGCCGCCCTGCCCTGCGCCAGTTCATGTTTGACCACGCCCAGCGGGCAAATCTCATACCCCTCCACCCCGGCGGCCTTGGCGATCTGCGGCAGCGCGGTCAAAGCCGCCTCTACCCCGCCATGTTCCGCCACAAGGCGATGAAAGGTCACCGGCCCGATCCTTCTGGACCGGATCAGTTGCAGCCACAAAGCGGGGTCTTCCGGTTTAAAGGTCATGTCGATGCCTCCGAACACCAGACTGCGCGGAGGATCGTTAATGAAGAATGAAGGATCACCCAAACCTTTGCCCGATGCGTCGATTCCCCAACGAAAAAGGGCGCTGGTGGGATTGAAGGGCGGCGCGAAGTTTGATCAAATGGCGCAAAAGCCGCTCAGGCCCTGCGGCGCATTGGAGAACACGATGAAAAACGCTGACGTTGCCCTTCGCCGGACTGATTCGATTGCCCGTGGCGTCGGCATGCAAACGCAAATCTATGTCGACAAGGCCCTGAACTCGGAAGTCTGGGACATCGAAGGCAACCGCTACATCGACTTCGCGGCAGGCATCGCCGTGGTCAACACCGGTCACCGCCACCCCAAGGTGATGGCGGCCGTGCATGCGCAATTGGACAAGTTCACCCACACCTGCCATCAGGTCCTGCCCTATGAGAACTATATCCATCTGGGCGAGCGTCTGAACGCCATCGTTCCGGGCGATTTCCCGAAAAAGACCGTGTTCGTGACGACCGGCGCAGAAGCGGTTGAAAACGCGATCAAAGTGGCACGCTTTGCCACCGGCCGTTCGGCGATCATCGCCTTTGGCGGCGCGTTCCATGGCCGGACCTTCATGGGCATGACCCTGACCGGCAAGGTGGAGCCCTACAAGAAGGGCTTCGGCGCGATGATGCCGGATGTCTTCCACGTGCCCTTCCCGCAAGAGGTTCACAACATCACCACCGCCGATGCGATGGCAGGGATCACCAAGCTCTTCAAGGCAGACCTCGACCCGGCCCGCGTCGCGGCCATTATCTTCGAACCGGTTCAGGGCGAGGGTGGCTTCTATCCGGCCCCCGCGGATCTGGTGAAGGCGATCCGGGCGCTGTGTGACGAACATGGCATCGTGATGATCGCCGATGAGGTGCAGACCGGCTTCGCCCGCACCGGCAACATGTTCGCCATGGAAGGCTACGGCGTCTCGGCCGACATCACCACAATGGCCAAGGGTCTTGGCGGCGGTTTCCCGATTGCGGCGCTGACCGGCAAGGCGAGCCTGATGGACGCCGCAGGCCCCGGCGGTCTGGGCGGCACCTATGGCGGCAACCCGATCGGGATTGCGGCGGCCCATGCCGTGCTGGACGTGATCGAAGAGGAAAAGCTGTGCGCCCGCGCCAATGAACTGGGCTCGCGTCTGAAGCAGAAGCTGGAATCGATCCGCTCTACCACGCCAGAGATTGTCGACATCCGCGGCCCGGGTTTCATGGTCGCCGTGGAATTCGCCAACCCCGCCAACCACGAACCAGACGCGGGCTTCACCAACCGCGTGAAGAACGAGGCGCAAAAGCGCGGCCTGATCCTGCTGACCTGCGGGGTTTACGGCAACGTGGTGCGGTTCCTGGCCCCCATCACCATCCCCGATGCGCATTTCGCCGAAGCGATGGCCATTCTGGAAGACTCGGTGGCGGCCGCCCAAAAGGGCTGAGGCCTCGACCGGGGCTGGCCGCGGGGGTTTCACACCCCCGCACCCCCGTGGGATATTTGGACCTGAATGAAGAGAAAGGCGGGCCGCGCGGTTCGCCTTTTTGCTTTTCCGCGGGGGGATCAGCCGTTAAAGCCCGAACAGGATATGGGGGTGCCAATGGCGGGGCCGGGGATCGAACTGGATGGAGCGGGCTTTGCTGTGGCCGGCAAGGTCATCCTGTCGGGTCTTGACCTGCACCTGACCGAGGCGCGGATTGGCATCGTCGGGCGCAACGGGTCGGGCAAGACCAGTCTTTTGCGGCTGATGGCGGGGCTGGTGGCACCGACCTTTGGCACGGTGCGGGTGGCAGGGCTGGACCCTGCACGAGAGCGCAAGGCGATGCTGGCGCAGGTTGGCATCCTGTTCCAGAACCCCGACCACCAGATCTTGTTCCCCACGGTAGGCGAGGAGCTGGCCTTTGGTCTGACCCAAATGGGCCACAGCGCCGCCGAAGCCCGCGCCACCGCCCGCGCCATTCTGACGGCCGAGGGGCGCGGGCCTTGGGATCATGCCGCCACCCACACGCTGAGCCAGGGGCAGCGGCAGTACCTTTGCCTGCTGTCCGTGCTGGCCATGCAACCTGCCACGCTGCTGCTGGATGAGCCCTTTGCCGCCCTGGACTTGCCATCGCAACTGCGTCTGCGCCGCAAGCTGACCGGCCTGCCGCAGCGGATCATCACGATCAGCCATGATCCGCAGGCGGTGGCCACCTGCGACCGGGTGATCTGGCTGGAGGCCGGACGCGTGCGGATGGACGGCGCGGCAGGGCCTGTCCTGCAGGCCTTCACCGCCGAAATGGCCCGGATCGGAGAGGCGGATGCTGACGCTGACCTCCAGCCATAGGACCTGGGCCCATGGGGTTGCGGCGTGGATCAAGTTGGCGGCCCTATGTGTGTGGACCGTGCTTGTCTTGCAGCTGAGCGGGGCTGGCCTTGGGCTTGCGGCGCTGACCCTCGTGGCGCTGGTGGCCAGTGCCGGTCCGGGATTTGCAAGGGAATGGGCCCGGATGCTGCGCCCACTTTGGCCCTTTGCAGGTCTGGTCGCCGTTTGGCACCTGTGGCTTGGCGCACCCGTGGGGGCCATCCCGGTGATCATGCGCATGGGGGCCGCCGTGGGTCTTGCCAATGCCGTCACGATGACCACCGAACTGGCCGAGATCATCGCCGTCCTGACCCGTCTTGCCCGCCCGCTCCACCGCTTTGGGTTGTCGCCCCGGATGCTGGCGCTGGCGGTCGCGCTGATGATGCGCTTTGTCCCCGTCATGCTGCTGCGCCATGACCAGATCACCGCCGCCTGGCGTGCGCGCAGCCCGCGTCGCCCCGGCTGGCGCATCCTGATGCCGGTGCTGCTGGCGGCCCTCGACGATGCCGATCGCGTGGCAGAGGCCTTGCGCGCCCGGGGTGGTACGGGCTAACTGCGCCATCCCCGGCCTATGGAGACCGCAATGGAACGCAACCTCACCCACATCGCCCTTTTCGCCGCCCTGATCGCGCTTCTGGGACTCATCCCCAAGATCGACCTGATCAGCGGCGTACCGATCACCGCGCAGTCTTTGGGCATCATGCTGTGCGGTACCGTGCTGGGCGCCAAGCGCGGTTTCCTTGCCGTGCTGCTGTTTGACGTGCTGGTGGCCGCGGGCCTGCCATTGCTGTCGGGTGGTCGCGGCGGCATTGGTCTGTTTGTCGGACCTTCGGCCGGCTATCTGATCGGCTTCCCCTTCGCGGCCTTCGTGGCCGGTCTGGTGGTCGAGAAATGGCGTGTCAGTGTCGGCGTGGCGTCTTTCGCCGGAGCGATCCTGGGCGGCATCGTGGTGCTGTACGCCTTCGGCATTCCCGGCATGGCGATCACTCTGGGCAAATCGCTGCCCGAGGCGGCCCTTCTGGCCACCCCCTTCCTTGCCGGAGACCTGATCAAGGCCGTCCTTGCCGCGCTTGTGACTCAAACCATCGCCCAGGCTCGGCCGGGCGCGCTGCTGTCGCGGGCCTGAAGACGCAGCCGAACACGCGGGCGCCGGGGCAAAGTCCGGGGGAAGACCGGCCTGTCCTTGTGATGTCAACCATCTCGTCCCACCAGCAAGGCTGACCCTATCCCGCCGGCCGAGGCAATCGCGGCCAGCCCTTTGCCTCGCGCCAAGCCGTGAAACAACCGGACCGCCAGAATGGCACCCGAAGCACCAATCGGGTGGCCCCGCGCCAAGGCGCCCCCCTGCGGATTGACAATCGCCGGGTCCAGCCCCGCCGCCTCGACACAGGCGATCACCTGCGCGGCATAGGCCTCCATCACCTCGGCCATGGTCAGGTCACGGACCCCTGCGCCGCGCAACACCCTCTCGATGGCGGCCAGAGGGGCCAACCCCGGCTCCTCTGGCAAGGCACCCAGCGTTGCACCTTCCAGAATTTTCAACGGGTTCCAGCCGATAGGTCGATCTGACACGATCACGAACGCTGCCGCATCGGCCGCCACCGCCGCCGTCGCCGCCGTGATCTCTCCAACAAGAGGCTTGGCCCGGGCCGCCAAAGCCGGGGTCAGGTCACGCGTGAAGGCATCTTGCGCCAAACCCGCCAAGGGGGTGATCTCGTCCGCCAGACGGGCCCGACCCTGCAGCGCCTTGGCATGGCTTTCCATCGCCCAGCGGTCCATCCGGCCCCGGCTGATCGCCAGACGCTGCGCCAAGGCCATCGCGGCCTGATGCATGTCCGGATCGCGGTCCGCAAACGGCGTGAAGGCCGGACGATCATAGGCCACCGCAGGCCCGCCATCCAGCGATGTGGCAAGGCGGATCGGCCGCCGCGAAAAGCTTTCTGCCCCGCCGGCCACCACAAGGTGCGCCGCCCCGCTGGCCACCAAGGCGCGCGCCAGAACAATGGCGTCCAGCCCGCCCGCGCATTGCCGATCAATTGAAAGCCCCGCCACGCGGTCCGGCAGACCTGCGGCCAAAGCCGCCATTCGCGCGGGATTTCCCCCGCCGCCCAAGGCGTTCGACAAGATCACCTCGTCCACATCCTGCGGCTCAAGCCCCGCGTCGGCCAGACAGGCGCGGATCACCGGAGCCGCCATCTCGTGCAGCGCCAAGCGGGCGAAGGCTCCGCCCTGCGGCGCCACAGCCGTCCTGCGCGCCGCGACGATCCAGGTCATCCCAACCCCCCAAGATCGGTCTTGCCCGAGGCCAGCATCGGCCAATCCTCGCGCCAGATCAGGGCCTTGGGTGCCTTCAACGGCCCGAACTGCGCGCGCAGTACACCCAACAGGGCCGTCTCTTGCGTCCGGTCCCCGCACAGATGCGCCACCAGATGCAGGCCCCTCAGAGCATCGGGGCGCGGCACGACGGCAGCACGGGTCACGCCGGGCTGCGCCAGCAAGAACGCCTCGATCTCTTCAGGGTAAACCGCCTGATCGGCCACCTTGACCATCCGACCGGCGCGACCGGACAGGTAAAGCTGGCCATCCCGGATTTCTCCCATCTCCCCCACCGACAGCCAGCCATCCGTCCAGCGGGCCGAACCGGCATCCCCGGCGTAACCTTGGAAAAGATAGGGGCTTTTCACCCAAATCTCGCCCTGCTCCACCCGCAGGTTCACGCCCGGATAGGCCGCGCCAACCGAGGCCTCCGGCGTCTGCGGCCCGGCCAAGGTGATGAAACTCGCCTCGGCCGCGCCGTAGAACTCGCGCGCCAGCGCCGCCGGCGCCATCTGCGCCAAAGCCCGCCGCAGCCCGATGTCCAGCTTTGAGCCGCCGACGATCACCTGCGCCAGATCCGGCAGCACCGGACCGCCCGCCTCGACCAGCAGGCGCAGTTGCGCAGGTGTCGCATAGACCAGCCCCACGCGCCGCGCCGCCAGCGCCGCCCTTTGGCGATCTGGCCGCAGTTCGTCCAGCAGGTGCAGGTCCGCCCCCAGATACAGCGCCTCAATCGCCCCATACAGCGCCAGCGAGTGGATCAGCCGTCCCAGAACCGCGACCCGCATCCCCGGCCCGATCCCGAAGAGCTGTGCATTCACCTTGAAACTGGCGATCCAACTGGCCTGGCTTCGCATGATGCGGCGTGGCGCCCCGCTGGACCCGCCGGTCAGTGTCTCAAACACGCCGTCACCTTCGGGCGCCGGCCCCGCGCCGCCGATGCGAAAGGCATCCGACCCCAAGGCTGCAAGGGCTGCGCCGGCGGGTCGGTCGGCAAAAACCCCGCGCCCCGGCACCGCGCGCGACACCTGTCTGCCGGCCCCGTCAAAGACCCGGGCCGAAGCATGCCAGCCGAACCCGATTTGCTCCTTGCCAAATACTCCCGCCGGAGGCTCAGGCCGCAACCCGCTCACGCTTTGGCAAGCATGGTCGCCACCCGCCGCAGCGCCAGCAGATAGCCTTGCGTCCCGCACCCCGCGATCACCCCGTCGGCCCGCAGGCTGACATAAGAGTGGTGCCGGAACGCTTCGCGCTTGTGGATATTGGAGATGTGGACCTCGATCACCGGGCCTTCGAAGGCGTTCAGCGCGTCCAGAATGGCGACCGAAGTGTGGGAATAGGCGCCGGGGTTGATGATGATGGCCGCCCCCTGCAGGCGCGCCTCTTGAATCCAGTCAACCAGAACGCCCTCGTGGTTGGATTGCAAGGCCTTGATCGGCAAGCGCAATTCCTCTGCAAGATCGGCGCAGGCCTGACCCACGTCGGCCAGAGTCTCACGCCCGTAGATCTCGGGCTGGCGCTGGCCCAGAAGGTTCAGGTTCGGGCCGTTCAGGATGTAGATGGGCTTGGTCACAGCGTTCCCCTTGAAGGTTGGCCGCAGAGTAGCGGAAGCCCTGCCCCGCTCACAACACCCAAAAAGACCGGACCGGAGCGGATCCGGACCGGCCAAGGGGATTGAGCGCGAAACGCGCCCAACAGGGAGACACAGGTGGGGATCAGGCCACCTTTTCCAGCGCCACCTCTGGCACCAGACCCAAAGCGCGCACGACTTCACGGGTCAGATGCGGGCGGTTCAATGTGTAGAAATGCAGATCCTCGACACCTTCGCACAGCAGGCGGTCACACAGCGTGGTGCATTGTGTCAGGGCCAGCAGATCCTCGCGGCCATCGCGGGCGGCGAAGGCAAAGGCCTCGTCCAGACGCGGCGGAATGCGGGTGTTGCAGCGGGCGGCAAAACGTTTGGCACCGGACCAGCTTTGGATCGGCAGGATGCCCGGGATAATGGGCGCGGTGATGCCCTCTTTCACGCAAAGGTCGCGGAAACGCAGGAAGGTTTCCGCCTCGAAGAAGAACTGGGTGATGGCGCTTGACGCCCCGGCCTCCAGCTTGCGCTTCAGCCAGCGGATGTCGGCCTTGGGGTCGGCCGCGTCGGGGTGGCGTTCGGGATAGGCACCGACGCGGATCTTGAATTTGTTCGTCAAAGCAAGGGCTTCGATCAGCTCGACCACATCGGCGAAGCCTTCGGGATGCGGGGTGAAGCGCAGTTCACCCCGCGGAGCATCCCCACGCAGCGCGACGATTTCCGTAACGCCGATCGCCGCATAGCTGTCGGCAATCGCCAGCGTTTCGGCCTTGGTTGCATCGACGCAGGTCAGGTGGGCGGCCACGTTCAGCCCGTAATTGCGGTGGATCGCCTCGACCGCGTCATGGGTCAGCTTGCGGGTGGTACCGCCCGCGCCATAGGTGACCGAGACGAAGTCCGGTGCCATCGGAGCCAGCGCCTGCACGGTTTCCCACAGCCGGAACGAGGCGTCCAGGGTCTGCGGCGGAAAGAATTCGAAGGACACGCGGGGTTTGGTCATCTGGGCACTCCTCAGCTCTTGCCCCGGTGTGACAGATGCGCGATTGTGAAGCCAATTCATAGTTTTCACGATGATTATGAGGTTCATCGCATGTATCTGGAGCTACGGCACTTCCGAACCCTGCGGGCGATCCAGCAGGCTGGCGGCCTTGCCAAGGCAGCCGAGATCCTGAACACCACGCAATCCGCCCTGTCGCATCAGGTGGCGGGGCTGGAGGATCAGGTGGGGATGGAACTGTTTGTCCGGCGCTCCAAGCCGATGCGGCTGTCCGCCGCCGGCACGCGGATGCTGCGGGTGGCCGAGCGGATCTTGCCCGAGATCGCCGCACTGGAGGAGGAGTTCCGGGCCCTTCAGTCGGGAAAAACGGGCCGCTTGCACATTGCCATCCAGTGCCATGCTTGTTTTGATTGGCTTTTTCCGGTGCTGGAGCTGTTCCGCCATGCTTGGCCAGAGGTCGATGTCGACATCCGGGCAGGGTTGGCCTTCGACAGCTTTCCCGCGCTGGTGCGGGAGGATGTGGACCTTGTAATCTCTTCGAACCCCGAGCCTTTGCCGGGGATCACCTTTCATCCCCTGTTCGATTACGCGCCCACATTCATTGCCTCCTCGAAGAACCCCTTGGCGGCCAAGTCCATGATAGAGGCGGAAGATTTCCGTGATCAGGTGCTGATCACCTATCCGGTCGGGCGCGACAAGCTGGACGTTTTCACCGAACTGCTGACCGAGGCGCGGGTGGAACCCAGGGCACAGCGGGCGGTGGAGCTGACGGCGGTGATCCTGATGCTGGTCGGCTCGGACCGCGGGGTGGCGGTGCTGCCGGACTGGGTGATCCGCGATGTGAAATCCAACGCCGACTATGTGACACGGCCTTTGGGGCCGGGGGTGATTTCCAAACGGCTTTATGCGGCGACGCGGGAGGAGGATTCTGCGCGCCCCTTCATGGCGCATTTCCTGCGACTGGGGCGCAGCGAGCCGGTAAAGCTGCAGCGCGGCTGAGGCGGAACACGATTTTTCTACGAAAAATCAAGGGCCTCCGGCGGGGATATTTGGGCCGGGTGACTGCGGAAGGGGCTTGACCTGCGGCGAATCTGGCGCGATTTTGCGAGCATGAAAACCCAGTTTGTGAGACGTTCACGCCCCGGCCCTGTCTGTGCCCTGCCCATGTAGCAGGGCGGCGCGGTCCTTGATGGTTCGATGATCCGCCCCGATGCGCTTTTGCGCAACCTTTGAAAATCGGAGCCTGTCATGAGCGTCCTTGCTGTCAAATCCCTGTCGGTGTCGCTGGGTATACCCTTGTTTTCAGAGCTTTCCTTCAGCCTTGAGCCGGGGGATCGTCTGGGGCTTATCGCCGCCAACGGGCGGGGGAAATCCTCGTTGCTGCGCTGTCTGGCGGGGGAATTGGAGGCCTCGGGCGGGGAGGTGACGCGGGCGCGGGGGGTGAGTGTTCGGCTGGTCGAGCAGGAGGTGCCGGAGGCTTTGCTGGCGCTGACGCTGCGGCAGGCGGTGGCGCAGGGCGTGGCGGAGGGCGCGGATTGGCGGGTGGATGTGGCGCTGGACGATCTGGCGGTGCCGGAGGCGGTGCGGGATCAGATCTTGGCGGCCTTGAGCGGCGGCTGGCAAAGGACGGCGCTGCTGGCCAGGGCCGCCGTGGTGGAGCCGGATATCTTGCTGCTGGACGAGCCGACCAACCACCTCGACCTGGCGCGGATTGGGATTTTGCAAAGGTTTCTCAAGGGTTTGCCCAGGGATGTCGCGGTCATTGCCGCCAGCCACGACCGGGCGTTTCTGGACGCGGTGACCGGGCGGAGCCTGTTCTTGCGCGATCTGGGCAGCCGGGTTTTCGCCCTGCCCTTCAGCCGCGCCAGAGCCGCGCTGAGCGAGGCGGATGCAGCGCAGGGGCGGCAGTTCGACAATGACCTGGCGCGTGCCGATCAGCTGCGGCGGCAGGCGGCGAAGCTGAAGAATATCGGGATCAACAGCGGCTCTGATCTGCTGGTCTCTAAGACTAAGCACTTGAAAGAACGGGCAGAAAAGATCGAGGCGCAGGCGAAGGCGGCGTTCCGGGAGGTCTCGGCGGGGGAGATCAGGTTGGCCAATTCGGGCACCCACGCAAAGGCTTTGGTGACGTTGAACGATGCCAGTGTGGCGACCCCGGACGGGCGGTTGCTGTTCAAGACCGGGCAGAAGTGGATCGAGAAGGGCGACCGGGTTGTGCTTTTGGGCCCGAACGGGGCGGGCAAGACCCAGATGGTGCGGGCCGTTTTGCAGGCCTTGACCGGCGGACATGAGGCGATCCGGGGGGCCGCCTCGGTGGTTTTGGGGCATGCCGATCAGGGTCTGGCGCTGCTGCCGGGCAAGGCCACGCCGATGGATCTGGTGACGGCGTGCAAGACGGGGGATGGGCCGGCGCGGGGCATGCTGGCCGAGGCTGGCATCCGATCTGATATGCAGATCAAGGGCTTGGCAGCCCTGTCGGGCGGGCAGAAGGCGCGGTTGGCGATGCTGCTGTTGCGGCTGGCGCGGCCGAATTTCTACCTGCTGGACGAGCCGACCAACCATCTGGACATCGAGGGGCAGGAGGCCTTGGAGAGCGAATTGCTGACTCAGGGCGCGACCTGTCTGCTGGTCAGCCATGACCGCAGTTTTGTGCGCAACGTGGGCAGCCGGTTCTGGTGGATCGACCGCAAGCGGCTGGTCGAGGTCGATGATCCGGAGGCCTTCTTTGCCGGGGAACTGGGGTAGGCGGGGCGATCTGCCGGTGGTGCGGGCGGCGAATCGGTCTGCGGCAGCAGGGTTAACGTGGGAAATTAGGGGGTTGGTTCGGTCGTGATGGCGTCGTTTTCCTGTAGGGTCTGCGTCGGGTTTCGGTAGCTACAGACCGTGCCACGGGCCGGGGTTAACGCAACGCCCGCAAGGGCGGCACCCGCAGGGTCAGGTGGCGGGGCGGACGGCGTCAAGACGGGCATCACGGCAGGCGTCAAGGCAGGCGTCAAGGCAGGCGTCAAGGCAGGCTGTGGCGAGGCGGGAGAACGCGGCCTCGGACAGGGCGATGCGGTCGCCGGGGTGGTAGCCGGTCACCGAAACCGCAGGCTGCCAGGCGGCGGGCGGGTCATGGGGAAAGCGGCCGTTGTGGCGGGTGAGCCCAAGGGCGAGCAGGCGCAATTCGGCCAGCGGCGCAGCGTCGGGCCGGCGCAGGCCCGGCAGGACCCAGGCATCGAGGGCCAGAACCATCTGGTTGAACACCTGCGCCTCGGCCTCGACCCGGGGTTTGGGTGCGCAGCGCGCCGACAGCGCGCGCCAGGTGGCGCAGAGGCTGGCCATCTCGGCGCGGGCGGCGGCGATCCGGGCCGCAAGAGAAGAGGTTCGGTCCGGCATGCAGGCAACCTTCTGGCTGCGCCGAGCCTAGCCTTGGCCGGGAGGCTTGCCAAGAATGCCGTTCCGTTGACAGAGAATTTCGCGATTTGATCCAATCGGGCGGGAAAACGCAGGGCCGCCTTGCCCGCCGCGCCGCCTTTGGGCCTTTCCTTCAAGGACGCACCCGTGTATTCCCCCGCCGTTCCAGCCCCACCTTTCGGAGTGCCCCATGCAAGGCAGTGCCAACCTCAACCTGATGATCAAAGCCGCCCGCAAAGCTGGCCGTGCCTTGGTCAAAGACTTCCGCGAGGTGGAAAACCTTCAGGTCTCTGCCAAGGGACCCGGCGATTTCGTGACCAAGGCCGACCGCGAGGCGGAGCGGTTGATCAAGGAAGATCTGATGGAAGGTCGGCCGACCTATGGTTGGCTGGGTGAGGAAACCGGCTCGACCCCGGGGGCGGACCCGACGCGGCGCTGGATTGTCGATCCGCTGGATGGCACGACCAACTTCCTGCACGGGCTGCCGCATTGGGCGGTGTCGATTGCGCTGGAACACAAGGGCGAGATCGTGTCGGGCGTGGTGTTCGATGCCGCCAAGGACGAGATGTATTGGGCCGAAAAGGGTGCGGGCGCCTGGATGAACGAGCGGCGTCTGCGGGTGTCGGGACGGCGGCACATGCATGAGGGGCTTTTCGCCACCGGCGTGCCCTTTGGTGCCAAGCGGACCCTGCCGGCGACGGTGGCGGATCTGGCGCGGCTGATGCCGGCCTGTGCCGGGGTGCGGCGCTGGGGTGCGGCGTCATTGGACTTTGCCTATGTGGCGAGCGGCCGGTTTGACGGCTACTGGGAGCGCGAGTTGCAGCCGTGGGACATGGCGGCGGGTCTGTTGCTGGTGCGCGAGGCCGGCGGCTTTGCCGAAGCGGTGCGCGAGGGGGATGATATCCTTGATTCGGGCTCGATCATCTGCGGCAATGACGGGCTGTTCGGGCCGCTGTGCAAGGCGATCCGGAACACCTGAGGCGGTTCGCTGCCAGCGCGCTCTGCGGACCCGGCTGGGGGGCTTCGCGCCCCCCAGACCCCCCGCGGGATATTTGGGCCTGAATGAAGGCGGTCACGGGCGGCGCGGAACCGGCGGGATGGCGCTGCGGTTGAGGCGGGGTTCGGCGCTGTGGTGCGCGGCGGCGGGGCGTTTGAACAGGAGCGCGATCAGGAAGCCGGTGGCGAAACCGCCGATATGCTCCCAATAGGCGACGCCGTCGGTCAGCATCGGGTCTGAGAGGCCGGACCAGGTTTGCATGGCGATCCAGGCTCCGAGGACCAGCCAGGCCGGGATGGGCAGGGTTTTCCAGAAGATCACGAAGAAGAAGAACACATCGACCCGGGCCCTGGGGTAGAATCTGAGATATGCGCCCAGCACGCCCGCGATGGCCCCCGAGGCGCCCAGCACGGTGGTGCGGGCATAGGGATCGTGCAGGAATTGCGCGAGGGCCGCTGCCACGCCGCAGCCGAGGTAGAAGGCCAGAAAGCCGAGGCGGCCGAAGCGCGCCTCGACATTGTCGCCAAAGATCCACAGGAACAGCATGTTGCCGCCCAGATGCAGCCAGCCGGCATGCAGGAACATGGCGGTGAGCAGGGTTTCCAGCCGGGCATGGAAATGCAGGCGGAACGGAATAAAGCTGTAGTTGAACAGGAAGATGTCCTGATCGGCGCCTTTCAGGACCAGATGAGAATAGAGGAAGACGGCGAGATTCAGGGCGATCAGCCCCTGCGTGATGCGGGGCTGGATGCCGGAGGGGTTGTGGTCGCGGATCGGGATCATGCGATCAAGGTGGCGTTTTGGCGGCTTGGGTCAAGAGGGTTGCCGGTCTGCCGGGTGGTTGACGCCGTCGACCCAAGCGACGTCGCCCAGATCACGCGGGGTGATGCCGTCGAGGATGCCGACGTTGATGCCGTATTGGCTGGGGTCAGAGCGGCGCTGGTGGTGGGTGTAGATGCCGCAGGTCTTGCAGAACCAGTGCTTGGCGGTGCGGGTGCCCCATTGGTAGAGGGTCAGGTTATCCTGGCCTTTCAGGATCTTGACGCCTGAGAGGGGGGCGGAGACGACGATGGCCCCGCGCCTGCGGCAGAAGGAGCAGTCGCAGCGGCGGGCGGTTTTGAAGCCGTCCGTCAGGGTGATTTCCAGTTCTACAGCGCCGCAATGGCAGGTTCCGCGCATGGCGCCCTCCGTTTTGGCTAACGGAAGGCGGAAGTGCTACGGTGTCAAGCGTCAGGCGCCAACCTCGGCCAGGAGTTGGGCGTTGCCTCCGGAGGCGGTGGTGTCAATGCAGATGTGACGTTCCATGAGGGCGTGGGCTTGGTCGGGTTGGTCGGTGATCAGGGGGAGGATGGGGCCTTGGCGCCCTGCCAAGGCTTGGGCGTAGGTGCGGGCCGTGGCTTCGTCGCCCCAGTATAGCGCGCCGGAGAAGCCTTGCAGGCGGGTGAGGGCTGCAGGGTCGAGACCGGGGGCCTCGATGGCTTGGCCGCCGAGGGCGCGGATCGCTTGGGCTTGGGCTGCGGCGTTGGGACCGAGGCAGAGGACGGGGGGGCGGGAGAGGCTGGTGAGGCGGTTGGATTCGCCGGTTGGGCCGGGGAGGGCTTGGGTGGGGCCTTGGGTTGGGGCTTGGGTTGGGGCTTGGAGGATGAGGGCGGCGGCGATGGTGGATTCGTCGGTGGTGGTGGCTTCCGGTTGGGATGCGGGAGCCGGGGTGCGGGTGAAGCGGGGGAGGTAGTGCGGGCCGCCGGCTTTGGGGCCGGTACCGGAGAGGCCCTCTCCACCGAAGGGTTGGGAACCTACGACCGCGCCGATCTGATTGCGGTTGACGTAGATGTTGCCCGCCTTGACCGAAGAGACGACGGATTGCACGCGGTCGTCGATGCGGGAGTGCAGGCCGAAGGTCAGGCCGTAGCCGGTGGCGTTGATGGCTTGGACGACTTTGTCGACCTCCCCCGCCTTGAAGGTGGCGACGTGGAGGACGGGGCCGAAGATCTCCCTTGGCATGTCTTGGATGCCGCTGACGCGGAGAATGGTGGGGGGGATGAAGGTGCCGGTTTGCGGGGCGGTGCGTTGTTTGATCAGGCGGCCTTCGGCGCGGGCTTGGGCGATGTAGGCGGTGATGGCGGTTTGGGCTTCGGCGTCGATGACCGGGCCCAAGTCGGTGGAGAGCGCCCACGGGTTGGCGATGGTGAGGGTGTCCATCGCGCCTTCGAGCATGTGGAGGACGGTTTGGGCGATGTCTTCCTGCACGTAGAGGCAGCGCAGCGCGGAGCAGCGTTGGCCTGCGGATTGGAAGCTTGAGGCGATGATGTCGCGGACGGCTTGTTCGGGCAGCGCGGTGCTATCGACGATCATGGCGTTGAGGCCGCCGGTTTCGGCGATGAGGGGGGCGGAGGGGTCCAGGTGCGCGGCCATGTTGGCGCGGATTTTCAGGGCGGTTTCTGTGGAGCCGGTGAAGGCTATGCCTTTGATTCTGGGGTCTTTGGTGAGGGCGGCACCGATTTGGCCGTCGCCGGGGAGGAGTTGCAGGGCGGTGGTGGGGACGCCGGCTTGGAGGAGGAGGGTGGTGGCGAGGTGGGCGATCAGCGGGGTTTGCTCGGCCGGTTTGGCGATGACGGCGTTGCCGGTGGCGAGGGCGGCTGCGATCTGGCCGGTGAAGATGGCGAGGGGGAAGTTCCAGGGGGAGATGCAGGCGAAGGTGCCGCGGGCTTTGGTGAGTGGGGCCGGGGTATTCGGGATTTGGGTGGCGTAGTAGCGCAGGAAATCCACCGCCTCGCGCAGTTCGGAGACGGCGTCGGGGAGGGTTTTGCCGGCCTCTCGCGTCAGGAGGGCGAAGATGGGGCCGAAGTGGGATTCGTAGAGATCGGCGGCTTTGTTGAGGATCTGGGCGCGGATGTGGGCGGGGGCGATCCAAGGTTCGGCGAGGCGGAGGGCGGTTTCGACGTCCGGTTGGCCGGAGGTGACGACGTGGCCGGTGAGGGTGCCGTCTGACGGGTTGGCTAGCCCCAAGCGGAGGGCGCCGGCGATGGGACCTGCCAGAAGGGGGGCGGCTTCGAAGATGGTTTTGAGGTGGGGGGTGCGGGCGGCTTCGATGGCGGCGAGGTCGGTGGCGGAGGTGAGGTCGTAGCCTTTGGAGTTCTGGCGCGGGAGGTACAGGTCGGTGCCGGGGGGGATGGCTTTGCTGGTGGGGGGAAGGGCTTCGAGTTGGGTCAGGGGGCAGGCGGCGACGGCCTCGGGGGAGAGGTCCTCGTTGACGATCTGGTTGACGAAGGAGGAGTTGGCGCCGTTTTCGAGGAGGCGGCGGACGAGGTAGGCGAGGAGGTCGCGGTGGGCGCCGACGGGGGCGTAGATGCGGCAGTTTGTGTGGTTTTCGGTCAGGACGATGTCGTGGAGGCGTTCGCCCATGCCGTGGAGGCGTTGGAATTCGTAAGCGCCGGGGGGGAGGCTGGCGTCGGTGGCCATTTGGAGGATGGCGGCCACGGTGTGGGCGTTGTGGGTGGCGAATTGGGGGTAGATGCGGTCGGTGAGCGACAGGAGTTTGCGGGCGTTGGCGAGGTAGGAGGCGTCGGTGCCCTGCTTGCGGGTGTAGACGGGGAAGGAGGTCAGGCCGAGGGTTTGGGCGCGTTTGATTTCGGAGTCCCAGTAGGCGCCTTTGACGAGGCGGATCATGATCTTGCGGTCGAGTTTGGTGGCGAGGGCGTGGAGCCAGTCGATCACGGCCCCTGCCCGGCGGCCGTAGGCTTGGACGACGACGCCGAAGCCGTCCCAGCCTTTTAGGCTTTCGTCCGACAGGGTGGCTTCGATGACTTCGAGGGAGAGGGAGAGGCGGTCGGCTTCTTCGGCGTCGATGTTCAGGCCGAGGCCTGCGGCGCGGGCGAGGCCGGCGAGCGCGCGGACGCGGGGGACGAGTTCGGTGAGGACGGATGCGCGGTTGGCGACCTCGTAGCGGGGATGGAGGGCGGAGAGTTTGACGGAAATGCCGGGGTTGGTGCGGATGTCGCCGGTCGTGGCGGCACGGGCGATGGCGGTGATCGCGGCGGAGTAGGACAGGTGATAGCGGTGGGCATCGGCTTCGGTTCTCGCGGCTTCGCCGAGCATGTCGTAGGAGTAGGTGTAACCTTTGGCTTCGAGGTCGCGGGCGCGGGTCATGGCGGCGTCGATGGTTTCGCCAAGGACGAAGGCGCGGCCCATTTCCTTCATGGCGCGGGTGACGGCGGTGCGGATCACCGGCTCCCCAAGGCGGCGCATGGCGGCGCGGAGGTGGCCTACGATGCCGGGCTCGCGGTCGTCCAGCACCTTGCCGGTCAGCATCAGGGCCCAGGTGGAGGCGTTGACGAGGCTGGAGGCGGAACGCCCCAGGTGGCGGCCCCAGTCGGCGGGGGCGATCTTGTCTTCGATCAGGGCGTCCATCGTGGGGGCGTCGGGGACGCGCAGCAGCGCCTCGGCGAGGCACATGAGGGCCACGCCTTCGTCGGTGGAAAGGCCGTATTCGGCGAGGAAGACCTCCATGAGGCCGGGTTTGGCGGAGGCGCGGATGGCAGAGACGAGGGCGGCGGCCTGGGTGGTGATGGCGGCGCGGGCCTGGGGGTCTAGCCGGGCGTTGGCGAGGTTTTGGGCGACGAGGGTGGCCTCATCCGCCAAGGACCCGTGTGCGATGATGTCCCACGATGCGTTCATGCTGGTGTTTGTCATTTGGCTTCCCCTTGGCTTTGCGGCATCTTATCAGGGGTTTGACAGGCCTTTGTCCTGAACATGGGCCAAATGGCAGGCGAATGGACTGAATTTTGGGGCGTAGACATGCCGAATGACCTGCTGGACAGCTATGATCAGGCGATATTGGAAGTGCTGGAGGCCGAGGGGCGGATCAGCGCCACCGAACTCGCCGCACGGATTGGCCTGTCAAAGTCCCCCACGCAGGCGCGGATGAAGCGGCTGGAGGCTTGCGGCGTGATCCGGGGCTATGGCGCGCGGCTCGACCGGGTGAAGATGGGGCAGGCGCATGTGGCCTTTGTCGAAGTGCGGCTGTCGGACACGCGGGAGGCGGCGTTGCAGGCCTTCAACAAGGCGGTGCTGACGGTGCCGGAGATCGAAGAGTGCCACATGATCGCCAGCCGGTTCGACTATCTGCTGAAGGTGCGGACTTCGGATATTCAGGCGTACCGGCGCGTGCTGGCCGAGCGGATTTCGGCCCTGCCGCATGTGGCCGGCACCTCCACTTACGTGGCGATGGAGGCGGTGAAGGAGGGGGCGTGACCCCCCTGCCCTTATTCTTTCGGCTTGTTGACGTTCAGGCCGCCCTTGGTCGAGGCCACGGCGATGGTCTGGCCGGGCTTCACAACCTCTTTCTTGGGCTTCTTGGTTTCCTTGCGTTTGCCGAGACCTTTGGCCATGTCATTTCCCCTGAATTTGAACCGACTCAGCCGGTTATCTGGGGGGAGTGTAGGCCGGGATTGGCGCGGAGGGAATCCTCGATTTTTCGTACGAAAAATCAGGCGCTGCGACCCCACGGTTGTCCCCGCGAAACATCAGGGGTGGGCGGCGAGTTCGGGGCGGAAGATCAGGCAGGCGGCGCCGATCAGGCTGGAGGTGGTGCCAAGCTGGGCGCGCAGGATCGGGATGCCTTCGAAGCCTGGCTTGAGGTGGGCATCGAGGGTGGCTTGCATCGTGGGATAGAGCTGGTCCCAGGCCTGCGCCATGCCGCCGCCGAGGATGATGGCGTGCGGCGACAGGATGTGGGAGAGGCTGGCGAAACCGAGGCCGAGGAGTTCGGCTTCGTCGTGCACGAGGGTTTGGGCGAGCGGGTCGCCGCTGGCGGCGGCTTGGTAGACGGCGCGGGCGTCGAGTTGGCGGGAGTGGAGCGTTGACGATGGGGTTTGCGCGGCAAGGGCGGTGGCGCGGGCGGTGAGGGCGGGACCGGCGCCCCAATCCTCGAAACAGGGGAGTTTGGCGCCAAGGTGGCGGGGCCAGTCGCGGTGGAACAGCATGTGGCCAAGGTGGCCGGCCATGCCGCGACGCCCGCGCAGGGGTCGGCCCTCGGCAATGATGCCGCCGCCGATGCCGGTGGAAATCGTGACGTAGATGAAATCCTGACAGGTCCGCCCTGCCCCGTGGCACAGTTCAGCCAAGGCGCCGGCGATGCCGTCATTTTCGACCTGCACGGGCAGGTGCAGGCGGTCTGACAGGGCTTGGCGGAGGGGGAAGCCTTCGAAGCCCGCAAGGGTCTGGATGAAGAAGGTCTGGCCGGTGAGGGTGTCGAGGGGGCCGGGGGCGCACATGCCGATGCCTTTGACCTTGGTGCCGTGCAGGACTTGCGCGGCAAGGGCGGCGATCTGGTCGAGGACGATGTCGGGACCGTCCATCGCCAGTGTGCGCGTTTCAGCCTGCGTGACGATGGTGCCGGACGGGTCGATCAGGCCCGCCCTTATGTTGGTGCCGCCAAGGTCGATCGCCAGCGCGAGGTCGGTCATGTCAGGTCAGCAAGCCATGCCATGCGGGCCGGCAGGTCCGGCGCGGTGAAGGCGAGGGAGCCCAGGACGACGGTTTGGGCCCCTTCGGCGCGCATGCGGGGGACGGTGTGGTCGCGGATGCCACCGTCGGCGGCAAGGATGACGTGGGGGGCTTGGGTGTTCAGGAGCCTGCGGGCCTCGGCCAGGCGGAGGTAGGTGGTTTCATCGGGCTGGACGCCCTTGATGCCGATGGCGGTGGAAACGAGGGTCAGGAAGCTTACGCGGTGAAGCCACGGGGCGGCATCGGCCACCGGGGTGTGGAGTTGCAGGACGAGGCCGGATTTGAGGCCGAGAGAGGCGATGCGGGTCAGGGCGGCGTCGAGGATCGCGGGGGCGGTTTCGGCGTGGATGGAAATGAGGTCGGCCCCCGCCTCGGCAAACTGGTCGATCTGGGAGAGCAGAACGTCGTCCTTGACCATCAGGTGGACGTGGAAGGGTTTGGCGGTGGTTTTGCGCAGATTGGCGATCTGGTCGGGGAAGAACAGGAGGGCGGGGACGAAATGACCGTCCGAGACATCAATGTGGTAGAGGTCGACATGGGGATCGACGCGCGCCATGTCTTGGCGGAGTGCGCCCAAATCAGCGCTCCACAACGAGAATTCGGCGATCAGGGTGGGTTTCGGCAGGGTGTCCAGCCAATGTGCGTCGGGTCGTGCCATGCTGTTCCTATGGGTGGCGGACGCCCCTTGGCGGGGCGCCCGTTGGGGGTCAGAGTTTCGCCGCGACCAGGGCTTCCAGCTTGCCCGTGTCGATGTGGAAGTTGCGGATGCCCTCGGCCAGCTTTTCGGTGGCCATGGCGTCTTCGTTATGCTCCCACCGGAAATCGGCTTCCGAGATGGGGGCGGCTTTGCCTTGCACGGCACCAGCGGACAGCTTGCGCGGCAGATCGCCCTGATCCTCGGCCAGTTTGGCGATGAGGTCGGGGGAGATGGTCAGGCGGTCGCAGCCTGCGAGGGCTTCGATCTGGCCGGGGTTGCGGAAGGACGCGCCCATGACAACCGTTTGAATCCCGTGGGATTTGTAGTGGTCATAGATGCGGCGGACGGAAAGGACGCCGGGGTCTTCTTCCGCCGTGAAGGTCTTGCCGGTGGATTTGCTGTACCAGTCGGTGATGCGGCCCACGAAGGGCGAGATCAGGAAAACGCCGGCATCGGCGCAGGCCTTGGCTTGCGCCATCGAGAAGAGCAGGGTCAGGTTGCACTGGATGCCTTCCTTTTCCAGCTCTCGCGCGGCCTGGATGCCTTCCCAGGTGGAGGCGAGTTTGATCAGGATGCGGTCTTTCGGCACGCCGAGTTTGGCGTAAGCTTCGATCAGCGCACGGGCCTTGGCGATGGAGGCGGCCTTGTCGAAGGACAGGCGGGCGTCGACTTCCGTGCTGACGCGGCCTGGGACGATGGCGGCGAGTTGCGCGCCCAAGCCCACGGTCAAGTCTTGCACGATGGCGGCGACGGGGTTGGCATGGCCTTTCAGCCGCGCCACGGTTTCGGCGAATTTGTCAGCGCTGGCGGGGCTTTGCATGGCCTTGAGCACGAGGGACGGGTTGGTCGTGCAGTCTTGCGGGGCAAGGCGGCGCACGGCGTCGAGGTCGCCGGTATCCGCCACGACGACGGTCATCTTGGCGAGTTGGTCCAGTTTGCTGGTCATTTCTGCGGTCCTTTGCGGGTTCGCGGGGTATTTACTGCCGCCTGTCTGACACGGGTTTGGTGGGATGGAAAGATCGGGCTGCGACGGGGTCAGGCGGATTTGGCAAGGGTGGTTTCCTCCAGATCCGGCAGGGTGAAAAGGCGTTCGCGCAGGCGGGCGGCGGCGCCGATGGCGGCCCCCTCGGCGCCAAAGCGGGCGAGGTGCAGGGTCGGGCGCGTGGGGCCTTCCAGCATCAGACCCTCTAGATGGGCCTCAACCCGGGCTGCGACAAGGGGGTAGAGGGCCGAGAGCGGGCCGCCCAGCACGATGCGGTCGGGGTCAAGCAGGAGCGCGGCATTGGCCAGGCCGTAGGCGAGGGATTCCGCCCAGAGGGCAAGGGCGTGCTGGGTTTCCGGGGTGTCTTGGGTGTGCAGGAGGAGGGCTGCGCCTTCGGCGACCGCCCTGCCCTGCCGCATGACATGGGGAAAGCCCGCAGCGCCGGCCATGGTTTCGAACTTGCCGGAGCGGGTGGCTGTCGCAATGCGCATGTGGCCCAGTTCCCCGGCAAAGCCAAAGGCGCCCTGGATCAGCCTGCCTTGGGCGATATGGGCCGAGCCTACGCCTTCGGCCAAGAGCACCATCAGGAGGTTGAGCGGGGTTTCGGCGCAGGCGAGTTCGGCACTGGCGAAGGCGAAGGCGTCGTTGACCACCTCGACGGCCATGTCGGGGAAGGCGTCGGAGAGGGCGGCCTGCATGGGGTGGTTGCGCCAGCCGAGGATCGGGGCGTTGACGATCTGGCCTTCGCGACCGACGAGGCCGGGGATGGCCAGGCCAAGGCCCTGAAGCGGCGCGGTGGTGAGCGATTTGGCCAGCGTGATGATGCGGGCGGTCATCGCGTGGGGGTCTTGGTAGTCCGGGCCGGTGGCGATGGAGGCGCGGGCGGTGACCTGCATGTTCAGGTTCAACAGGATGGCGGTGATGGCGCGGCTGTCGATCTCGACCCCGATGAAATGGGCGCCGTTGGGGTTGAGGGTCAGGGCGACGCCGGGGCGACCGATGCCGGTTGGAGCGGTTTCGGATTCGAGGATCAGGCCGGCTTCGGCCAGTTCGGCCACGGCATAGCCTACGGTGGCGCGGGTTTGGCCCAAGGCGCGGGCCATGTCGGCGCGGCTGAGACGGGCGCCGCCTTGCAGCAGGCGCAGACAGCGCAGCGCGTTGATGTGGCGCAGGAGGCGGGTGGTGATCATGCAAGGAACGCGGCGAGGGCGGCTTGGACCTCGGCGATGTGGCGCGGTTTGTCGCGGCCTTTGGGGGTCAGGCTGGTCAGGGTGGCGTGCGGTATCAAGGCGGCGAGGGCCTGGCCATAGGCGGGCGGGTGGACGTGATCCTCGGGGGTGGTGAGGATGAGGGTCGGGAGTTTCAGGGCGCGGAGCTGGGCTTCGGTGACGCCGGGGCCGTCGAGAGGGATGCGGGAGAGAAGGGCGGTGGTGGTTTCGGGGTTGGGTCTGGTGAAGAAGGTGACGAGGGAGGCGGCGTTGTCGGGGGAGGCTGTGCTGAGGTCGCGGTAGATCTGGCCGGATTGGAACAGGGCGCGGCCGATCGCGCCGTGCCTTGCAAGCAGGCGGGCGACGTCAAGGTAGGCTTTCATGGTGTCGGGGGCCGGTTCGGTGACCCAGGCGGGGCGGGCGAGGATGAGGGCTTCTATGCGGGTGGGGTGGCGGGCTGCGAGGCGCAGAGCGATGGCGGCGCCGAGGGAGATGCCTCCGGCGGCGATGGATGGGATGTTGAGGTGGTTGAGGAGGGCAATGGCGTCATCGGTGAATTGGGCGATGGAGAGGTTTGCGGGGTCGCCGAGTTGCGAGCCTTCGTGGCCGCGACAGATCAGGGTGATGCGTTGGAAATGGGCCGGAAAGACCTCGGCCGGTTGGGCAGAGGTGGCGCCCAGGCCGTGCTGCCAGAGGATGGGGCGGCCCTCGCCCTCTACCTCGTAGGCGAGGGTGGTGCCGTCGGCGGTTTGGAAGGTGCTTTTCATGGGCGGCAGAGGGCGGTGATGTACTGACCGGCGCGGGGTGCGTCGGCGACGTCAAAGCCGTGGCCGATCAGGGGGCCGGTATAGCCTGCGGCTTTCAGGGCGGCGGTGAAGGCCGGGAGGTCGATGATGCCATCGCCCGGTGGGGTGACCTTTCCGGTGGCGTCGTGGTCCTTGGCATGGGCGAGGAGGAGGTTTTCTGACAGCAGGTCAAGGGCTTGGGAGAGGATGGTGTGCTGGTTGGGGGCTTGGTTGGCCGGGATCAGATTGGCGGCGTCCAGGATGATGCCGAGGTGCGGGGCCTGCATCTGGTCAAGGACGCGGCGGGCGGTTTCGGCGTCGGAAATGACGTTGGCGGGTTCAGGCTCGATGGCGAGGTTGAGACCGAGGAGGGCCGCTTGGTCCAGCGCCCATGAGAGTTCGGTGGTCAGGTCAGCCCAGGCTTGCGGCGTGCTGTTGTCCGGGTGGGCGGCCCACATGTTGGTGGTGTCGCGAGAGCCGGTGCAGAGGGTGACGATCTGCGTGTTGAGGTGCTTGGCGGCGATCAGGACATTCAGGAACTTCGGGCGCTGCGCGGCGCGGAAGGCCGCGTAGGGGTGGGCCATGTTCCAGGTGCCGGACAGGGCGCTGATGATGATGCCAGCGCTGGCGGCTTGCGCCGCCGCTTTGGCGAGGCCGTCCGGCAGGCTGTCGGGCAGCGGGGCGTGGCCGAGGTTGGAGAGGTTGAATTGCACGGCCGCGAAACCATCGGCGCGGGCGGCCGCGAAGGTTTCTGCGGCGGTCGTCAGCGGGTAGGTGCGGGAGAAGATGGCGGGGATCATACTGGACCCGTGGCCTCCGCCAACGTCACCGGCTTGCCGGTTTCCGCCGATTGCATGATCGCGACCATGCCGCGGACCGAGGCCAGACCGTCTTCGATGGTGGCACCGGTTTGCGGGGCGCCTTTCAGGATGACGTCGGCGAAGCCTTCAAGCTGGCGGCGGTAGAAATGCCCGTCCGCCCCAAGCACGCGGTGGGTGGAGGCATCAGCCTCGCGGAAGATGTCCACCTCGGACGCGCGGTAGTACCAGGGGTTCAGGATTTTGGCGGCAATCGAACCGTTTTCGCCATAGATCTGGAAGCCCTCGTGCCAGTCCATCCGGACGGAGAGGGTCAGGTCAAGATGGCCAAGGGCGCGGTTTTCGAACTCGACATCGACGAACCACGACATGGCACCGTATTTCTCGCGGTGGCGGGCCTGAACCTCGACAATCGGGCCGCAGAGGTAGCGGGCGAGGTCCAGAAGGTGGCAGCCATGCGCCAGCATGTTGTAGCGCTTGAGGTTGGCCTTGGGGTTGCCTTGCGGTTTCAGCGGCCGGGAGCCCACACGGGGCATCGGCTGGATGGCGTCGGTGTTGGTGTAGCGGGCGGTCGAGTCGCAGTACCAGGCTTTGAGGGCGAGGATCTCGCCCATCTCAGCCTGCAGGAAATCATGGGCGGACTGGATGCCGGGGTCAAAGCGCAGCATGTGACCCACTTGCAGGACCTTGCCCGAGGCGTGGACGGCGGCCTGAAGATCAAGCACTTCTTCCACCGAAAGCCCGATGGGCTTTTCACACAGAACGTGTTTGCCGGCCTGCAGCGCCCTGATCGCGGCGGGGACGTGGAAAGCGTCAGAGGTGGCGATGATCACCGCCTCGACCGCGTCATTGGCCAGCATCTGGTCATACTCGGGGTAGATGCGTTCGGCGTCGTAGAAGGTGCCGAAGCGGGTGGCCAGCCCCTCGTCCACGTCACAGACGGCGTAGAGGGTGGTGTTGCGGCCCTTCTGCACGGATTCCAGATGGGCGAATTGCGAGATCGGGCCGCAGCCCAGAATCCCCACGTTGAGCAGACGCTCTTCTTTCTTGACCGCCATCGGATCCTCCTGCGATGAGGTTTGTTTACGTCTGATACGAAGTCAAGGCAAGGCAGATATGCCCAAGCCGGCATTGCGGGGCGATGGGGCGGCCTGTAGCACAGGCGGACGGTGTCCCTGAGGAAAGACAGCAGCGTGCGCAGCATAGAGGTGATGGATGGCAGGCGCGCCCTGCGCTGGGGCACGCTGATCGCGCTGTCGGCGCTTTTCACGGCGGGGCTGGAGCGGTTTCACCTGCCTGCGGCGCTGCTGCTGGGGCCGATGGTGGCGGCGGTCTTGCTGTCGGTCAGCGGCACTGGGCTGGCGCTGCCACCGGCGGCGATGCATTTTGCGCAAGGCATGGTCGGGCTGATGATCGCCACGATCCTGCCCGCCTCGATGCTGGCCGAGGTGGCGGCAAAGTGGCCGATCGTGGTGGCGGGGACGCTGTCGACCATCATCGTGTCCGCCGGTCTGGGCTGGGTTCTGGCGCGGAGCGGGCTGTTGCCGGGGACCACGGCGATCTGGGGGTCCGCACCCGGAGCGGCCTCGGTCATGACCATCGTCGCGGGGGACTATGGCGCCGACATCCGGCTGGTGGCCTTCATGCAATATCTGCGCGTGGCCTGCGTGGCGGTGGCGGCGACGCTGGTGGCGCATGCGTTTGGCGTGGCGGGGGGCAAGGTGCCCGAGGTCATCTGGTTTCCGCCGGTCTCCGCCCTGGCCATCGCCACGACGCTGGCCCTTGCGGCGGGGCTGGCCTTCGCCGGGCTTTGGTTGCGGATTCCGGGGGGCAGTTTTCTGCTGCCGATGTTTGCCGGGCTGGCGCTGATCCAGTCGGGCTGGCTGACGATTGTGCTGCCGCCGTGGTTGCTGGCGCTGTCTTATGCCACCATCGGCTGGGCCATCGGGCTGCGGTTCACCCCTGCCATTCTGGGCCATGCCGCCCGGGTGTTCCCGCGCGTCTTCGCCTCGATCCTGGCGCTGATCACGATCTGTGGCGGCGCGGCGCTGGTGCTGGTTGAGGTTGCGGGGGTTGACCCCTTGACCGCCTATCTGGCCACCAGCCCCGGAGGCGCCGATTCCGTCGCCATCATATCGGCCTCGACCCCGGTAGATGTGCCATTCGTGATGGCGATGCAGATGTCACGCTTCCTGCTGGTGCTGTTCACCGGGCCATGGCTGGCCCGGCTGTTGTCGGGCCACCGTTCATCCCTCTGACAGGACCTTCTGCACGGCGGCCTCAATCTCACCGCCCAAGGGTTCGGGGCCGGAGCGCCAGGTGCCCACGACATGGCCCTTGCGGTCAAACAGCACCTTGTTGAAGTTCCATTCGGGCGAGAACCCTGCCGTCTTGCGCAGCCATTGGTACAGGGGAACTGCATCCGGCCCGGTGACATTGGAAATCACCGACATCGGCATCGTGATGCCATAGTTCAGCTCGCAGAAGGTCTTCACCTCGCCATTGCTGGGCTTTTCCTGATGGAAATCGTCCGAGGGCACGGCGAAGACCACCAGCCCCTGCGCCTTGTAGGTGTCATAAAGCTTCTGCAGCGCCGAATACTGCGGGGTATAGCCACACAGCGAGGCGGTGTTGACCAGCAAGATCGCCTTGCCCGCGAAATCCTTGGAGGCATAGCTGCCGCCATAGATCGACTCGAAGGTCCAGGCCGGTGCGGTTTCGGTGTTCGGGGTTGCGGCTTGGGTCATCATGGAGCCTCCGGTTGCGGCGGTCAGGGCCAGAAGGCCTGCGCCGCCAAGAATATCTCTGCGCCGTATCATGCTAGCACATCCCTGGTTGTTGGCACTGACCTCAGATGTGGCGCGGTTGGCGCGAAAGCCAAGCCCGGGCGGGGCAAAACGGCCGCCCCCGCCGCAAGACGTGATCTTCCTGCATTTCCCCTCTTGCAGCCCCCCACGGCCTCGCTTAATCAGCGCCGCAGTGGCCCGTTCGTCTATCGGTTAGGACACCTGGTTTTCAACCAGGTAAGAGGGGTTCGACTCCCCTACGGGCTGCCACTCCACACAGCTAACGGTATGATATTTCGCAGTTTAACGCTGCGTCGTACTGCTGTACCATCACCCTACCCAACGTCAAATTTGTGGCACAAAAGCAACGAAACATGTAGAACCGATCAGCGATTTCAAGAAGATGCGTTCTCTGCTCGCCTTGGAAGTAGGTTTGAGGATCATGTGAATTGTCCTACATTCTGCTAAAGTGGTTCGCTTCGGCTTAACAGCGTTGTTGCGAAAACTGCCTTTGAATGCGAACTTGGGCATCAGTATGGGAGATTTGAGGTGGCGATGGACGGTCAGGCGACAGATGGTCTTGCGACAGTCAATGTGGAAGACGTTTTCGAACTGTTGCCCAGTCAAGCGACCCTTGAGCAAGCTAAGGACTTCTTGCGACGTCTCCAACTCGAGCACTCAGCTGGAAGCTGGGACGCCATGATCGGAGAGCGGCTACGCCCAATGCACGAAAAGGGCCGCATCGGAAAGCAAGAGCTTGTTGATTTCTTGTGTGAGGCAGAGGAATTTGGTCGGCAGCATGTTCTGTTATTTAATGCCAAAGCCGCGCTTTTGCCGCAACTATTTGATGAAGTAAAGCTGCGGTCAATCTTGAGTGCAAGCGCTCGTTGGCCAGCGCTAAACTCCCGATATGTGGTTAATATTCCGGACAAACCGGTCATTGCTGAAGTTCGTTTGTCGAAGTCGCACCATGGCAAGTGTCTGACAATCAAAGTTGTGGAACGGCGTCATATAGCATTGACGCAACTCGCGGTAGAGTACCAGGAGGATGGCTATTTTATTCGCAAGGTTCCTACCGAACCCTACCGCGCAGCAAATATAGTTTGCATCCACGAAAATGGGTTGTGCGAGGTACGCATTCACTCACACAGCGAAGCAATAGACTATTCAATTGAAGCAACGGCCCTTTTGGAGAACCTCAAACCTCTACTCTCTGCCAGTTTATTTTCTCCAATGACGCTTTCCGGGGTTCGAGACTATGTTTGGTCTCCGGAGCATCGAGAAGCGGCGAAAACTCGTTTTTCTGTTCGTGCCAGTGAGCATATCGACGGAAGCGACGGTCGAATTCGACCTTCAATTGCTGATCCATCGCGGAGTATGCTGGATAGCCCAGGCATAGTAAACGCAATTGATACGTTTCATGCAAGCAATGCGAACGTACTGCGAGCGCACCTAACGCTACTGAGTGGCAATGGCCTAACGCGAGGGCTAAATATCCACTTCTCCGGAGCTGACAATGAATTCTTTCTCACGGCCAAGATGACCCGTCAGGAGTATGAATATGTCCTTAAAGAGGTTCTACAGGCTTATGAGAAGATGAAGAAATGAAAGCTTGGGAGCGCAAATTTCGCCAAGTGCTATCGGAGATGGAGCATGGTGAACGACCGAAATCGCTGTCTGCGCCCGCGATCAGTGCTCTTGTCGGGGCGCCCTCACCTTTTGACTTGAGTAGCCAAGCAGCTGAACTTGCGAAAGAAGGTAGGCTAAGAATTGAGTACCGCCTGTTGTCACCTGTAACAAAGACGGAAATCGGTCGCTTTAGGCATTTCAGTGAAATCCCGGGCACTGCATATGATGAATCTGCAGACCAGAGCATAAAAGTGGTCCCTAGCAGAGACGTTGAGATTGTTTATCAGGTTGTCGCGGGAAGTTAATGCGTGTCTCAGCAACTTGACAAGACCCAAAAGATTGCCCGCGAGCTAAGCTTGAAACTCCATAGTGTTCCTGCAGATAAGGTACAGGAGCACTTTCGTGAGCAAATCAATCAGGTTCCCGAAGAATATCGCGAGTTGGTTGAGCATATCGTTGCCGCAACCATTATCTACGGCATGAGGACAGACCCAAGGACAGACGGAATGAGCAATACAGATAAGACATTACTGTGGATCGGTGTATCTTTCTTAATCGCTTCGCTTGGGCTGGCGATTTTCATCCCACAGCCTTCCGTCTTTCAGCTTTTTGTATTCAGGACTTTTGTGGCACTAGCTGCTGGTGCGTTTGCCGCTTTTATACCGGGAATGTTGCACGTAAAAATTGGTACGGTAGCGCGGGGAGGAGGCGCGTTGGCGGTTTTTCTTCTAGTGTACGCCGTCAATCCGGCAGCGATGATCCTTTAATGATTTGTGAGTATAGGGATCGGCCACATCCTCTCGTTGCAATCGATTGCAGGGAGTCAAGCTTCGCATCCCACACCATCTATTGCGGACACTAAGATCGTGACCACAACCTGTCGTTTCCCCCGCAGACTCTCGGAGTGACACACTGGGTGCTTATCCCCGCCGTCCAGTCGTATCCCCCGCGATACTGCAAGAGGCGGTCCGTAGGCTCAATTCCGGCCTGCTGCGCGCAAGTCGTAATCGACCGATTGCTACCGCAGGGGTTGGCCCTTGACGCGGGCAATGATGTCGGGATCTGTGACGAAGTCCCTCAGGAAGTCGTGCCAGTCTTTGGTGGATCGTCGGGCAGCGGCCAGCATGTCTTTGATTTCGCTGATGCCGTC
>NZ_CBBQHX010000026.1:0-63935 GCF_964946895.1 Stagnihabitans sp. | reverse complement strand
CGTGATCGGCGACAGTTTCGCCACCGCAAGATCGGCCAAGGCTGGCTTGAATGTGCCAAACTGCGCGCCCGCAAAGTCGCGGATCACTTGGGCTGGTGTATGCCCTGCCAAAGCCGCATAGATGTTGACCAGATTCTTCGCCTCGGGCCGGTCCTTCAGGCCATCCACATGGTCCGGCAGCGGGTCCATGTCGGTCTTGGCCTTGCGGATCTTCTTGGCGATGGTATCGGCATCATCCGTCAGGTTGATCCGGCTCTGGTCCGAGGGGTCTGACTTCGACATCTTGTTTGTGCCGTCGCGCAACGACATAACTCTGGTAGCAGCACCCTCGATCACGGGTTCGACAACCGGGAAGAAATCCACCTTGTAGTCATTGTTGAACTTGATCGCGATGTCGCGGCACAGCTCCAGATGCTGCTTTTGATCCTCGCCCACCGGCACATGTGTGGCCTTGTAAGCCAGAATGTCGGCGGCCATCAGCGAGGGGTAGGCGAACAGCCCCAGCGAGACGTTTTCGCTGTTCTTGCCCGCCTTGTCCTTGAACTGCGTCATCCGGCTCATCCAGCCCATGCGCGCTATGCAATTGAAAATCCAACCCAATTCGGCATGTGCCGTGACCTGAGACTGGTTGAAAAGGATCGACCGCTTAGGATCAATCCCCGCCGCGATGAAGCCCGCCGCCGCCTCGCGCGTCTGGTGGCGCAGCTTCACCGGGTCCTGAAACACCGTGATCGCGTGCATGTCGACCAGACAATACACCGTCTCGATCCCCTCATCCTGCTTTTCCACAAAGCGCTTGAGCGCCCCAAGGTAATTGCCCAGCGTCAACCCGCCCGAGGGCTGAATGCCCGAGAAAATCCGGGTCGGGAAAACCTTGGCGGTGGTCTGAGGCGTTTGGACCGGCTCGGACATGGGTAACTCCATCTGGATAAAAGCTGCGCTTGCCCTTATCCCTGCGCGCAAGGGGCGTCAATCAAAGCCCCATAGCGAGGCACCATGCAGGACCACAATCAAGCGCCAATCAACCCCTTGCCCGCCGTCACATGGCTTCTGGCCCTGCCGATGATCGCGATGGAGCTGGTGGTGAACGCCGGGGCCAACGGCATTGTCGGCGGGCCGAACGGTATTGGCTGGCGGTCACAGGCGGTGCAGGACTTCGCCTTCTCACCCCAGTACTTGCGTGAGATGCTGGCCGCCCATCAATATCCGGTAGACGGCCTGTATCGCCCCTTCACCTATCCCTTCGTCCACACCGATCTGACGCAGGCGGTGTTCGTCATCGTGATCCTGCTGGCGCTGTCGAAATTCGTGGGCGAGGTCTTTCACTGGTGGTCGGTTCTGGCGGTCTTTCTGGCGTCATCAGTTGTGGCGGCGGTGGCCTATACGGCGATTCCCTACACGCAGGCGCCGCTGATCGGCGGCTATCCTCCGGTCTATGGCCTGATCGGGGCCTTCACCTACATCCAGTGGCTGCGCGCCTCGGCCGAAGGGACGGGCCGTCTGCGGGCGTTCCGGCTGATCGGGTTCCTTCTGGGCATCCGCATCGCATTTGGTGCATTTTCCCTTGTGGCCTATGGGCTTAACCAAGGCGCCGGCTGGGATTGGACGGCAGAGGTCGCCGGGTTCCTGACCGGGTTCGTCTTGTCATTCGCCGTCAGCCCGGGCGGGTGGAGCAAGGTTCTGGCGCGCATCCGGCAACGCTGACCGACCCTTTCCGGGAATCAGGCAAGCCGACGGCATGTCCTCGACCTGTCCGGCGGCCCGCAACGTGCCGCCATTCGGGGCACGACCAGACGCCAAATGCCATCCCGTCTTTGGCCTGCGGCATCACGATGCGGGCAGTTTCACGCGCTCAGCCCGGATCGGCCGCCACGCTCACCGTCCGGCCCCCACGGCGCAGGGCGGTGAAGTCAGACAGGCGGAAAGCGCCAATTGCGGCGCCGCAGCCGAAATAGGTCACGATTCCAAGGCTGCACAGGGCCAGAAGCGCCAGATAGCGCCACAGATGCAGGTGCAACCACGGGTCCATCAGCTGCGCAGCCCCCCACAGAACGCCGCCCATGACAGCCGAGGCGATCACGATCCGCGGCAGGCGCTGCTTGAAGCGGGCGTCGAAATGCGCCTCGCTTCCCATCTTGCGCGACCCGCGCCACAGCTGCGCCACCATCACCCAACCTGACAAGGTCGTAGCCCATGCGGCGGCGGAAAACCCGATGTAGGGCATCATGCCAATCGCCATCACCGCGTTGGAGATCATCGAGGCGATTGCGTACAGGAAGGGGCTCCGGCTGTCCTCGCGCGCATAAAACAAAGGCTGCAGGACCTTGTGCAACACGAAGGCGGGCAGGCCCACGCCATAGATCGCCAGCACCAAAGCCGTGGCCTTGGTATCCCCCGGTGAGAAGGCGCCGCGTTCATACAGAACCGAACACAGCGGCTCGGCAATCGCCACCAGCGCCACGGCGGCGGGCAACGTCATCGCCAGTGCAAACTCCGCCCCCCGGTTCAGCGAGGCGGAACCGCCGACGCTGTCCCCCGCCCGCAGCCGGCGCGACAGGTCGGGCAGCAGGACAGTGCCGATGGCAATCCCCACCACGCCCAAGGGCAGTTGATACAGCCGGTCGGCATAGGTCAGCCACGCCACGGCCCCATCGGTATACGAAGCTACCTGCCGCCCCACCAACATGTTGATCTGCACGACGCCGCCCGACAACACCGCAGGCCCCGCAATCAACGCCAGCCGCTTGAGGTCCGGCGTCCAGTGCGGAAGGCCGAAGGTGAAACTGTAGCCCGCACTTCGCGCCGCAAACCAGGTGAACGCCAACTGCGCCACCCCGGTGACCGGCACCGTCCAGGACAGCGTTTGCCCCATGTCCCAGCCCGCCCAGACCGCCAGCCACATGGCCGCGATGAAGACCAGGTTCATCAGAACCGGCACAAAAGACGCCTCGGAAAAGTGGCCATGCGTCGTGAGAATCCCGGATAGCAAGGCCACAAGCGAGATGAACAGGATGTAGCTGAACGAGATCCGCCCGAATTCCACCGCCAGATCGAACCGCTCACCGACAAAGCCCGAGGCCATGGCCCAGACCAGCCACGGCATGGCAATCGTGCCAATGACCGTGAAGGCCAGCAGTACCGTGACCATGCCGTTCCAGGCGTCACGGGCAAAGCCCTCAGCATCCTCGCCGCCTTCCAGCTTCTTGGCGAACATCGGCACGAAGGCCATGTTGAAAGCGCCTTCGGCGAAGAAGCGGCGGAACATGTTGGGCAGCGAAAACGCCACCAGAAACGCCTCGGCCACCGGCCCGGTGCCCAGATAGGCGGCCATCATCACATCGCGGGCAAATCCGGTGCCACGAGACACCAGCGTCCACCCCCCAACCGTCAGGATGTTGCGGACCAGAGATTGCGGTTTCATGTCACCCTACGCTCGTTCTGCGGCCCGTTCGGCCCCTTCGGCGATTGCCTGCCTCAGCTTGCGGTCCAGGCTTTCCTGCCGATGCTTGGCATGCAGTTTCAGCCCGAACATGTCCTTGACATAGAAGGCATCAACGACCTGCGCCCCATAAGTCGCAATGACGGCAGAGGCAATGTAGATATTGTTGGCCGCCAGCGTCCGCGTCAGGTCATACAGCAGGCCGGGGCGATCGCGGGTATCGACCTCGATGATCGTGTAGATTTCCGAGCCTTCGTTGTCGAAGGTGACATGGGTCGGAAAGCGGAACTCGCGTTCACGCTTCTTGATCTTGTCGCGGTCGGCCAAGGCGGTGCGCGGCCGCACCTCGCCCTTCAGGGTCTTGTCGATCATGCCCCGCAGGCGCGGCAGTTTGGACACCTCGTAGGGGTGCCCTTCCGCATCCTGGATCCATAACACCGCCGTCGCATAGCCGTCCTTCGAGGTATAGGTCTTGGCATCGACAACATTGGCCCCGACCAAGGCCAAAGCCCCGGCCAGCCTTGAAAATATCCCCGGATGGTCGGCCAGCGCAAAACAGGCGCGGGTGGCGTCGCGTTGCGGTTCGGGGTGCAGGTTGATGCGGATTTCGTCGTCCTTCAGCCCACGCAACAGCTGGGCGAAGGCCTCTTGCGTGTCGGTGGTCAGGCCCTGCCAATAGGGATCGTAGTGGCGGCCGGCTTCCTTGGCAATCTCGACCGGTGTCCAGTCGGTCAGGCGGGCGCGCAGGGCGGCGCGGCTGTCCTCCACCGCCCGCTCGCGGTTGAAGGTTTCCAGCCCGCCTTCCAGCGCCTCGGCGGTCAGGCCGTACAGCTGGCGCAGCAGCATGGCCTTCCAGTTGTTCCACGTGCCGGGACCTACGCCGCGAATGTCGCACACCGTCATCACCGTCAGCAGATCCAGCCGCTTGCGGGTTTCCACCGCCTTGGCAAAGTCACGCACCGTGCGCGGGTCGCCCACATCGCGCTTCTGCGCCATGTCCGACATCAACAGGTGATAGCGCACCAGCCACTCGACGGTTTCCGTCTCTTCCGCCGTCAGGCCCAGCCGAGGGCAGATCCGCCGCGCCATCTGCGCCCCGATGATCGAATGATCCTCGGGCCGGCCCTTGCCGATGTCATGCAGCAGCAGCGCCACGTAGATCACCCGCCGGTTCACCCCGGCTTTCAGGATGCCCGAGGCGACAGGAAGTTCCTCGACCAGTTCCCCCCGTTCGATCTGGGCGAGGCAACTGACGCACTGGATGATGTGTTCGTCCACCGTGTAGTGGTGGTAGACGTTGAACTGCATCATCGCGACGATGTTCTCAAACTCGGGGATGAAGGCTGACAGCACGCCCAATTCATTCATCCGCCGCAAGGCGCGTTCGGGGTTGCCGTGGTCCAGCAGCAGCCGCAGGAAGACCTTCGCGGCCTCTGGCGTGTCGCGCATGGCGTCGTCGATCAGCGACAGGTTCGCCGCGATCAGCCGCATGATGTTGGGGTGCATCCGGTAACCGGTGACCAGCGCCTCTTCAAAGATCCGCAGGATGTTCAGCGGGTCCTGCAGGAACTTTGGCGGGTCCGACACGTCCAGCCGCCCCTGCAGCAGCTTGAACCCCGGCGCCAGCTTGCGGCTTTTCAGATAGCCCAACAGCCGGGCTTCCGGTTTGGCGTGGCGCGCTTCCAGCTCGGTCAGGAAGACGCGGGTCAACTCGCCAACGCGGGTGGCGTGGCGGAAATAGTCCTGCATGAAGTGTTCCACCGCCCGCCTGCCGCCGGAATCGCGGTAGTTCATCCGCTCGGCCACTTCGACCTGCAGGTCGAAGGTCAGCTGATCGGTGGCGCGGTTGGTGATGTAGTGCATATGGCAGCGCGCGGCCCACAGAAAGTTCTCGGCCCGGCGGAACATGGCGAATTCTTCCGCCGTCAAAAGCCCCGCCCCCACAAGGCCCTCGGCCGAGGGCACCCGGTGCAGATACTTGCCGATCCAGTACAGGGTTTGCAGGTCACGCAAGCCGCCCTTGGCCTCTTTCACATTCGGTTCAAGCACATAGCGCTGGCCGCCCTGCCGCTTGTGCCGCTCGGTCCGTTCGATCAGCTTGGCCTCGATGAACTCTTTGCCGGTGTTCTTGAACAGCTCTGACCACAGCTTGTCGTCCAGTTCTGCCGCCAAAGCCGCATCGCCGGTGATGTGGCGATGCTCCAGCAGGGCTGTGCGGATGGTGATATCCTCGCGCCCCAGCCGGATGCAGTCCTTGACCGTGCGGCTGGAGTGGCCGACCTTCAGCTTCAGGTCCCACAGGATGTAAAGCAAGGTCTCGATCACGCTTTCGGCCCGCCCGGTGATCTTCCACGGGTACAGGAACAAAAGGTCGACGTCCGAATGCGGCGCCATTTCCAAGCGGCCAAAGCCGCCGACCGCCACCACCGACAAGCGCTCGGCATCGCTGGCGATCTGCAAGGGGTGCAGGGTCTGCGCCGCCTCGAAGGCCAGTTGCACCAGCGCGTCGGTCAGCCGGGCCTGACTGCGGGTCAGGGGCAGGGCGTTGCGCGGATCTGCGGCAAAGGCCTCTTGCAGGCGGGCATTGGCCGTGGACTTCGCCTCGGCCAGGATCCGTCCAACCGCGCTGCGGGCAACGCGGATGTCGGCCACCTTGCCGGCACAGGTCGCAGCGACCAGACCGCGCAGCGCGGCCAGATCCAGCACGGTTTCGGCGGGCAGCAACAAGGGTTCCACCCGCAAGGGGCCTGTCACAGGCAGGCCGGACCGTGCCATGCTCACGTCAGAACCCAGCTCCGCCGAAGGCACGCGGGGCGGGATCGACGATGGTCACCTGCTGGTTGACGATCTGCGCCACCGCCAGACCGCGCTCGTTCACGCCGCTGGGCAAGAAGCGGAAGATGCCGTTGACCCCGACAAAGCCCGCCCCCTGCGTCAGGCCGTTGGCCGTCAGCGCGCCCGGCCCGCCCTGCTTGATCAGGGCGCCAATGGCGGCGATCCCGTCATAGGCGAGACCCGCCGTCGCATGGGGGGCACTGCCGTTGGCTGCCTGATAGCGGGTCAGGAACTGCTGGGCCAGACCGGGGTCCGGCAGGGCGAACCAGCCACCCTGCACACCCGGCTGCGTCAGATTGGCCGAAGGAATGTCCCAACGGGTCAGGCCGATATATTGCGTCGTCTCCGGCTTGACGCCGTTTTCCATCAAAAGCTGGGTCAAGAGCGGCAGGGCACCACCGGTGTCCGCCGTCAGGAAGACCGCCTGCGCGCTTGAAGACTTGGCCGAGGCGGCAATCTCGGTGACCGCCTGAATGATGCCGTTCTGGCTGAACTCGTAGCTGCCCACCGCCGCCACGCTGCCACCGGCGGCTGTCACGGCGGTCTGGATGGCCGTCTTGCCTGCCTCGCCGGCCGGGTTCTGGTCCGACACGATCATGATCCGCGTCAGACCCTTGGAGACGGCGTAAGAGGCCAGACGCCCCGCCGTGCTGTCAAAGGTCTGGCCAAGGATGAACACATTGCCGCCCGCGATGGCCGTGTTGTTGGAGAAGGCCAGCACATCCACCCCGCGTCCGGCCACGGCAGCCCCTGCCTTGTTGGCCTCAAGCCCGTAGAACGGCCCAAGGATGATCTTCGCACCCTCGTCCACGGCCTTGACGGCCATCGCGGCGGCGGTGTCGGGGTTGGCGGCGGTCTGATAGACCCGCAAGTCGATCTTGACCCCGCCCAGATCGGCAATCGCCATCCGCGCCGCATTTTCCAGGCTCGTGGCGATCAGATCATCGGTCGCCTGACCCGAGCCCGAAGGCACCAGAAGCGCCACGGCGACCGGGGCCCCGTTGTAGGCCGCCGCCGTGCCAGAGGGCGAAGTCCCGCTCTCGCAGGCCGACAGTAGGGCAAGCCCGGCAAGGCCCGCTGCAAGGCGAAGGAAGGCAAGACGGACAAGGGACAGAAAAGCGACCATGGAAAACTCCTGACAATCGACCGGGGCACCGCGCAGCACGGGGCCTGCGCCCGCGATACCCCCTCGCCCCTTGACGTCAGGCAGAGTAAGCGGAACCACTGATGATGTAAACTTGAGCCGGGGGCCGGAACGCCGATCATGAGCAGTTGGACGCCAAACCCGGGCAGCATCCCGCCCGGCCTGCATTTCGTGGCAACGCCGATCGGCGCCGCCCGCGACATCACCCTGAAAGCGCTGGACATCCTCGGCGGCGCCGATGTGCTGGCCGCCGAAGACACCCGCACCCTGCGCCACCTGATGGAAATCCACGGCGTGCCGCTGAACGGCCGACCGGTGCTGGCCTATCACGATCACAACGGCGACCAGATGCGCCCCCGCCTGATCGAGGCGCTGAAGGCCGGCAAGTCCGTCGCCTATGCCTCCGAGGCCGGAACGCCCCTTGTGGCCGACCCCGGCTACCAACTGGCCCGCGCCGCCATTGACGAGGGCCTGACGGTTCTGGCAGCCCCCGGCCCCTCGGCCGTTCTGTGCGCCTTGAGCGTCTCCGGCCTGCCCAGCGACCGGTTTCTCTTCGCCGGTTTCCTGCCGCCCAAAAGTGCGGCGCGAAAATCCGCCCTGCGTGAGGTGGCGCAGGTCCCGGCTTCACTGATCTTTTACGAATCACCGCGCAGAATAGAGGCCTGCCTGCGTGACATGATCGAGTCGCTCGGGCCGGATCGACAGGCGGCGCTGTGCCGCGAGTTGACGAAGCGTTTTGAAGAGGTGACACGCGGCACCTTGGTCGAACTGGCCGAAAGTGTCGCAGGTCGCGACATCAAGGGCGAAATCGTGCTGGTGGTCGACCGGGCTGTTCCGGTGGCTGCCGATGCGGCAACAGTGGAGGACGCATTGCGGCAGGCGTTGAAGACCCAGTCGAGCAAGGATGCTGCGGCCCAGGTGGCCGAGGCCTTTGGCCTGCCCCGGCGCGAGGTCTACCAGCTCGCATTGTCTTTGGAGGGGCGGGAATGAGGGCAAGGCCATCCGTGGTCGATGGCACGCGCGAATTGCGCGGCCGGACGTCGTTTCATGCTGGTATTGCGGCCGAAGATCAGGTTTCCCAGCTCTACGATCGTTCTGGCCGTCCGGTGATTGCCCGCCGGTGGCGCGGCAGCATCGGCGAGATTGATCTGATCGCGCGGGAAGGCGATGTCGTGGTCTTCATTGAAGTCAAGAAAAGTGCCACCCATGCCCAAGCGGCCGAGCATCTGACCTGGTCCCAGCAACAGCGCATCATGGCGACGGCATCGGAATTTGTCGGCGGCGAACCTGGGGGCCAGTTGACCGACATGCGCTTTGACGTGGCGCTGGTCGATGCCATGGGCCGCATCGAAATCATCGAGAACGCTCTGGCCGCCTGATCAATTGCATCCGCCGCGTTGCTGCGGCATCAAGGGGCTCAGATCGAGGAGAAGATCATGGCCCTGAAAGTTGCGCTGCAGATGGACCCCATCGGGTCCGTGAACATCAACGGAGACAGCACCTTCCGTATCGCCCTTGAAGCGCAGGCGCGCGGGCATGAACTGTTTTTCTACACGCCCGATCGTCTGGCTTTCGTCGAGGGCCGGGTTGTGGCGCGTGGTTTTCCGATCGCGTTGCGACGCGAGCCGGGAAACCATGTCAGCTATGGACCGGAAACCGAGGTTGATCTTGCGGAGTGCGATGTCGTCTGGCTGCGACAGGACCCGCCGTTCGACATGGGCTATATCACCACAACGCATTTGCTCGACCTGATTCACCCCAAGACCCTTGTCGTCAACGATCCCTTCTGGGTGCGCAATTGCCCCGAAAAGCTGCTGGTCCTGCAATTCCCCGACCTGACCCCGCCAACCGCCATTGCCCGCGATCTGACCACGATCCGTGCCTTCAAGGCACGCCATGGCGACATCATCCTCAAACCGCTCTACGGAAACGGTGGCGCCGGCGTGTTCCGGCTGGACCCGAACGACCGCAACCTGTCTTCCCTTTTCGAGCTTTTCACCTCGATGAGCCGTGAACCGCTGATCGTGCAGAAGTTCGTGCCGGACGTGGCCAAGGGCGACAAGCGCATCATTCTGGTCGACGGCGAGCCGGTGGGCGCCATCAACCGCGTGCCGCAGCCCGGCGAGACCCGCTCGAACATGCATGTCGGCGGGCGACCGGAAAAGATCGGCCTGACGCCGCGCGATCTGGAAATCTGCGCCGCCATCGGCCCAACCTTGCGGGAAAAGGGGCAGGTCTTCGTCGGCATCGACGTGATCGGCGACTATCTGACCGAGATCAACGTGACCTCCCCCACCGGCATCCAGGAGCTTGACCGTTTCGACGGCACCAATGTCTCGGCCCGGATCTGGGAGGTTATCGAGGCCAAGGTCGCCGCCGCCAAATGACGCCACCGGTCAGCGCGGCACGGCGCCGCGCTGACCGCATCCGTCCCGCCGGACGCCCCCTGCCGCAGCGAAGACCCCTGCCAGCGGCCTAACTCTTGCCCACCGTCAGCCGATAGCTGACCGCTTCCGCCACGTGCGGCCGCTTCACGTCACGCTCGCCCGCCAGATCGGCAATCGTGCGCGCCACCCGCAGCACCCGGTGATAGCCGCGCGCCGACAGCCCGAACCGCTCCGCCACCTTGGCCAGAAGCGCCCGACTTTCCGCATCTGGCGTCGCAATCTCGTCCAGCAGCGCCCCTTCTGCCTCCGAATTCACCCGCACCTCGGGATGGTCCTTGAACCGCGCCGTCTGCACGCCCCGCGCCCTGGCCACCCGCGCCGCCACCGTGGCCGAGGTATCCCCCGAGGCTGGCAAATCCAGATCGGTATAGGCCACCGGCGGCACCTCGACCCGCAGATCGAAGCGATCCATCAAGGGGCCCGAGATCCGCCCCAGATAATCCTCGCCACACTGCGGCACCTTTGCGCAAGCCCGCGCCGGGTCCGTCATGTAGCCGCACTTGCAGGGGTTGGCGGCGGCGATCAGCAGGAACCGGCAGGGATAGCGGATATGCGCATTGGCCCGGGCCACCACGATATCCCCGGTTTCAATCGGCTGGCGCAGCGTCTCCAAGACGGCCCGAGGAAACTCGGGAAACTCGTCCATGAACAAGACGCCATTGTGCGCCAGGCTGATCTCCCCCGGCTTCGCCCCCTTGCCGCCGCCGACAATCGCCGCCATCGAGGCCGTGTGATGCGGCTCGCGAAACGGCCGCGCCCGGTTGATGCCGCCTTCCGACAGCAAGCCCGCCAGCGAATGCACCATCGAGGTTTCCAGCGCTTCCACCGGCGCCAGGGGCGGCAGGATCCCCGGCATCCGCGCCGCCAGCATCGACTTGCCTGACCCCGGAGAGCCCACCATCAGCATGTGATGCCGCCCCGCCGCCGCAATTTCCAGCGCCCGCTTGGCGCGTTCCTGCCCCTTCACGTCGCGCAGATCGCGCCCCAGGGGTCCGGCCAGAACTTCGCCCGCCTCCGCCACCGGCAGCGCCTTGCGCCCGGTGAAGTGCCCGACCACCTCCGCCAAAGAGCCCGCCCCCAGAACCTGCGTGGCCCCGACCCAGGCCGCTTCCGCCCCGCAGGCCTTGGGACACAGCAGCGCCTTGCCCTCGGCCGCCGCCGCCACCGCCGCAGGCAGGGCACCCAGCACCGGCATCAGCCGCCCATCCAGCGACAGTTCCCCCAAGGCCACAATCCCCTCGACCTCGTCACGCGGAACGATTTCCAGTGCGGCCAGCACCGCCAAAGCGATCGGCAGATCGAAATGCGAGCCCTCTTTCGGCAGATCCGCCGGTGACAGATTGACCATGATCCGCTTGGAGGGCAGGGCAATCGCCATCGCATTCAGCGCCGCTTTCACCCGCTCCCGCGCCTCGGACACTGCCTTGTCCGGCAGACCCACCAGCCCGAAATAGGGCATGCCCGGGGCCACGGCGCATTGCACCTCCACCACCCGCGCCTCGACCCCTTCAAAGGCCACCGTAAAGGCCCGCGCCACCATCTGTCCGCCCCCGTTTACCCAAGTTAACGGATAGCCGGAGAATGGTTTACGAATGGTAAACCCGCCTATTTTCATCTGTTCCCAAATATCCCACGGGGGTGCGGGGGTGTGAAACCCCCGCGCTTCGTCCGGGACTCAGGCCAGCAATGCCATGAACTTCGGCCAGGCCTCGGGGTCGGCCACCGTCTTGTCGCGGCAGAAGGCATTGCAAAAGCCATAGCGCTTGCCGTCCAGTTCCAGCGCATGGGTGACAGGCTTGCCGGAATAGGGGCAGGCGGCATTCACCGCCTCGCGTCCCTCAACGGCCTTGGCCACCAAAGGCGCAGGTCCGGGCCAGGCACGGCGGGCATAGTCGCGGCGGTAAAAGTCCTGATCCGCGCCATCGACCATCCCCATCGCCCGCCAGCGCCGGAACGAGGGATGCGCCAGATGCGCCTGCACATAGGCCGCGGCCTCGGCCGACACCGGCAGATTGTAGGTGGCAATCCGGCTCGCCACCGGGGCATAAAACGCATCCGCCGCCGAATAGGACCCTGCCAGCCACGGCCCACCCGTCTGATCCTTGGCCCAGGCCCACAAGGCCTCCAGCCGCGCCAGATCGGCCAGCACCCCGGCCGGAGGGTCGCAATCCCGATAGGACACCCGCAGGTTCATCGGGCAATGGCTGCGCAGCGCCACAAAACCCGCGTGCATCTCTGCCACCAGAACCCGCGCCACGGCCCGCGCCTTGGGCTGAGCTGGCCAAATCCCCGCCTCCGGATGCCGGCTGGCCAGTTCTTCGGCAATCGCAATGGTTTCCGGCACCACCACCCCGTCCGGCGTCCGCATCGTCGGCGCCGTCCGGCCCGGGAAATAGTCGCGCAGCACCGTCGCCAACTCGTCCGTATAAAGCCGCGCCGAATGTGTTTTCACCGGAAGGCCAAAGGCGTCAAACAGCAGCCAGCCGCGCAGCGACCAACTGGAATAGGCGCGGTCTCCGATCACCAGATCATAGGTCATCATGGGTCTCCTTTGGCCCAAAGCTAAGGGCCTGCCCCCGGCAAGCAAAGCGCTGATTTGTGGCCCATGGCATCACAAACCCTGATGAAACCCGCCGGGCAAAGCCCCCTTCAGCACCATGGGCAGCCCGGCCATCACCCCCACCACCAGCCCGGCCTGCGCAGCCATCTGCTGGTTCAGCCGGCCCTGATGGTCCCGAAACGCGCGGGCAAGGGCATTGTCCGGCACGATCCCCCAGCCCACCTCGTTGGAGACCACGACCACCGGGGCCTTGCACGCCGCCAAGGCGGCCAGCAGCCCCGCGCAGTCTGCCGCCATATCCGCCTCGGCTAGCAGCACATTGGTCAGCCACAGCGTCGCGCAATCCAGCAACACCACATCCCCCGCAGGCACCTGCGCCAGCACCGCCGCCACATCGCGCGGCGCCTCATGTGTCACCCAATCCGCGCCCCGGTCCACCACATGCGCCGCAATCCGCGCCCGCATCTCGTCATCCCAGGCCTGCGCGGTGGCGATGTAATGCCGCGGCCGGCCCGTGCCCAGCACCAGCCGCTCCGCCAGCCTCGACTTGCCCGACCGCGCCCCGCCGACGACGAGCGTCAGCCCCGATAAATTCCACATTTCAGATGATCCATTCATGGAAAGGCTGCGTATCAGACCTAAACACCGCGAGCAAATGCGGAGACGACGGGAAAAACCTGACAAGGTGGGAAGATTATCATGGCATCTGACCAATTCGCTGACCCAAGGCTGACCGCCAAGGCGCGGTCTGCTGCACTGCTGGACGCCGAACAGGAAGCCAACCTCGCCCGCGCGTGGCGCAATCATGGCGACAAGGCCGCGCTCGACAAGCTGATCACCGCTTACATGCGGCTGGCGCTGTCGATGGCAGCCAAGTTCCGCCGCTATGGTGCCGCAATGCCCGACCTCACGCAGGAAGCCGCGATGGGCCTGATGAAGGCCGCCGAGAAGTTTGACCCAGACCGCGGCGTGCGCTTTTCCACCTATGCGATGTTCTGGATCAAGGCGCAGTTGCAAGACTACGTGATGCGCAACTGGTCGATGGTGCGGACCGGTTCCACCACCTCGCAGAAGTCCCTCTTCTTCAACCTGCGCCGGGTCGAGGCGCGTCTGGCCCGCGAAGCCGCCGCCCGAGGCGAGACGCTGGAAGGCATGGACCTGCGCGCCGCCGTCGCCGTCGAACTGGGCGTGCCGCTGCACGATGTGGCGATGATGGAAGGGCGTCTGGCCGGCTCCGACGCCTCGCTGAACGCCACGCAGGCGGCGGACGAGGATGGCCGCGAGTGGATCGACATCCTTGAAGATGACAGCACCCAAGCCGCCGACCTTTTCGCCGCCAGCCATGACCGCAGCGTATTGCGCGATCACTTGACCCAAGCCCTGCAAAGCCTGTCGCCGCGCGAACGCATGATCGTGCGCGAGCGTCAGTTGATCGACGCCCCTCGCACGTTGGAAAGCCTCGGCGCCGAATTGAAGCTGTCCAAAGAGCGCATCCGTCAACTGGAGGCCGCCGCCTTCGCCAAACTTCGCCGCAGTCTTGAGGAACAGGGCGCAGGCCCCGCCGCATTCCTGCGCTAAGCGATAGGGCTTGAGGTCACGGCCTCGGCCCCCTACCTTGCCCCCATCCAAGGGGGCATCATGCTGTCAGACCGGCGCATACTTCTGATCATCGGCGGCGGCATCGCGGCCTATAAATCCCTGTTGCTGATCAGGCTGTTGCGCGGGGCAGGGGCCGCCGTCACCCCCGTGTTGACCAAGGCCGGCGCTGAATTCGTCACCCCCCTGTCGATCGCAGCCCTTGCCAACGAAAAGGTCCACACGGCCCTTTTCGACCTGACCGCTGAGGCCGAGATGGGCCATATCGAACTCTCCCGCTCTGCTGACCTGATCGTCGTGGCCCCCGCCACCGCCGACCTGATGGCCAAGATGGCCACCGGCCGCGCCGACGACCTCGCCTCCACCCTCCTCTTGGCGACTGACACCCCCGTCCTCCTCGCCCCCGCGATGAACGTCCGCATGTGGCAACACCCGGCCACGCAGCGGAACGTCGCGACCCTTCGCGCCGACGGCATCCACTTCGTAGGCCCTGACGAAGGCCAGATGGCCTGCGGTGAATTCGGCCCCGGCCGCCTGTCGGAGCCCGAGGCGATCTTCGCCGCCATCCATTCCGCCCTGACCGCCGGCCCGCTGACCGGCAAACACATCCTCGTCACCTCCGGCCCCACGCATGAACCCATCGACCCGGTCCGCTACATCGCCAACCGCTCCTCCGGCGCGCAAGGCACCGCCATCGCCACGGCCCTGCGCGACCTTGGCGCGCAAGTCACCTTCATCACCGGCCCCGCCTCGATCCCGCCGCCTGAAGGCGTCCACGTCCAGCGCATTGAAACCGCCGCCGAAATGCTCGCCGCCGTCAAGGCCGCACTGCCCGCCGATGCCGCCATCTTCGCCGCCGCCGTGGCCGACTGGCGCGTCGCCAACGCCTCCGGCTCCAAGATGAAGAAAGACGGCACGGGCCAAGCCCCGGCCCTGACCTTCGCCGAGAATCCCGACATCCTCGCCACCATTGCCAAAGGTTCCCCGCGCCCCGCCCTCGTCATTGGCTTCGCCGCCGAAACCGACGATGTCATAGCCCATGCCCGCGCCAAACGCGCCCGCAAAGGCTGCGACTGGATCGTCGCCAACGACGTCTCCCCCGCCACCGGCATCATGGGCGGCGCCGAGAACGCCATCACCCTGATCACCGCCGAGACCGAGGAAACCTGGCCCCGCATGGCCAAACACGCCGTCGCCCGCCAGTTGGCCCAGCGGATCGCGCAGGCCCTGACCGCCGGCTGACCCCAACTGCCCAAAAACGCGCCATTCGCCCCCGGTCGGGCATTCCATTCTTCCGCGTGCCTTGACGCATCCCCAACCCGCCGCTAGCTTCCCCTCATCATACCGGCGGAAAGCCGATCTGGCATCAGGGCCCTTGGCGCAGTACCGTACTGGACTGCGCGGGGGCCTTTTCATTTGGGGACCGCATGAAGCGTCGCGTTGAACTGGGCCTTCTCTACTCCCGCTCCGGCAGCTACTCGCTGATCGGCGAGGCCTGCCGCGCCGGAGCCCTCTCCGCCATCGCCCAGATCAACGCCGACCCCGACAGCCCGGTGACCTTTGTCGCGGTCGAGCGTGACCCCGCCGGCAACATCGACCACTACGCCCCGCTCTGCGCCGAAATCCTGCAAACCGCACAGCACGTCATCGGCTGCGTCACCTCATGGAGCCGCAAAGAGGTCATCCCGGTTCTCGAAAAACTTGGCGGCACCCTGTGGTACTCCGTCCCCTACGAAGGCTTCGAGGCCTCCGATCACGTCGTCTACACCCACGCCTGCCCCAACCAGCACCTCCTGCCGCTTCTGGACTGGGCCATCCCCACGCACGGCAAACGCGCCTACCTGACGGGGTCAAACTACATCTGGGGCTGGGAAATCAACCGCCTCGCGCGTGACATCGTGCAAACCGCCGGCGGCCAGATCCTTGGCGAACGATACCTTCCCATCGGCTCCACCGATGTCGCCCGCATGATCGAGGAAATCCGCGCCTCCCGCCCCGATTTCATCCTGAACTCGCTGATCGGCCCCTCGTCCTACGAATTCATGTCCGCCTACCGCGCCCTTGGCACCGAAGACGCCGCCTTCCACCCCGCGCGCTGCCCCGTCCTCTCCTGCAACCTCACCGAAGCCGAACTCCCTGCGCTGGGTGACCGGGCCGAGGGCCTCATCGCCGCAGGCCCCTACTTCCGCGGCCAGCACGGCTGGCCCGGCGGCACCTTCGGCTCTTCGCATGAGGCCGCCACCTTCGTCGCCGTCCGCGAACTGGCCCGCCTGCTGTCGCTGAACCCCGAGGCCAAAGGCCTGTCAGACCTTCTCAACGGGGCAGGGGGCATCATCGACCCCGACACCCACCACACCAAACTCCCCGTCCTGATCGCCCGCGTTGAAAACGGTGCCTTCCGCGTCCTCCAGCATCGCGGCCAAGTCGCTGGCGACCCCTACCTCACCCGCCCCAGCGCCACCGCGCCCCAGCTCAGGGTCGTCCAATGAAACGCCCGCTGCGCATCCATAACCTCGGCGGGGCGAAAGCCCTGATCCTGCACCGCCCGCACCCCACGGTGCAGGCGCTCACCCGTCAACTCACCGCCATCGGCCTTTCGGTCGAACAAATCTGGCCCACCCTCGACGCCGCAGCCCTCGGTGCCGATTTCGTCTTCTTTGACGCCGACATGGGCCACCACGACCAATTCCCCTGGGCCCCCGGCTCTTCCCCGATGCCGATGATCGCCCTGATCGGCTCCGAAGCCCCCGGTCGCATTGAATGGTCGCTGGAGGCTGGCGCCCATGCCCAAATGCTCAAACCGGTCGGCGACAACGGCGCTTACGCTACGTTACTGGTGGCGCGCGCCGCCTTCGACGCCCAAGCCGCCCTGTCGGACGAAATCGCAGGCCTCCGCCGCCGGTTGGGAGAGCGTCAAACCGTCATCCGCGCCGTCACCCTCCTCGCCGCCCGTGGCGAAACCGAGGCTGAGGCCTACGATCGCCTGCGCCAAATGGCGATGGCCTGGCGCATCACCCTAGAAGAGGCCGCCGCCCGTGTCGTCGCTGCCGGAAAGGACACACATGTCCCTCGCCTTGGCTGACCAACGCCCCGCAGGCCCGATCCGCCGCCTTCTGCGCCGCAAGCTGGCGGTGCTGGGCCTGATCGTCATCGCCCTCGTCATAGGTTCCGCCCTCGCCGCCCCCTACATCGTCGCCCACGCCCCCGACGAACAAATGTTCGACGGCCTGACGCTGGAGGGCGCGCCGATGCCCCCCTCCGCCACCTTCCTCTTCGGCACCGACCTCCTCGGCCGCGACCTCTTCTCCCGCATCCTCTACGGCGCAAGAACCTCCCTGATCATCGGCGTCGTCGCCAACGGCCTGTCGCTGCTGATCGGCACCGTGGTCGGCCTTCTGGCGGGTTATTTCAAAGGCTGGATCGGCTCCATCCTCATGCGCTTCACCGACCTGATGATGGCCTTCCCCGCACTCCTCCTCGCCATCTGCCTCGCCGCCATCTTCCAGCCCAGCCTCTGGATCGTCGCCATGGTCATCGCCTTGGTGAACTGGGTCCAAACCGCCCGCGTCATCTTCACCGAAACCTCCTCGCTGGCCACCCGAGACTTCATCGCTGCGGAGCGCACCCTCGGCGCCTCCACCGGACGCATTCTGATCCACCACATCCTGCCGCACCTGATCCCCACCATCATCGTCTGGGGTACGCTCGGCATCTCAACCACCGTCCTTCTGGAAGCCACCCTCTCCTTCCTCGGCGTCGGCGTCCAACCCCCCACCCCAAGCTGGGGCAACATCATCTTCGAAAACCAGACCTACTTCCAATCCGCCCCATGGCTGGTCTTCATCCCCGGAGCCGCGATCATCCTCCTCGCCCTCGCCTTCAACCTCGTCGGAGACGCCCTGCGTGACGTCCTCGACCCCACCCAGAAGGGCCGAGGATAATGCCCGCCTACCTCCTCCGCCGCCTGATCCAGTCCGCCCTGATCCTTCTGGGCGTGGCCTTCATCACCTTCTTCCTGCTTTACGTCCTGCCCGCAGACCCGGTCCGCCAGATCGCAGGCCGCTCCGCCACGCCGGAAACCGTCGCCAACATCCGCCGCGAACTGGGCCTCGACCAACCCTTCATCGTGCAATTCCTGCGCTACCTGATGGGCCTCCTGCATGGCGATTTCGGCCGCAGCTACCTGCAGAAAACCCAAGTCGCCGAACTGATCGCCTCCCGCCTGCCCGCCACCCTCCTCCTGATGGCCGCAGGCATCTTCTGCGAACTGGCGCTGGGCATCACGATGGGCGTCGTGGCCAGCCTCACCAAAGGCCGCCTCACCGACCAGATCCTGATGATGACCTCTTTCGTCACCGTCTCGGCCCCACAATTCGTCGTCAGCCTGCTGCTGCTGTACATCTTCGCCGTCCAGCTCAGCTGGTTCCCGGTCGGCGGCTACGGCACCTTCCGCCACCTTGTCCTGCCCGCCGTCACGCTCGGGATTCTCGGCTCCGGCTGGTACGCCCGCATGATGCGCTCCAGCATGATCGACGTCCTTGCGGCGGACTTCATCAGAACCGCCCGCGCCAAAGGCCTGACCCGCACCCGCGTGATCCTCCGCCACGCCCTGCCCAACGCCATCCTGCCCATCATCGCCATGATCGGCATCGACATCGGCGTGTTCATGGGCGGCGTCGTGGTGGTGGAAAGCGTCTTCGCTTGGCCCGGCATCGGGCAACTGGCATGGCAGGCAATCCAGCGCATCGACATCCCGATCATCATGGCGGTCACCCTCGTCTCCGCCGTAGCCATCGTCCTCGGCAACCTCTTGGCCGACCTCATCACCCCGTTCATCGACCCCAGAATCAAAATCCGCTGATAAAAATCCGCTGACAACAGGAGAGACCATGAAGACCCTTCTCGCCTCCACCGCCCTCGTGCTGGCCCTCGCCATGCCCGCCTTGGCGCAAGACTACACCCCCGATCCCGCCGCCAAGCAGGGCGGCGAGATCACCGTCACCTACCATGATGACGTGGCCACCCTTGACCCCGCAATCGGCTACGACTGGCAAAACTGGTCGATGATCAAATCCCTCTTCGACGGCCTGATGGACTATGTCCCCGGCACCACCACCCTGCGCCCCGGTCTGGCCGAAAGCTATGACGTCTCGAAAGACGGCATGACCTTCACCTTCCACCTGCGCAAAGGCGTCAAATTCACCAACGGCCGCGAAATGACCGCCGACGACGTGAAATACTCGCTCGACCGCGTCACCAACCCCAAGACCCAATCCCCCGGCGCAGGCTTCTTCGCCTCGATCCTCGGCTACGACAAGATGGCCGATGGCTCCGCCACCGACCTCGCCGGCGTCAAGGTGGTTGATCCGCTGACCGTCGCCATCACCCTGAACCGCCCCGACGCCACCTTCCTGCAGGTCATGGCGCTGAACTTCTCCTACATCGTCCCGAAAGAAGTGGTCGAGGCCGAGGGTGCGGACTTTGGCAAGAAGCCGGTCGGCACCGGCGCCTTCAAACTGTCCGACTGGACGCTTGGCCAGCAGATCGTCTTCGAACGCAACGCCGACTATTGGCGCGCCGGAGAGCCTTATCTGGACAAGATCACCTTCCAGGTCGGCCAGGAACCGGTCGTGGCGCTCCTCCGCCTGCAAAAGGGCGAGATTGACATCCCCGGCGACGGTATCCCGCCCGCCAAGTTCACCGAAGTCATGGCAGACCCGGCGCAAGCCGCCCTCGTCGTCTCCAAGGCAAGCCTTCAAACCGGCTACATCACGATGAACCTCAACATGCCGCCCTTCGACAAGCTGGAAGTGCGTGAGGCCGTCAACATGGCGATCAACAAGGACCGCATCACCCAGATCATCAACGGCCGCGCCAAGCCCACCGGCCAAGTCCTGCCCCCGGGCATGCCGGGCTATGACCCGAACTTCAAAGGCTTCGCCTATGACCCGGACGCTGCCAAGGCGCTTCTGGCCAAGGCCGGTCTGGCAGACGGCTTTGAAACCCAGCTGTTCGTCTACAACACCGACCCCAACCCCCGCATCGCGCAAGCCATCCAGCAAGACCTCGCCAAGATCGGCGTCAAGGCCTCGATCCAGTCCCTCGCCCAAGCCAACGTCATCCAGGCCGGTGGCGAGCCCACCTCGGCCCCGATGATCTGGTCCGGCGGCATGGCATGGTCGGCTGACTTCCCCGACCCGTCCGACTTCTTCGGCCCGATCCTGTCCTGCGGCTCTGGCGGTCCGGGCGGCTGGAACTGGGCGCATTACTGCAACAAGGATCTCGACGCCGCCGCCGCCAAGGCCGATGCGATGACCGATCCCGCCCAAACGGCTGACCGCATGAAGGCCTGGTCCGACATCATGGGCAAGGTGATGGCCGACGCCCCCTGGGTCCCGGTCTTCAACGAACAGCGCTACACCATGCATTCGGCCCGTCTGGGCGGCGCGCCGGAACTTTATGCCGACCCGGTCGCCACCCCGATCAACTTCGACTACATCTATGTGAAGCAATAAGCCCATGTGCAAAGCCTGCAACCACACGATCCACGGGGCGCAACACCACTTCGGCTGGGACAATTCCTTTGCCCCCGCCGCAAGGGTGGAACCCGGCAGCACGATCCTGTTTCACTGCAACGATTCCTCGGCGGGCCAACTTGGCCCGTCGTCGACCGTCGCTGACGTCACCGCGCTGGACTTCAGCAGGATCAACCCGGTCTCCGGCCCGATCTTCGTCGAAGGCGCTGAACCCGGCGACGTCCTCAAAGTCACCATCGACAGCTTCGCCCCCCGTGTGTTCGAGGGGCGCGGCTTCGGCTGGACGGCCAATATCCCCGGCTTCGGCCTTCTGGCCGACCAGTTCACCGACCCCGCCCTGCATGTCTGGAGCTATGATCCCGGCCAGATGGGCCCCGCGCTTTACGGCCGCGAAGCCCGGGTGCCGCTCAAACCCTTCGCCGGCACCATCGGCAACGCCTTGGCGGAAATGGGTCACCATTCCGTCGTCCCGCCGCGCCGTGTCGGTGGCAACCTCGACATCCGCGACCTGAACGCCGGCACCACCCTCTACCTGCCCATCGAAGTCGCAGGTGGCCTGTTCTCCGTCGGTGACACCCATGCAGCCCAAGGCGATGGCGAGGTGTGCGGCACCGCCATCGAAAGCCCGATGGATGTGGTCCTGACGCTGGACTTGGTGAAGAACTACCCCCTGAAAACCCCGCGCTTCACCACACCCGGCCCCGTCACCCGCCACCTCGACGCCAAAGGGTATGAGGTCACCACCGGCATCGGCCCCGACCTCATGTCCGCCTCCCGCGACGCGGTGGCTGGCATGGTCGACTTCCTCTGCGCCACACGCGGCATGGCAGCGGTTGAGGCTTACATGCTGGTGTCGACCTGCGGCGACCTGCGCATCTCGGAAATCGTCGATATGCCGAACTGGGTCGTCTCCTTCTACTTCCCGCGCTGCGTTTTCGAATGAGTGTTCATCATCCCATATCCGGGGCCGCACAGGCCCCGGACACCGCCGTTCTGACCGTGCAGAACCTCACCGTCTCGGTCGCGACCGAGGCGGGCCAGAAGCCCCTTGTCCGCAACCTGTCCTTCACCCTGCGCAAAGGCGAAACCCTTGCGATTGCAGGCGAAAGCGGTTCCGGGAAGTCGATCACCTCGCTCGCCATCATGGGCCTTCTGCCCCCCAATGTCACGGTTACCGAAGGATCGGTCACCCTCGGCCAAACCACCCTCACCCAACTGCCGGAATCCCAGATGCGCGCCCTGCGCGGCGACCGCATCGCGATGATCTTTCAAGAACCCATGACCTCGCTCAACCCGGTCATGTCCATCGGTGCCCAACTGACCGAAGCCATCCGCGCCCACGACCCAGTGTCCCGCCACGAAGCCCGCACCCGCGCGCTCGACGCCCTCAAAGCCGTCCGCCTAAGCCAACCCGAACGCCGCCTCGACCAATTCCCCCACGAGCTTTCCGGCGGCATGCGCCAGCGCGTCATGATCGCCATGGCCTTAGCCCTCCGCCCCGAAGTCCTGATTGCCGACGAACCCACCACCGCCCTTGACGTCACCGTGCAGCGCGAAGTCCTCGACCTCCTGCGCGACCTGCAACGCGACCTTGGCACCGCCATCATCCTCATCACCCACGACATGGGCGTCGTCGCCGAAATGGCAGACCGCGTCATCGTCATGCAAAACGGCGCGCAGGTCGAAACCGCCGTCACCCGCCAGCTTTTCGCCCAACCGCAACAGCCCTACACCCAAGCCCTGCTCGCCGCCGTCCCCCGCATGGGCAGCGCCCCCCGGCCCGAGCCGCAGGGCGACACCATAGCCAACCTGACCAACGTCTCCGTCCGCTTCCCGATGCGCACCGGCCTCCTCAACCGCCACAGCCACAACGTCCACGCGGTCGAACAGGTCTCCCTCTCCATCCGCAAAGGCGAAACCTTCGCCCTCGTCGGGGAATCTGGCTGCGGCAAATCCACCATCGCCAAGGCCATCGTCGGCCTCGTACCGCACACAGGCCGCATCGAGATCGCAGGCCAAGCCCTCTCAGACCTCGACACCGCCGGCAAAAAGGCCGTCCGCCGCCAGGTCCAGATGGTCTTCCAGGACCCGATGGCCGCCCTTGACCCCAGAATGCGCGTCGCTGACCTCGTCTCCGAACCGCTCCTGATCCACAACATCGGCGACACCGCCTCGCGCCGCGCCACCGCCGCCGATCTCTTCACCAAAGTCGGCCTGTCCCCTGACCAACTCGACCGCTACCCGCATGAATTCTCCGGTGGCCAGCGCCAGCGCATCTGCATTGCCCGCGCCCTTGCCTTGAACCCGCAACTGGTGATCGCTGACGAAAGCGTCTCGGCGCTTGACGTTTCCGTGCAGGCCCGCGTCCTCGACCTGCTCCGCACGCTGCAACAGGAATTCGGCGTCGCCTACCTGTTCATCAGCCACGACATGGCCGTCGTTGAAAACATCTCCGACCGCGTCGCCGTCATGTACCTCGGCCAGATCGTCGAAACCGGCACCCGCGCGCAGGTTTTCCAGAACCCCCAGCACCCCTACACCCGCAAACTGATCGAGGCGGTTCCGGTTCCCGACCCCACCCACGTCCGCCCCTTCACGGCGAGACTGGCGGGCGAAGTTCCCAGCCCCATCCACGCCGCAGGGCAGGGGCCAACGAAACTGACCCTGACCGACATCGGTGGCGGCCACCTTGTGGCCCGTTAAAGGTTCTCCGCGATCAAGATCTCGATCCGGATCTTCTCCTGACTGGCCAGCACCTCGCGCCGATCACAGCGCGCCCGCAGGATGCGGATGGCGGACCGCACCAGATGGCCGGGATCCTGCGTGATCAGCGCGTCGATCTGCCGTGACAGCAGGGCCGCCTCGGTGAAAGGCGTGCGCTCATGCGCAATCACCAGCCGATGCCCCGGGGCGGTCATCTGCGTCACCGTCTGCAACGGCACCCGCGCCTCGGAACTCAGGATATAGATCCCGGAAATGTCGCGATTGCTGGCAAAGGTCGCGCGGATGATCCGGTCGGTCCGCTCTGGATCGCCGCGGGTTTCCAACGAGGGCAGAACCGTCAGCTGCGGATAATCGGCGTTGATCACCTCATCAAAGCCCAGCCGCCGCTCCAGACTGTCGCGCGCATGCATGGTTTCGGCCACCACCAGGATCTTGCCCGGGCTGCGGTCGGAAAACCGCCCCATCAACCGCCCGGCCGTGGCCCCGGCGGCATGGTTGTCGATGCCGACGAAATCCTCGCCGCCAAGACCTTCCCCGGCCGTCATCTGACCCGAGATGAACGACACCGCCCCGATGCCACGCTGCACCAACCGCGCCTTGGCGTCGCGCACCTGCGGTGATTCGGGCGCCATGATCGCCACCCCATCCACCGTGTCAGGGTCCAGGGCACCCAGAACATTGGCAATCTGGTGCGGATCATTCTCCGGGATCTGCGCCACTTCGGCCCGCGTGCCTTCGGCGGCAAAGCCCAGATTGGCCTCGGCAATCCGCGCCAGCAGTTCCGCCAGGAACTGATCGCCCGATCGCGGCAGCAGGAACAGGAACCGATAGCTGCGGCTGCGCGCCAGGTTGGCGGCGGAAATGTTGCGGATAAAGCCAATCCGCTCAATGGCTTCCGACACGCGCCGCACGGTGTCTTCGCGCACCCCGGTCCGGTCGTTCAAGACACGGTCCACCGTCGCCAGACTGACGCCCGCCGCCTTCGCCAGATCCTTCGTCGTCGGTCGCATGGCCTTCTCCTTTGCCCCCTTTTCCCTCAATTCCCGGCGGCTGTCCACAGCCATGAGGTACGTACCTCAAAAACCGCTTGCCATGAGGTACGTACCTCACATAACGTCACTCAGGGCATGGAGTCGCGGCGAGGAGGCCGGGGCCTTGAACCGGGAGGAATCAAAAATGAAAGCGAGATTGTTGAAAACCACAGCGGCACTGGCTGTCGCAGCCGCGATGGGCGGCACCACCGCCCATGCCGAGGATCTGACCCTGTGCTGGGCCGCCTGGGACCCGGCCAACGCGCTGGTCGAACTTTCCAAGGACTACGAGGCGCAGTCCGGCAACAAGATGCATTTCGAATTCGTGTCATGGACCAGCTTTGCCGACCGCTTCCTGAATGAACTGAACTCGGGCGGCAAGCTCTGTGACCTGATGATCGGCGACAGCCAGTGGATTGGCGGCGCGGCGGAAAACAAGCAATACATCAAGCTGAACGACTTCTTCGATGCCAATGGCATCAAGATGGATGATTTCATCCCCGCCACCGTGGTGGGCTATGCCGAATGGCCGAAGAACACGCCGAATTACTGGGCCTTGCCCGCCTTCGGTGACGTGGTCGGCTGGACCTACCGCAAGGACTGGTTCGCCGAACCCAAGAATCAGGCCGATTTCAAGGCCAAATACGGCCGCGACCTTGCCCCGCCGAAAACCTTCGCCGAACTGATGGACATCGCCAAGTTCTTCCAGGGCCGGGATGAGGGCGGCAAGAAGGTCTACGGCGCCTATATCTACACCGAGCGTGGGTCCGAAGGCATCACCATGGGCGCCATGGACGTGCTCTATTCCTTCGGCTTCAAATATGAAAACCCCGACAAGCCCTATGACATGGAAGGCTTCGTCAACTCTGACAAGGCCGTGAAGGGGCTGGAATACTACAAGGCGCTCTACGACTGCTGCTCGGCCCCCGGCATGTCGAACGCCTATATGGGCGAGGGGGTGGATGCCTTCAAATCCGGTCAGGTCGCGATGCAGATGAACTTCGCCTTCACCTGGCCCGGCTTCAACACCGACCCGAATGTCGGCGGCGACAAGACCGGCTATTTCGTGAACCCGGCCGGCCCCGATGGCGACCAGTTCGCACAGCTGGGCGGGCAGGGGATCTCCGTCGTCGCCACCTCCGAAAAGCAGGACGCGGCCCTCTCCTACATCAAATGGTTCGCCCAGAAGGACGTCCAGCAGAAGTGGTGGAAACTCGGCGGTTATTCCGCGCTGAAGGCCGTGGTCAACGACCCCAGCTTCGCCACATCGCAGCCCTATGCGCAAACCTTCCTCGACTCCATGGCCATCGTGAAGGACTTCTGGGCTGAACCCTCCTACGCCACCCTGCTGCAAGCCTCGCAGAAGTACTTCCATGACTATGTCGTGGCGGGCAACGGCACCGCCAAGGATGCGCTGGATGGGCTGGTGAAGGACTGGCACGCCACCTTCGACGAAGAAGGCAAATACTAAGCGCGACCGGCTGAAACCGGGTGTCCGCCGTCTCCCAAGGCGGACACCCCTGCGCGAGGCTCTTGAGGGCCAACCGGGCCTCGCGCATCATGCCCCAAGCCCTCGCTTCAGGAATCCCCCATGCCCGATCCCTTGGCACTTCGCATCGCGGCGGCCACACCCCCCCGATTGGCCCACCGCGTCCGCGGCCTGTCCGACCGCACCATCGCCTGGGCCTTCGTCGCCCCCACGATCTTCCTTCTGCTCGCCGTCAACATCTTCCCGCTGATCTGGACCATCCGCCTGTCGCTGACCGATTTTCGCACCAACCGTCCCAACAACCCGGTCAAGTTCGTTGGCATCGAAAACTACATCAAGATCCTGACCAACACCGACACCTGGACCTCGCTGCAAGCCACCGCCCATTTCCTGATCTGGACCATCGTCCTGCAAGTGGTGATCGGCTTCAGCCTCGCCTACCTCATCAACAAGAAATTCCGCGGCAATGACCTGTGGACGACGCTGATCGTCCTGCCCATGATGCTGTCGCCCGCCGTGGTCGGCAACTTCTGGACCTTCCTCTACCAGCCGCAAATCGGCCTCTTCAACTATGTCATCGCTTTCTTCACCGGGGCCGATCCCTCGTCCTTCTCCATGATCGGCGACGTCGCCCTCGCACCCTGGGCCATCGTATTGGTCGACACCTGGATGTGGACCCCGTTCGTCATGCTGATCTGCCTCGCCGGCCTGCGCTCCATCCCACCCTCGATCTACGAAGCGGCCGAGTGTGACCGCGCCTCCAAATGGCGACAGTTCTGGACCATCACCATCCCCATGGTCCTGCCCTTCCTGATGCTCGCCGTCCTGTTTCGCGGCATCGAAAACTTCAAGATGTTCGACCTTGTCGTGCAACTCACCGGCGGTGGCCCCGGCGCCACCACTCAGCTCGTCTCCATCGACCTCAAGCGCGAGGCGTTTGAAAAGTGGCGCACCGGCTATTCCTCGGCCTATGCCGTCATCCTTTTCGTGACCGTCTTCGGCCTCGCCTCCATCTACGTCAAGGCGCTGAACAAGGTGAAAGACAGATGAGCTTTTCCATCACCGAACCCTCGTCCCGCCAGAAGTGGATCGCAGGCTTCCTCGTCGTGGCCTATGCCGTCCTCACGCTCTTGCCCTTGGTCTGGATCATTGCCACCGGGTTCAAATCCCCGTCTGACGCCATCGCCTATCCGCCGAAGGTCTTCTTCTCCCCCACGCTCGAAGGCTATGTCAATCTGTTCACCTCCCGCAGCCGCGTGACACCGGAAGACCTCGCCGCCTTGGCCCCGCCCGCCACCTGGTACGACGCCATCGTGCGCAAATATGACATGGTCATCACCGGCCCCAGCCGCTATGGTGAGCGGTTCTTGAACTCGGTCATCATCGGCTTCGGATCGACCTTCCTCAGTGTCTTCCTCGGCACCATCGCCGCCTATGCCTTCAGCCGCTTCAAGGTGCCGCTGAAAGATGACCTTCTGTTCTTCATCCTCTCCACAAGGATGATGCCCCCCATCGCCGTCGCCATCCCGATTTTCCTGATGTACCGCCAGTTGGGCCTCAACGACACGCACCTTGGCATGATCCTGCTTTACACAGCCGTGAACCTGTCCCTCTCGGTCTGGCTGCTGAAAGGCTTCATCGACGAAATCCCGATCGAGTATGAAGAGGCCGCCCTGATCGACGGCTACACCCGCTTCCAAGCCTTCACCAAAGTCGTCCTGCCGCAGGCCGCCACCGGCATCGCCTCCACCGCGATCTTCTGCCTGATCTTCGCCTGGAACGAATACGCCTTCGCGGTCCTGCTAACATCGGGCGACGCGCAAACCGCCCCGCCCTTCATCCCCACCATCATCGGCACCGGCGGCAAGGACTGGCCCGCCGTGGCGGCCGGGGCGACCCTTTTCCTCGTGCCGATCATGGTCTTCACCATCCTGCTGCGAAAGCACCTTCTGCGCGGAATTACCTTCGGGGCGGTGCGGAAATGACCGTGCGCCGTGTAGCTACAAAAGAACTACGGAGAAACGACGGGAAAGCTACGGAGGCCAGCAAGCCATGACAAACTTCCTCAACGGCCTCCTCCACCTCCGCCGCGCCCCGTGGGAGATGCTGGCGACCATCCTGATCGCCCTTGGCGTGGTGATGCTGATGCAGCCCTTCGCGTTGATTTTGTTCACTTATTCCTTCCCCGTGACCCTGCTTGGCACCGTCATGTTCATCATCACCAGCCATTTCCCGGAGTAAGCGGTGGCCCAGATCGTCATCAAGAACCTCCGCAAGGAATTTGGCGCGTTTACGGCGGTGCAATCGTCCAGTTTCACCATCGAAGACGGCGAATTCTTCATGCTGTTGGGCCCCTCCGGCTGCGGCAAAACCACCACCCTGCGCATGATCGCAGGCCTTGAATTGCCCACCTCCGGTGAGGTCTACATCAACGGTGCCGAGGTCTCCCAAAAGCCCGCGTCACAGCGCGACATCGCCTTCGTCTTCCAGATGTTCGCCCTCTATCCCCATATGAACGTTAGGAAAAATATCTCCTACCCCTTGGTCAGCCAAGGCATGCCAAAGCCCCAAGTGAAGGCCAAAGTCGAGGAAGTTGCGAAGATTCTGGGCATCGAATCCCTGCTGGACCGCCCCGTAGGCGGCCTCTCCGGCGGCGACCGCCAGCGCGTCGCCCTCGGTCGCGCCATTGTCCGCAACCCCGCCTGCTTCCTGATGGACGAACCCTTGGGTGCCTTGGACGCCGAGTTCCGCGAACATATGGCCGAAGAACTCCGCGCCCTGCACGACCGCATGCACGCCACGACCGTTTATGTCACCCATGACCAGCTTGAGGCAATGCAGATGGGCGACAAGATTGTCGTTATGAATCATGGGGTTGTCGAACAATTCGGCCGGCCGCAAGACATCTACGACTGGCCCGCCACCACCTTCGTCGCCAATTTCATCGGCTCGCCGCCCATGAACTTCCTGGCGTTCGACGGCATGGTCGGCCACGGTGCCACCCACGTCACCCTTTCCGGCCAACCCATTGGAATCCCTGAAATGTTGGACGGTGCGAGTGGCTCTCTCATCCTTGGCGTGCGCCCCGAAAACGTCCATTTTGACGACACCGCGGCCACCAAGGGCCGCGTTCTGGCGGCGGAATACCTTGGCACCACCCAGATCATCACCCTCGACACCGCCCACGGCCAAGTCAAAGCCCGCATCGGCTCCGAAGCCCATGTTTCCATTGGGGAATCCACCGGCCTGCGCTTCGATGCCCGCTCCATCACGCTCTTCAACCCCGAAGGCCGTGCCTTGCGGTCCGTCGCCAATCAAAGGGTGCTGAACCATGGCTGAGGTGATTCTAACCAACGTTTCCAAACACTTCGGCCCGACCATCGCCTTGGCCGACGTGACGATGACAATCCCCGACGGCGCCTTCGTCGTTCTCCTTGGCCCCACAGGTGCCGGCAAGACCACGATGCTACGGATGGTCTCCGGCCTCGACACGCCCGACACGGGAGAGGTTCACATCGGCGGCCACCCGATGAAGGGCCTGACCCCCGCGCAACGCAACGTGGCGATGGTCTTCCAGCAATACTCCCTTTACCCCCACCTGACAGTCCGCGAGAACATGGAGTTCCCGCTGAAGTCCCCGCTCCTTAAAACCCCGCGCTCGGAAATCAGCCGAAAGGTTGGCGAAGTCGCGGAAATCCTTCAGATTTCCCACAAACTCGACAACAAGGCCACCGCCCTTTCGGGGGGCGAGATGCAGCGCGTTTCCATCGGCCGCGCCTTGGTGCGCAACCCCGCCGTCTACTTGATGGACGAACCCCTAAGCTCGCTCGACGCCAAACTCCGTGCAGACCTGCGGGTGGAGTTGAAGAACATTCAGTCCAACCTTGGCGCCACCATCCTGTATGTGACCCACGACCAGATCGAGGCGATGACCATGGCCACCCATGTTGGCGTTCTAGACCACGGAAGTCTGGTCCAGTTCGGGACCCCGCGCCAAATTTATGAACAGCCGGTCAGCATCTATGCCGCAAGCCGGCTTGGACAGCCGCGGATCAACATCTTGCCCGCCGGACTGTTCGGTGCAGCCCCGCCAGATGCCGTCCATATCGGCCTGCGCCCCGAACAAATCCGGCAGGGGGAGGGGCAAGACAGCCTCGTCAAGCGCGTTGAACATCTTGGCGACCAGACGCGACTGCATCTGTCCTTTAAGGCCCATGACGTGATCACAGTCACCAGTCCCCACACCTCCTTGCGTGCGGGCGATCTTGTCAAAATCCAACCAGACCGGCCGTTCTATTTCAACGCAGCCGGCAACCGCATCGCCTAAGGGAGGACACCATGACTCAATTCATGAACAAGCGTGAGAATATCGTCACCGAGGCGATTGACGGGCTGATCATGGCCTCGGGCGGCAGGTTGGTCAGGCTGGACGGTTTCCCGCATATACGGGTGGTGATCCGGGCCGACTGGGACAAGTCCAAGGTTGCCTTGGTATCGGGCGGCGGGTCCGGCCATGAGCCGGCGCATGCGGGGTTTGTCGGGAAGGGGATGTTGACGGCGGCAGTGTGTGGCGACGTCTTTGCCTCACCATCCGTCGATGCGGTGTTGGCGGGCATCCTGGCGGTGACGGGTCCGGCGGGCTGCCTGCTGGTCGTCAAGAACTACACCGGCGATCGCCTGAACTTTGGGTTGGCGGCAGAGCGGGCGCGGGCTTTTGGGTGCAAGGTCAGCATGGTGATCGTCGATGATGACATTGCCCTGCCCGATTTGCCGCAGGCGCGCGGTGTGGCGGGGACCCTGTTTGTTCACAAGATCGCCGGCTATCTTGCTGAAAAAGGTGCAGATTTGGCCGAGGTGACCAAGGCGGCCGAGCGTGTGATTGCCGGCACCAAGTCGATTGGCATGTCGCTGGACACCTGTACCGTCCCCGGTTCCGCCAAGGAGATCCGCATCGGGCCCGGCATGGCCGAACTGGGTCTGGGCATCCACGGCGAGCCGGGCGTGGAGCAGGTAAGTTTCGCGGGTGCGGAACATGCAGTGGCGGCAATGGCGGAGAAGTTGGCACCGGCGATGGTGGACGGGCCGCATGTCGCTTTGCTCAACAACCTTGGCGGGACGTCGGTGCTGGAAATGTCCGTCTTGGCTTATGAACTGACGCGTTCGAAATTGGGGGCGAAGATCAAGGTGCTGGTCGGACCGGCGGCGATGATGACCTCATTGGACATGCGGGGCGTTTCCATTTCCGTCTATCCCTTGACGGCAGAGGATGAGAAAGCCCTGAAGGCTGACACGCCTTTGGCCGCCTGGCCCGGAGCCCATGCGATGACGGCGCCCGTATTGCTGGCGCTTCCGGACGGGCTGGCGCCGATCCGGCCGATTCCCTCCACGCACGCGCCGACGCGCAGCTTTCTGACAAAATGTTGTGAAATCCTGATTGGGATGGAGGCTGATCTGAACGCGCTGGATGCGAAATCGGGGGATGGGGATACGGGCTCCACCCTCGCCGGCGCGGCGCGGGCGCTGATCGGGGCGATGGAACACCTGCCACTGGCCGACCACACGCAGCTTTACCGAGCGATTGGTCTGGAACTGAGCCAGACGATGGGCGGATCATCGGGCGTGCTGCTGGCGATCTTCTTTGCGGCGGCGGGGGATGCGGCTTCAAGCGGGGCCTCGATGCGGGATGCCCTTTGGGCCGGGCTGGAACGGATGCAGGAGATCGGTGGAGCGCGGTTGGGTGACCGGACCATGATCGACGCTTTGCAACCAGCGTTGGAGGCCTTGCCGGAAGGGCTCGCGGCGGCCACCGTGGCGGCGCGGAAAGGCGCGAACCACACGGCAACCTTGAAGCGCGCCAAAGCCGGGCGGGCGGCCTATGTCAACTCGGGCAACCTTGAGGGCCATATTGACCCGGGCGCCGAGGCCGTGGCGCGTTTGTTCGAGGCCCTGAACGCCTGAATACTGGGAGGTTATGGCCGAAACCGGTGTTAAGCCGCCGTATATTTGCCGAAACGGAAAATGGAAGTTGACAGAATGCCGATTCAGGTTAACCCTTGGTGCGATCCACAGAGGGTTTTCGGCATTGCAGCGCAGCGAGATCGACGACCTTGACCGCACCGTCATCGGCCTTCTGACCGAGGATGGCCGCCTGTCCGCCTCTGAGATCGCCACCCGGATTGGGGGTGTTTCAGAACGCACGATCCGAAACCGGATCGCCAGCCTTTTGCAGGATCGTCACATCGTGATCGGCGCGATACCGGACCCCACCTCCATTGGGCGCGAGGTGCAGGCTGACGTGTTCATTGAAGTGGAACCCGGGTGCGTCGACGACGTCGCCAGTCTGCTGGGCGAGCATGACGAAGTTGGCTATCTGGCTGCGATCACTGGAAATTACAACCTATCGGCGGCGATCTTCGTTGCGACCCACGCCGACCTGCTGGATTTTTGCGAAACGGTGATCGGCAAGATTCCCGGTGTGAAGCGGGTCGTGCCTTGCATGATCCTGCGCATGTACAAGGTCTTTGGAACACGGACCACGGCGCTGAGCCGGACGGGGAAAAGGAAGACGGAATGACCGGATTGGTGCGGATTGGGGTGGATGTCGGCGGAACCAATACGGATGCTGCCTTGCTGCGCGGGACCAAGGTGCTGGCGACGGTCAAGACCGCCACCACGGCCGATGTGACGGGCGGGGTGGAGGCGTCAATCCGGGCGGTGCTGGCGGCGGGCGGGTTTGCCGGATCGGACGTGGGCGGCGTGATGATTGGCACAACGCATTTCCTGAACGCGCTGGTTGAGGGGCGACACCTGCAACGCGTTGGAATCCTGCGGCTTTGCGGGCGGGCGACGCGGTCCCTATGGCCCATGGTGGATTGGCCGGAAGGTCTGCGCAGCCTGGTCGATGGCGGCGCCGCTTTGGTCGGTGGCGGGGTGAACTTCGACGGTTCGGCGATTGCGCCGCTGGATCACGCCGCGATCCGCGACGCTTGCAAGGGCTGGACGGCGGCGGGGATCGGGGCAGTGGCGATATGCTCGGTGTTCGCCCTGGTCGATGCGACCATGGAAAATCAGGCGGCGGCAATCGTGGCACAAGAGATGCCGGGGGTCTCGATCTCTCTCTCGCACCGGATCGGGCGGACGGGCCTGCTTCAGCGCGAGAGTGCGGCGATCTTGAACGCCAGCTTGCATCGGTTGGGGGCAGAGACTGTAGCGGCGTTCCGCTCGGCGTTCGCGCGACTGGGGCTGCAGTGTCCGCTGTATTTGACGCAGAACGACGGCACCTTGATGGCCGCCGAGTATGCCGAGCGTTTTCCGGTGTTTACCATTGCCTCAGGGCCGACGAACTCGATGCGCGGGGCTGCGTTCCTGACCGGCCTCAAGGATGCGGCGGTGATCGACGTCGGCGGAACCACGACGGATGTGGGCCTGCTGGTCGGAGGCTTTCCGCGCAGCCGGTCGGAGGGGGCGATGATCGCAGGCGTGCGGACGAACTTCCGGGTGCCGGATGTGTTTTCCTTCGGATTGGGCGGCGGGTCGTTGGTTCATAGTGCGGCCCGGATCGGCCCGGACTCGGTGGGTTTCCGGTTGCCGGACAAGGCGCTGGTGTTTGGCGGGGATACGCTGACGGCGACCGATATTGCTGTGGCGGCCGGGTTGGTGGATCTTGGCGACCCGTCGAAGGTGGCGCATCTGGACGCGGCTTTTGTACGGTCTGCCTTGGCGCGGATGAAAACCTCGGTTGAAACGGTGCTGGACCAGATGAAGCCGGGGCCTGAACCTATTCCCGCAGTGCTGGTCGGCGGCGGCTCGGTGCTGATCGAGGGGTTGCTGGAGGGCACCAGCCAGTCCTTGCGGCCCGATCATTTCGGTTCGGCCAATGCCATCGGCGCGGCGATTGCGCAGGTTTCGGGCGAGGTGGATTCGGTGGTGGCCCTGGAAGGACGCTCGCGGGAGGCCGCCTTGAACGGGATCATCGCCATCGCCCGTCAGCGGGCGGAGGAGGCGGGTGCGGACCCTGACACCGTGCAACTGGCCGAAGTGGAAGAGACGCCGCTGTCTTACCTGCCCGGCAATGCGATCCGTATTTCGGTCAAGGTCGTGGGGGAGTTGAAGGCATGAAATACTGGACCCTGACAGAGGCCGACATCGACCGCATCGCCCTGGGTGCTGGGATCTTGGGAACCGGCGGTGGGGGAAATCCCTATCTGGGCATGCTGATGGTCAAGGCGCAGTTGCGCGAGGGCAAGACGGTCAAGGTGATCCGGCCTTGCGACCTGCCCCCGGATGCCTTCGTGCTGGCGCTTGGCAACATTGGCGCGCCCACGGTGGGGATCGAGAAGATGGAGGAAGGGGATGAAGGGGTCCGCTCTCTGCGGGCGCTTGAACAGTACACCGGCCGCAAGGTCGATGCGGTGATCGCAGATGAGATTGGCGGTTCCAATGGTCTGGCGCCCATGATCACAGCGGCAAAGCTGGGCCTGCCGGTGGTGGATGCCGATGGCATGGGGCGGGCCTTTCCGGAGGTTCAGATGACCACCTTCTTCATCCATGGCCAAGCAAGCCAACCCGCTGTTCTGGCAGATGCTTTGGGCAATGTGATGATCGTCACGCAAGCCACAAGTCCCGAGATGCTTGAGAAGCTGATGCGCGCGGGCACCGTCGCCATGGGCTGCACGGCGCATATGACGACGGCGCCGATGTCAGGGGATTTCATCCGCCGCTACGGGGTGCCGCATACGGTATCCCATGCCTGGACCTTGGGCGACACGGTGATCAACGCCCGCACGGCCAAGGTGGACCCGGTGGAGGCTTTGATCGCCCGCACCGGCGGCAGCCTGCTGATGCGTGGCAAGGTTTCCGATGTGGGGCGCAGGATTGCGGCCGGGTTTGTCCGGGGCAGTTTGACGCTGACCGGGCTGGAGGCGTTTGCCGGGCGGCAGATGGAGATCGAGATCCAGAACGAATACCTGATCGCCACGGAAGCGGGCAAGGTGCTGGCCATGGTGCCGGACCTGATCTGCATCGTCGATTCAGAAACGGGCAGGCCAATCACCACCGAAGAACAGCGCTATGGTCTGCGTGTCAGCGTCATTGCCATCCCGGCCCCGGCACTTCTAAGGTCGGACATCGCCCTGCGCTCGGTCGGACCAAGGGCCTTTGGCTATGACTTCGACTTCGTCCCCCATCTGGGTGCGCCGATGGATGCGCAACCCGTCGCCGCCTATGAAGCTTGAAAGGATCACACATGAAGCGCCGTGACTTCCTGAAGACCGCCAGCCTTGCCACCCTTGGCACCCTGACCGCCGCCCGCTGGAGCGTGGCTTTGGCCGAGGATGGCACCAAGATCTTCACCATGGCCCATCCGGCGGGTTTCCCGGATCTGAGCCCCGCCACCTCGTTCTCCAACGACGGGGCGATCATGGCGAATGTATATGAGAGCCTGACACGCTACATCCCGGCGCAGGGCGATCAGCCGGCCAAAGTGGAACCCCTTCTGGCGGAAAAGTGGGATGTCTCTGCCGATGGCCTGACCTGGACTTTCCACCTGCGGCAGGGGGTGAAGTTCCATGATGGGGCCGATCTGACGGCGGATGCGGTCAAGAAATCCGTCGAATGGACGGTCAAGACGGCGGGCGGTGCCTCGTTCATCTGGGCGCCGGTCGCCTCGATCGAGGCCCCGGATGCCGCGACGGCGGTGTTCAAGCTGTCCTCGCCGCAGCCGCTGGACATGATCGCGGCCTCGGGCTTTGCGGCGTGGATTGTCAGTCCATCGGTGCTGGACAAGGACAACGCCTGGTTCAACGCGGGCAATGGCAGCGGTACCGGTCCCTATCAGATGGAGCGCTACGAACCCGGCCAGCGCTGCATCCTGACCCGCAACAAGGCCTATTGGGGCAAGGCACCTGAGGGCGGTTTTGACAAGGCGGTCTTTGCCGTCGTCGAAGATCCTGTCCTGTCGCAGAACATGATCGAAAGCGGTGACGCCGACTGGACCTATGGACTGCCCTACGACAACCTTGAAGGCCTGAAGACCAAGACGGACGTGGCGGTGGTCGCCAACGCGTCCTTCCAGACCCTGTTCGGGATGTACAACGTCAAGAAGGCACCGCTCGACAACCCCAAGGTCCGCCAAGCCCTGTCTTTGGCCTTCCCCTACGACGACGTGATCAACTCTGGCACCGCTGGTCTTGGCAGCCGGGCCAAGGGCGTTATTCCGGCGGGCATCTGGGGCCATGACGAGGCGGCACCGATCCCGAAGACCGACCTTGCCGCCGCCAAGGCCCTGCTGGCCGAAGCCGGGGTCACCAGCGCTGAACTGACCATGACCTTTGCCACCGGAGACTCGCTTGAATCGGTGGCGGGAGAATTGTGGAAGGCCAATCTGGCGACACTGGGTATCAACCTGACCCTGCAGCCAATGGCGTGGGAGGCGCAGTGGCAACTGGCCAAGTCAGATCCCAAGGCGGCACAGGACATTTTCGTGATGTATTGGTGGCCGACCTATGTGACGCCCTATGACTATCTGTTCAACCTGTTCCACTCGGAAGCCTCGCCCAACTACAACCTCGGCTACTATTCAAACCCTGACTACGACAAGGAAATCGACGACGCGGCGGCCCTGTCCGGCACCGACCGCACCAAGGCTGAGGCGATGTTCATCGAGGCGCAGCGCAAAATCATCGCCGATGCTGCGGCGGTGTTCATGCTCGACCTGCCGAATGTGCATGTGATCCGATCCGACCTGAAAGGCTATGTCGACAACCCTGCCTATGGCCATGTCGTGTTCGTCAACGAGCTGTCGAAGTAGATGGCCCTCGCACGCTACCTGCTGCGCCGTCTGGTGCTGTCGGTCTTTGTCGTGCTGGGCGTGACCATGCTGGTCTTCACCGTGGCACAGGTTGTGCCCTCGGACCCGGCGGCTTTGTACGCCGGGCCCCGTCCCACAGCAGCGCTGATCGCCAAGGCGCGGGAAACGCTGCATCTGGACGCACCCTTGCCCGAGCGTTTCCTGACCTTTGCCCATGCCATGGCCACGGCGGATTTCGGAGTCAGTTACAAATCGCGGCGCGACATTTCGCAGGATCTGGCGGTCTATCTGCCCTCGACTCTGGAGCTTGCGATCTTTTCCACCGGACTGGCGTTGCTGATCGGCATCCCTTCGGGTGTGATCGCCGCCGCCCGGCGGGGGGGCGTGCTGGACCGGATGGGCGGATTTGGTTCCATCCTTGCGGTCGCGATGCCGACCTTCTTTCTGGCCATGCTTCTGCAGGGGGTCTTCAGCCAATGGCTTGGCCTGCTGCCGCTGTCGGGGCGGATCGGCAAGGAATTCTCGGTTATGGACCCGGTGCCCTATGTCACAGGCTTCATGCTGATCGACACCGCGCTGGCCGCCCGTTTCGATGCCTTTGGGGATGCTCTGGCCCATCTGATCCTGCCCGGCCTGACCTTGGCGGCTTATCCTGCGGGGGTGGCGATGCGCCTGACCCGTTCGGCCATGATCGAGATTTTGGAGCGCCGCCATATCCTGGCCGCGCGCGCCCTTGGCCTGAGCCAGGCGCGCATCCTGTTCGGGCACGCCCTGCCCAATGCCGTGGGGCCGGCGCTGACCGTGATTGGCCTGTCCTTCGCCTATGCCCTGACAGGCGCAGTGCTGGTCGAGATCGTCTTCGCTTGGCCCGGCTTGGGCCGCTATGTGTCAGAGGCGATCCTGTCCAAGGATTTTCCCGTCATCGCAGCCTCGGCCTTCGTCGTCACGCTGTGCTATGTCGCGATGAACCTGGTGCTTGATCTGGTGCAGGCTCTTGTGGATCCGAGAGTGGCCCTGACATGACCCTTGTCAAGCGCCTTGGCCTGACCGGCACCATCTGCCTGTGCATCGTGGTGGTCTTTGCCCTGGCAGCACTTCTGGCGCCGCTTGTTGCGCCTGATGCTGCGCAAGGCCTTGGCGCGCCGAACATTTCCGCCAAGTTCCAGCCGCCCTCTGCCATGTACTGGCTGGGAACCGACCACCTGGGGCGCGATATGCTGTCACGTGTGATCTATGGGGCAAGGGTTTCGATGACGACGGGGGTGCTGATTGTCGCCATGTCGCTGTGCGTCGGCCTGCCCATCGGCCTGCTGGCGGGGTATTTCGGAGGCTGGGCGGATGAGGGGTTGATGCGGATCACCGACATCTTTCTGGCCTTTCCCGCGCTGTTGCTGGCGGTCCTCTTGGCCGCCGCCTTGGGTTCGGGGATGCTGAACTGCATCGTGGCGGTCGCGGTGACCTGGTGGCCGTGGTACGCCCGCCTTGCCCGGGCCGAGGTGCTGGTGCTGCGCAACCAGCCCTATGTCGAGGCGGCGCGACTGATGGGCGTTTCCACCCCGCGCATTCTGATCCGCCACATCCTGCCCGCCGCCCTTCGCCCGCTTGGTGTGCAGGCGGCGCTGGATGTCGGCCCGGCACTGCTGACCGCCTCGGCGCTGTCGTTCCTTGGACTTGGCGTGCTGCCGCCCACCGCTGACTGGGGGCAAATGGTTGATGCCGGCCGCCCCTTCTTCCCGGCGCGCTGGTGGTATGCGGCCGATCCGGGGCTGGCGATCTTCATTTTGGCGCTGGCCTTCAGCGTTGTGGGCGATGCCTTGCGTGAAACAGGGGGCCGCGATGCTTGAGGTATCGGGCCTGTCCATCACCATCAAAGGGACGATCCATGCCGTGCGCCACGCGGACCTTTCCGTTCCCAAGGGCGCCATTCATGGCCTGATCGGCGAATCCGGTTGCGGCAAGACCATGACGGGCATGGCGCTGCTGGGTCTGTTGCCCAAGGGTGCGGTCCTGCAGGCCGCGACCTTCACCTTCGACGGGATTGACCTGCGCGGGGCAGGGGCCGCCTTGCGCGGTCGTCGGATCGCGCTGATCAGTCAGGACCCCGCCGCCGCGCTGAACCCGGTTCTGTCGATCGGGCGCCAGATGGATGATGTGTTGCGCACCCATTCCCAAGCCGCCAAACCTGCCCGCCGGGCCGAGGCGGTGGCCCTGCTTGCCGCGACCGGACTTCCCGATCCTGAACGTGTTCTCAGGTCCTATCCGCATCAACTCTCGGGCGGCATGCAGCAGCGCGTGGTGATTGCGCAGGCTTTGGCGACCGGGGCGGATTTTCTGATCGCCGATGAACCGACGACCGCACTGGACGTCACTGTGGGCGCGCAGGTGCTGGCGCTGTTGCGTCGGTTGGTGGCCGAGCGCGGACTGACCGTCCTGATGATCACCCATGACATGGATGTGGTGGCAGAGGTCTGCGACCGCGCTTCGGTGCTTTATGCCGGGATCACTGTGGAAGAGGGGCCGACAGAGCTGCTTCTGTCGCATCCGCATCATCCTTACACGCAAGCCCTGCTGGCCGCCTTGCCCGATGCCAAAGCCAAAGGTCTAAGGCTGGCGGCGCTGGAAGGCTCGATCCCGCCGCCGAGTCAGACGGTGCAGGGCTGCGCCTTTGCCCCGCGTTGCCCGCAGGCGATGCCTCTCTGCGCCACCCCGCCGCCCCGCCGCACGGCGGGCGAGCGTGTCTGGCTTTGTCATCTGGAGATGCGCGATGCTAGAGGTGCGTGACCTTGTGGTGCGCTATCGGCGCGGCCTGTTTTCTGGCACCGGACCGGCGGCGGTCAATGGGGTCAGCTTCACCCTTGCGGCGGGCCAGACCCTTGGGATCGTTGGAGAATCCGGTTCCGGCAAAAGCAGCTTGCTGCGGGCGATCCTGCGCTTGGTGCCGGTGACCAGCGGGTCGATCCGGCTGAACGGGACGGATTTTCTGTCGCTGGGCGGCGCCGCCCTGGCCCGTGCCCGGCGTGGCATCGGGGTCGTGGCGCAGAACCCTTTCCTGTCACTCTCGCCGCGGCTGACCATCGCAGAGATCCTGGCCGAGCCGATGCAGGCTGCGGCACTTTCCGGCGACCACCGCGCCCGCGCTGCCGCCCTATTGGCGCAATGTGGCCTGCCATCCGATTTTCTGACCCGCCGCGCCAGGGAACTGTCGGGCGGGCAGGCGCAGCGCGTCGCCATCGCCCGCGCCCTGACGCTGTCGCCCAGCCTCTTGGTGCTGGACGAGCCGACCTCGGCGCTGGATGTGTCGGTTCAGGCGCAGATCCTGAACCTGCTGGAGGATTTGAAGGCCGATCTGGGCCTGTCCATGCTGTTTGTCACCCATAACCTGAAGGTGGTGGCCCATGTCTCGGACAGTCTGATCGTCATGCAGCGGGGCAACGTGGTCGAGGCGGGGCCGACCGAGCAGGTCATGCAGGCCCCAAGCCAGACCTACACGCGGGAATTGATGGGGTTCGGGCGTCAGGTCTTGGCCCCGTAAACCGCCAAGGCCCGCTCTGCCGTCAGGACGCCATCCTTCACGTCGCGTGCGACAAGGCCGGGGTCTCGCGCCGAAGGGGGGCCATAGCCGCCGCCGTTGCCAGTGATCACGCGCACCACATCCCCCTGCGCGAGGGGCAGTTCCGACACGAAGGCGTAGTGCTCCACCCCGGCGGGCCGGATCACCTCCACCCGATTGGGAGAGCCGTCCCGCCCGCCGTTCAGCCCCCAGGCCGGGAACTTCGACCGTGTGTAACCCGCAGTCAGAAAGCCCCTTTCGGCGCGGATGCGATAGTCCATCACGATGCCGCGCCCTCCGGTAAACTCTCCCTCGCCACCCTCCGCCATGTTTAGCGCCAGCTGCTCGACGTAAAGGCCGTTGCGCGCCTCGTTGACCTCTGCCGGGCAATTGTAGGTTTCGCCATGACCCAGCGAGAAGGTGGCCGAAATTCCGTCCTGCCCGGCACGCCCGCCCCAGCCACCGATCTGCGGCTCGATGATCGTGTAGGGCCGCCCGGTGTCGGGATGGATGCCGCCCAGAAAAGTACCGCAGATCGAGCCGAAGTGGCCGGCACCGAAACGCTCGGGCTTGACCTGGGCCAGACAGCGGCAGATCAGATCATGCAGCCGCATTTCGGTTTCGTAATAGAAGCCAAAGGGGGCGGGTTCGAAGGGGTCGAAGATCGAGCCTTTTCGGGTCAGCACCTGCACCGGGCGAAACGACCCCGCATTGGCCGGACCCTGCGGATCGGTCAGCGATTTGAACACCATCTGCGCATTCAGGATCGCCCCGTCGCGGCTGGTGTTGATCGGAGAAGCCGCCTGGTCCGGGTTGCCGGTCAGGTCCACGGTGAAGTGCGTGTCGGTGATCGTCACGGTGACGGACAGGTGGCTGCCATCGTCCTGCTCTTCGGTGATCGCATAGCTGCCCTTGGGCAGCGCCTTCAGCCCCGCCAGCGCGATCCGTTCGCCGTGGTCCATGAAGCGCACCATGGCGCGACGAAACACCTCCACCCCATACCGCGTTGCCAGTTCGCGCAGCCGACGCGCCCCGGTGCGAACCGCCGCAATCGCGGCCCAGACATCGCCGCGCAAGACGTCGGGCATGCGGGAATTGGCCATCAGAATGTCGAAGACCGCTTCAACCGGTGCGCCGCCCCGGATCAGGCGGATGGCGGGCAGGCGCAGGCCTTCCTGAAAGATCTCGGTCGCGTTGGCTGACAGCGATCCGGGGGCCATGCCGCCCACGTCAGAGTTGTGGGCGATGTTGGCGGTCCAGGCGATCAGCTCGCCTTCGGCAAAGACCGGCATCATCAGAACCAGATCGTTGAGATGCGTCACCCCGCCGTGGAACGGGTCGTTGGTCAGAAAGACGTCCCCGTCCGACACTGTCTCGGGTGGGAATTTGGCAAGGATCACCTTCACCGCCTTGTCCAGCACCCCGACAAAAGACGGTATCCCCGCGCCCGAGGTGGCGATTTCGCCGTGGGCGTCGGTGATGCCGGTGCCCATATCCAGCACTTCGTAAATGATCGAGGACATGGCCGTCTTGCGCAGCACTGCAAACATCTCATCCGCCGTGGCCTGCAAGGCATTCTGGATGATGTCGAGTGTGATGGGATCACTCATGCATTGACCTCGATATGCAGATTGCCGAAACGGTCGAGATGGGCGCGGTTGCCGGGGTGCAGGACGATGGTCGTGCCGGGGTCCTCGACCACCGCAGGCCCGAGGATCACCATGCCGGGGCGAAGTTCGGCGCCGTCATAGATGGTGGCCAGATGCGTGCCATCCTCTGCATAGTCCACCGGGCGCTGGCCCTTCCGCGCGTTCGTAGCATCTGGCGGGCCAAGGGGCCGGGTCTTCACAGACAGCTTGCCTGCGTCGCAGACCGCAATCAGGTGCAACCCCACCACCTCCACCGGGGCGGCGAGGCGGTAGGTGTATTCCTTTTCGTAAGCCGCGTGGAAGGCGGCCTGCAGTGCGGCAATGTCGAAAGCGGCGGGGATCTCCACCTCGATCGTATGTTCCTGATTTTGATAACGCAGTCGACCCATGCGGCGGAAGCCGGGTTTGGTCGCAATGCCATCGTCCGCAAAGGCGCGGGTCGCCTCCGCCTCCGCCTCGGCACAGAGTGCGGCCAGCGCTTCGGCGTTGGCCGGCGTCAGGTTCATCAGCCGCGTCAGGAACAGATCGCGGCGCAGGTCGCACATCAGCATGCCCCAGGCGGAAAAGACCGAAGCCCCCGCCGGGATCACCACGGTCTTCACGCCCAACTCCTGAGCAAGGGCCACGGCATGCATCGCCCCACCGCCGCCAAACGCCACCATGGTAAAGGCGCGCGGGTCATGGCCGCGGTTGACCGACACCAGCTTCAGCGCCCCCGCCATGTTGGCGTTGGCGATGCGCAGGATTGCCCGCGCGGTGCCCGTGGCATCAAGCCCGATCTGCGCGCCCAAAGCCTGCAGCGCCGCCTGTGCCGATGCCATGTCGGCCCGGACCTTTCCACCGCAGAAAAACTCCGGGTTGATCCGGCCCAGCCACAGGTTCGCATCCGTTGTCGTGGCCGCGGTGCCGCCCCGGCCATAGGCGGCAGGCCCCGGCACGGCCCCCGCGGACTGCGGCCCGACATGCAACGTCCCGAACCCATCGGCATGGGCGATGGAGCCGCCCCCGTTGCCGATTTCGACCAGATCCACCACCGGCACCATGATCGGATAGCCTGCACAGGTGCGGGTGCGTTCGATCCAGTAGTCGTTGATCACCTTGACCGTGCCGCCCTCGATCAGAGAGCATTTCGCCGTCGTCCCGCCGATATCCAGCGCCAGCACATTCGGCTCTCCGATCTGCCGTCCCAATTCCGCAGCTGCCCAGAAACCCGAAGCAGGGCCGCTTTCCACCATGGTGATCGGGATGCGGGCCGCGCGTTCCAGCGTGTCGATGCCGCAGTTCGATTGCATGACGAAAACCGGGGTCGTCAGGCCCGCCGAGATCAGGCCGTCGCGCAGGCCCAGCAGGTAACGTTCGGCGAGGGGCTGGACATAAGCCGACAGAACCGTGGTCGAGGTCCGCTCATATTCCCGCCACTCCCGCGTGATCTGGTGCGAGGCCACGACCGGCACCTGGGGCCACAGCCGCCGCACCTCGGCCAAAGTCGCAGCCTCATGCGCGGGGTTGGCATAGGCGTGCAGGAAGCAGATCGCCACGGCTCCGACACCTTCGGCGCCGAAGTCGTCAAGAATGGCGGGCAGCGTGGACAGGTCCAGGGCCGTGCGTTCCGCACCCTTGTAATCCAGCCGCCCAGTGACTTCCCGCCGCAGATGGCGCGGGACGACGGCGGGAGGCTTTTGGTACAGCATGTTGAAGAAATCCGGGCGGTTGCCCCGGGCAATCTCCAGCACATCCCGAAAGCCGGTGGTGGTGATCAGGCCGACCTTGGTGCCCTTGCGCTCGGTCAGGGCGTTGATCACGACCGTGGTGCCATGGGCGAAGAAGCCGACGTCGGGCAGGCTGATGCCGGCCTTGTCCAGAACGTTCAGCACGCCCCTTTCAAAGGCGGGCGGGGTCGTGTCAGCCTTGGCGACCTTGACGACGGTGTCACCTGTCACGGGGTCCTGCGTCAGGCAGACCAGATCGGTGAAGGTGCCGCCCACATCGGTGGCAAGGCGGTAAAGGGGGTTGGTCATCGGGAACCTCGGTCAACTTCAGGTGATCTTGCGGCGGCAGAGGCTGCAGGTCCAGCCCGATGTCCCTTGTCAACTTACAGGTTAGGGTATCCACTTGCCGACAGGATCAAAAGCATGGTCGGCAGGACGCGACTTTCCTGCTGTTGTCAGGATCGGAAACGCAGACATGAATGCCGCCGCCCCGAAAGTCGCCTACTGGAGCCTCCCCGCCGCCACTTTGGCCGCCAACCTTGGGTCCAGTCCTTCGGGATTGACGGCCGTGCAAGCCAGCGCGGGGCTTGCGGCCCACGGACCCAACAGCATCGAAGCCTCCAGCCATGCCGGGGCAGCGCGGTTGTTGTTGCGGCAGTTTGAAAGCCCGCTGGTTCTGATCCTGATCTTTGCCGCCATCGTCTCGCTTGCCGTGCAGGAATGGACCGAGGCGGTGATCATCCTGCTGATTGTCGCGGGCAGCACGGCCCTGTCCTTTGCGCAGGAGTACCGGGCCTCGGTGGCGCTGGCGCAATTGCGCGGGCGATTGGGCCTGAAGGCCACGGCCTTGCGCGATGGCCAGCCAGTGCAGATCCCCGCGACCGAGGTCGTGCCGGGCGACGTGCTGCATCTGTCCGCCGGAAATCTGGTGCCCGCCGACGGCGTTGTGCTGGAGGCGCGAGATTTTCTGGTCAGTCAGGCGGCCTTGACGGGCGAATCCTTCCCAGTCGAAAAGCGCACCGATCCGGTGGCCGCAACGGCGGCCTTGGCAGAGCGGTCGAACGTGGTGCTACAGGGCACCTCGGTCCGCAGCGGGACGGCGACGGTGATGGTGGTGGACACCGGGCGTGCGACGGTCTTTGGCGCAATTGCCGACCGGCTGACCGGCGCTGATCCCGAAACGGATTTCGAACGCGGCATCCGCAAGTTCGGCTACCTGCTGACGCGGGTGATGATGATCATCGTGACGCTGGTGTTTGCCGCCAATGTCGCGCTGGCGCGGCCCTTGGTGGACAGCCTGCTGTTCTCTGTGGCCCTCGCGGTCGGTCTGACACCGGAACTGCTGCCGGCCATCGTGTCCGTCACCATGTCGGCGGGTGCGCGCCGCATGGCCAAGCGGGGGGTGATCGTGCGGCGGACGGCGGCGATCGAAAACCTAGGCTCGGTCGATATTCTGTGCACCGACAAGACGGGTACCCTGACGCGCGGCGTGGTGGAGTTGAGCGAGGCGACCGATCCTGATGGCGCGGTTTCCCCTGCGGTGTTCAATTTCGCCCTGATCAATGCGCATCTGGAAACCGGCATCCAGAACCCCTTGGACGAGGCTATTGTGGCCACGGCAAAGGCCAAGGGCGTGGCTCTGGCAGAGCCTGTGAAGATCGACGAAATCCCCTATGATTTCCTGCGCAAGCGCCTGACCATCGTGATCGACGTGCCCGGGGAAGCGCAGCACCAGATCATCACCAAGGGCGCTTTCGATGACGTTCTGGGCTGTTGCGACCGTGTGGCCACCCCCGCCGGGCCGGTTCCGCTGGATGACGCCCACCGCGAAAGCCTCAACGTTTTCTACGCCGCCAAGGGGAATGAGGGCTTCCGCGTCCTCGGCCTCGCCACGCGCCGGAGCGACTCCAAACCGCGCTATGCGGCCGAGGACGAGGCCGCGATGGTCTTTGAAGGCTTCCTTTTGTTCTTCGACCCGCTGAAAGAGGGTATCGTCGACACCCTCGCCGCGCTGAAGGGGCTTGGCATCGCGGTCAAGGTCATCACCGGCGACAACCGCCACGTCGCGGCCCATGTGGGTCAGGCGGCGGGTCTGGGCGGCGATGTGCTGACCGGGGCTGCCCTTGCCGCCACCGCGGACGAGGCGCTGTGGCATCTGGCTGAAACCACCGACATCTTCGCCGAAATCGACCCGCAGCAGAAAGAGCGCATCGTTCGCGCCCTGCAGCATCGTGGTCATGCCGTGGCCTATCTGGGCGACGGCATCAACGACGCCCCGGCCTTGCGGGCGGCGGATGTGGGGATTTCGGTCGATCAGGCGGTGGATGTGGCGCGTGAAAGTGCCGATATCGTCATGCTGGAGCGCGATCTGGACGTGCTGCGGCAAGGCGTGGTGGATGGACGGCGGACCTTTGCCAACACGCTGAAGTATATCTCGATCACCACAAGCGCCAACTTCGGCAACATGATCTCGATGGCGATCGGCACCTTGTTCTTGCCGTTCCTGCCCTTGCTTGCCAGCCAGATCCTGCTGAACAATTTCCTGTCCGACTTTCCGTCGATCGCCATTGCGACCGACAACGTCGACCCGGAAGCCGTGGCCACCGCCCCCCGCTGGGACCTGCCGCGCATTCAGGCCTATATGGTGGTGTTCGGGCTGGTCTCTACCGTCTTCGACCTTCTGACCTTCGTGCTGCTGGTCTATGTCTTCCATGCGCAAGAATCGGAATTCCAAAGCGCCTGGTTCCTGATCTCGCTGCTGACCGAGCTTGCCGTCGTGCTGGTCTTGCGCACACAGCGTCTGGCGTGGAAAAGCACGCCGGGCACGGTTCTGGCGATTTCCACGGTCATCGTCTCGGCCCTGTCGCTGGCCTTGCCCTATCTGGGTCAGCTTTCGACATGGCTGGGACTGGTGCCCTTGCCTTGGCACCTGATGCTGGTCGCCATTGCCATCGTCGCCGCCTATATCGTGGCAACCGAGGTCGCAAAATACATCTTCTACCGGGCAAGACCCTGGGCCACCCATTGACCAAGCGGCCTTGACGCCAAGTTCGGCCTTCCAGTACAGGGGAAGGCTTGCGCCGTTGGCCCTTCGGGTCTATCGGCTGATCCGTCTCATAACATCGGTTGCGCCATGAAATTCCTCGACCTCACCAAAGTCTATATCCGCTCGGGTGGCGGTGGGGGCGGTTGCGTCTCGTTCCGGCGCGACAAATATGTCGAATACGGCGGCCCGGATGGCGGCGATGGCGGCCATGGCGGGTCTGTCTGGGCCGAAGCGGTGGAGGGGCTGAACACCCTGATCGATTACCGCTATCAGCAGCACTTCTTCGCCAAGTCCGGTCAGCCCGGCATGGGCAGCCAGAAGACCGGCAAGACCGGCGAAGACATCGTGATGCGCGTGCCCCTGGGCACCGAAATTCTGGACGAGGACGAGGAAACCGTCATCGCCGACCTGACCGTTCCGGGCCAGCGTGTCTGTCTGGCCGAGGGCGGCAATGGCGGCTGGGGCAACCTGCGCTTCAAGTCCGCGACCAACCGCGCTCCGGCGCGTGCCAATCCCGGGCAGGACGGGGTGGAGCGCACGATCTGGCTGCGGCTGAAGCTGATCGCCGACGCCGGGCTATTGGGTCTGCCCAATGCCGGGAAGTCGACATTCCTTGCGGCCGTATCCAACGCGCGCCCGAAGATCGCGGACTACCCCTTTACAACGCTGGTGCCGAACCTGGGCGTGGTTGGCATCGACGGCGCAGAATTCGTGATGGCCGACATTCCCGGTCTGATCGAGGGCGCCAGCGAGGGCAGGGGGCTGGGGATGCAGTTTCTGGCCCACGTGGAGCGCTGCAAGGTGCTGCTGCATCTGGTTGACGGGACCTCGTCGACGATCACCAAGGATTACCGCACCATCGTGCACGAGCTTGAGGCCTATTCAGAAGTTCTGGGCGACAAGCCGCGGATCCTGGCGCTCAACAAGGTGGATGCGATGGACGCCAAGCAGATCAGCGACCGCCGCCGGGCCTTGGAAAAGGCCAGTGGCGGCGAGGTCTTCGTGATCTCGGGCGTAGCAGGCCGCGGTCTGCAGGACGTCCTGCGCGAGATTTACGCCCGCATCAAGGCGGGCAATGCCAAACCTGTGGAGGTGACGCCGTGGCGGCCCTGAGCCATCTGTCTGCGCCTGACATCAAGAACGCCCGCCGTCTGGTGGTGAAGATCGGCTCGGCCCTGCTGGTGGATCGCCAGACCGGGTTGAAGCAGTCATGGTTGTCAGCGCTGGCGATGGATGTGGCGGAAGCCAAGGTGCGCGGGGCAGATGTGGTGCTGGTGTCGTCAGGCTCCATCGCCCTGGGGCGCAAGGTGCTGGGCCTGCCGGATGGTGCCTTGACGCTGGAGCAGTCACAGGCGGCGGCGGCAGTCGGCCAAATCCGGCTCGCACGGGCCTATGAGGAGGTTCTGGCGCCGCATGGCATCATCACGGGCCAAGTCTTGGTGACGCTGGAGGATACCGAGGACCGGCGGCGTTACTTGAACAGCCGGGCGACGATGGAGACCTTGCTGGGACTGGGCGTCGTGCCGATCGTGAACGAGAACGACACCGTGGCCACGGATGAAATCCGCTTTGGCGACAACGACCGTCTGGCCGCGCAGATCGCGGTAACGGTTGGGGCGGATCAGTTGATCCTTCTGTCGGACGTCGATGGCTTCTATTCCGCCAACCCCAAGGAAGACCCCACCGCAGAACGCTTTGATCTGGTGGAGAAGATCACGCCCCAGATCGAGGCCATGGCGGGCGACCCCGTCTCTGGCATGTCGAAGGGCGGCATGAAGACCAAGCTTTTGGCCGCCAAGACGGCCGTGGCGGGCGGCTGTGCCATGGCCATCATGGAGGGCTCGATCCTGCGACCCTTGACAGCTTTGGCCAAGGGCGCCAACCGGACGTGGTTTGTGGCCCACACCGACCCGCAGGCGGCACGCAAACGCTGGATCAACGCAATGAAGCCGCGCGGAGAATTGCGGCTTGATGCTGGGGCAGTCAAGGCGATGGCGCAGGGAAAAAGCCTTTTGCCCGCAGGGGTTACCGCGGTCAGCGGCAATTTTGGCCGGGGCGATCCGGTGGCGATCGTCTCGCCGGAGGGCGTGATCCTTGGCAAGGGGCTGGTGCGGTATACCGCCGTCGAGGCCAAGGCAATTGCGGGCCATCGGTCCGGGGAGATCGAGGCTATTCTGGGCTACCAGGGCCGGGCGGCTTTGGTGCACCGCGACGATATGGTGATCTGATCCCACGCGCCGGGGGTTTCACACCCCCGGACCCCCGTGGGATGTTTGAACCTGGATGAAGGGGAAAGAGATGGACGGGCAATTCTCGGATCTCATGGACGACATCGGCCGCAAGGCGCGCGCTGCGGCGGCAGAGCTGGCTTATGCCAGCCAGGAGCGGAAGTATGCCGCGCTAGTCAGTGCCTCGCATTTTGTCTGGGACAATCGGCAAGCCATTCTGGACGCCAATGACGAAGACTTGGCCTATGGCACGCAAAAGGGTCTGAGCCCGGCGATGATGGACCGCTTGCGGCTGGATGACTATCGGCTGCGCGGGATTGTCGATGCCTTGCGGGCCGTGGCCGAGCAGCGCGATCCGGTCGGCCGGGTGCTGGCCGAATGGGATCGACCGAGTGGGCTTCATATTCAGCGGGTTAGCACACCTTTGGGGGTGGTGGGTGTCATTTATGAGAGCCGGCCGAATGTGACGGCGGACGCGGGGGCTTTGTGCCTGAAGGCCGGGAATGCGGTGATCCTGCGCGGCGGGTCGGAGAGTTTCCACTCCTCCACCGCCATCCATGACTGCATGGTGCGCGGCCTGCGCGAGGCGCGGCTGCCGGAAACCGCGATCCAGCTGGTGCCGACGCGGGACCGCGAGATGGTATCGGCCATGCTGAAGGCGGTCGAGTATATCGACGTGATCGTGCCGCGGGGGGGCAAGGGCTTGGTGGGGCTGGTGCAGCGCGAGGCGCGGGTGCCGGTCTTTGCCCATCTGGAGGGGATTTGCCACGTCTATGCCGATAAGGATGCCGATCTGGAGAAGGCGCGGCGCGTGGTGATCAACGCCAAGACGCGGCGGACCGGGGTTTGCGGGTCAGCCGAGTGCTTGCTGATCGACTGGAAGTTCTACACCCAGCACGGCGCGGTGTTGATCGAGGACCTGATCAAGGCCGGGGTCGAGGTGCGGGCGGAGGGGGAATTGCTGAAGATACCGGGGACGGTGCCGGCCTCGGCTGACGATTTCGGCAAGGAATTCCTTGACATGATCATCGCGGCCAAATTGGTCGATGGCGTGGACGAGGCGATTGCGCATATCCGCAAATACGGGTCCAGCCACACCGAAAGCATCCTGACCGAGAATGACGAGACGGCGGCGAAGTTCTTCCAGCGGTTGGACAGCGCGATCCTGATGCGCAATGCCTCGACGCAGTTCGCCGATGGTGGCGAGTTCGGCATGGGCGGCGAGATTGGCATTGCCACCGGCAAGCTGCACGCGCGCGGGCCGGTGGGGGCGGAACAATTGTGCAGTTTCAAATATTTGGTGACCGGAAACGGGACGATCAGAAGCTGAGCTTGCCTAAAAGCTCAACTTGATCGAGGTCGCCGCCAGTTCGGCGGTCAGGCGGTATTGGCGGCGGGTGATCTCCTCGGCGGCGAGGGGGAAGTGGACGACGGCGGGGGTAATCTCGGGCGAGGCGGTCGGGTCGGCCAGAACGGCCCAGAGGGCGGGGTCGATGCGCAGCTTGGTCGCCTCTCCGTTGATCTGCCAGCGGCCACCGTCGACCTGCACGGTGATCTTGCCGCCGTAAGCCATGGCCGATTCCAGACACATCAGCAGAAGGAAGGCGATCTTGACCTCGCCCCGCGACAGATCGGCGCCGGAATGCCATTCGATCGACAGCCGCCCGCCGCGGGTCATGTCGGAGATGATGCTGGCCACCTCGGACCGACCCAGCCGCTGTTCGCCCTGTGCCGCGCCAAAGGCCACGCGGAAGAAGCGGATGCGGGCATTGGCGTGGCCGACGCTTTCCGAAATCAGTGCCATCTCGGGGCCACGGGTCCCGGCTTCCATCATCAACAACTCCAACCCATTGCCGATGGCGCCAATCGGGCTGATAAGGTCATGGCAGATGCGCGAACCCAGCAGGGCGGCGAGGTCTGATCTGTCTGACATGATGATCCTTTCGCGGAGGCTTCAAATGCGGTCTTTCTTGGAGCCGGGAATGCTGGTGCGGCATCCTACGGAACCGGACTGGGGTCTTGGTCAGGTACAATCGCTCATCAATGGTAAATGCACCGTTAACTTTGAGCACAGGGGTAAAGTTGTCGTGGATACGCGGCAAATTGATCTCATCCTGGACTTCAGCACGGGGCCTTCGCCATGACGGAACCGGCCCCGATTGACCCCCGGACCAAGCTGCGCCACTTTGGCACCCCTCGCATAAACCGCTGCCGATGACCGTTGACACCCCCATGACCCTGCGTCTGGCCCAAGATGCCAGAGACATCCGCGCGGCCCAAAGGCTGCGCTATCAGGTCTTTGTCGAGGAACTCGGTGCCAGCGGGCCGCTGGTGGATCATGAAAACCGGCTGGAAGTGGATGAGTTTGACCCTTGGTTCGACCATCTGCTGCTGATTGACCCCAGGCGCGACCCTGCGGCGCTGGCGGATGTGGTGGGCGTCTATCGCCTTTTGCCACCAGAGAAATTTGCCTTGGCAGGGCGCTATTATTCGGAAAGCGAGTTCGATCTGTCGCGGCTGAAGGCCACCGGGCGGCGGCTTCTGGAGCTTGGGCGGTCTTGCGTGCATCCAGATATGCGCGGCGGGGCGGCGATGTTCCTACTTTGGAACGGTCTGGCGGACTATGTGCTGGAACGCGGCATCGAGGTGCTGTTCGGCGCGGCCTCGTTCCATGGCACGGATGCGGCGGCGCTGGCGCAGCCCTTGTCGCTGCTGCACCATCACCACCGGGCGCCAGAGGCGCTGCGGGTGACGCCGCAGCCCGCGCAGGCGCAGGCGATGGACCTGCTGCCCGAGGCCGAGGTGAACCGGGCGGCGGCGATGGCGGGGATTCCGGCGCTGATCAAGGCCTATCTGCGGTTGGGAGGGTTTGTGTCGGACGGGGCGTGGATTGACAGGGAATTCAATACGATAGATGTCTGCCTTGTGATGGACACCGCCAGGATGAGCGCCAAGCACCGCGATTTTTACACCCGCAAACAGGGGCGCGAATGAGCGATTGGCTGCAGGCCCGGTTTGTACCGCCCAGGATCTCGGCGATGGGATGGGTGCGGGTGGTCTGGCGGGGCGGGTTGCTGGGTGTGCTGACCTATGGCGGGCTGGCGGTGCTGCTGGCCCTGCGGCTGGTGGAGCGTCCGCTGTTTGGCGCGGGACGACCCTGGACGCCGTATATCACGCAATTCGTCTGCCGGACCGCCTTTGCGATCCTTCGCATGGGGTATGCGGTCAAGGGCGAGCCCATGACGACGCCGGGAGCGTTTGTGGCCAACCACTCGTCCTGGTTGGATATTTTCGCGTTGAACGCGGCGGCGCGGGTCTATTTCGTGGCCAAGTCCGAGGTCTCGGGTTGGGCGGGGATCGGCTGGCTGGCGCGGGCGACCGGGACGGTCTTCATCGCCCGCAAGGGGAGTGAAGCCAAGCGCCAGCAGGCGATGTTCGAGGCGCGGCTGAGTGCGGGGCATCCCTTGCTGTTCTTTCCGGAAGGCACCAGCACCGACAGTCTGCGGGTCTTGCCGTTCAAATCCACCCTGTTTGCGGCGTTCTTCACGGTCGATGTTCCGGTGCCGCTGCAGATTCAACCGGTTACAGTGATCTATCACGCGCCGGAGGGGGCGGATGCCCGGCACTACGGCTGGTGGGGCGACATGGCCTTTGCGCCGCATCTGCTGATGGTGCTGGCCGATGCGGGGCCGGGTCGGGTGGAGGTGATCTTTCACCCGCCGGTACCGGCTCGCGCCTTCGACGACCGCAAGACCCTTGCCGCCTATTGCGAGCGGGTGATCCGGACCAGCCACCCTTCAAGCCTGTAAGTTCGTCCGCCAAGCCCTTGCGAACGCGGGATTAACCGGAGGATTGGGGCGCGGGGTGCGGGTCTTTTTCGCGTCTTGCTTCTGTCTTGCCCGCGTCTCTACGCGCGGGGAGACCGGAACGTCTTAACCATTTCAGGCGAATCGGGCCGGCGGCCGCGGTAGGGTGGGGTTGAACCCCACCCTACGGGTCACAGGATGGGAGCCAGCAGGGATTTCAGGGCGACGAGGGGGTCTTCGGCGCTCCAGATTTCGGGGCCTATGGCGAAGAAGTCGGTGACGGGGGCGAAGCTTTCCACGAGGGTGCGGGTCAGGGCACCTTCGGCGATCACCGGGACCTCGATCATCTCGGTCCACCATTCGAACAGGTCGTGCGGGGCTTGGGTGCCAAGGCCGAGGCCGGTGTCACCAATCGGGCCGAAGGAGACGTAGTCGGCCCCGGCCTCGCCCGCCGTCATGCCCTCGTGGCGGGTGATGCCGCAGTAGGAGCCGACGATGGCATCGGCGCCGAGATCTTTGCGCAGGGCGCGGACGGCGCGGGCGCCGTCAGTCAGGTGGATGCCGTCAAGGCCGTGGCGTTCAACGAAGAGGACGTGGTTCTCGATCACGATGGCAACGTCGCGGGCATGGGCGATCAGGCGGCAGGCATCGGCGGCGCGGCCGATGTCATCGGGGTCCTTGGTGGCGAGCGAGAGGCGGAGGCAGGCAATCTCGACCCCGTCCATCACGCGGGCAAGGGTTTGCGGGAATACGTCAAGGTCCAGCACCGGGGGGGTGATGAGGGTGATCTGCGGGCGGTCCTGGGTGGCCATGCGGGGGTTCCTTCGCTTTGCCCGGCCCGTTTAGCCTAAAGCGCGGTGCTTGTCAGGGGGCCGCTTGTCAGGGGACCGCTTGTCTGGGGCCATGCCTTGGCGTATCAAGCCGGACTTCCACAGGATAGGGCGTGCAATGATCCCCCCGGTTTTCGTTCTGGTGCGCCCGCAGATGGGCGAGAATATCGGCGGCGCCGCGCGCGCCATGCTGAACTTCGGGCTGGAGCGGATGCGGGTGGTGGACCCTCGGGATGGTTGGCCCAACCCGAAGGCGGTGGCGATGGCCTCGGGTGCGGGGCGGGTGTTGGACCATGCCGGGGTGTTTCCTGACCTGGACGCGGCGCTGGCCGATTGCGATTTCGTGCTGGCCACGACCGCGCGGGGGCGCGAGCTGACCAAGCCGGTCTACACGCCGGAAGCGGCGATGGAGCTGGTGCGGGCGATGACGGGCGCGGGCAAGAAGGTGGCGGTGTTGTTCGGACCCGAGCGGGCGGGGCTGGAGAATGACGACATCGTGCGGGCCAATGCGATCGTGACGGTGCCGGTCAATCCGGACTTCTTCAGCCTGAACCTTGCCCAATGCGTGCTGCTGCTGGCCTATGAGTGGCGCCGGCAGACGGTGGAGGTGCCTGCGGTGGTGATGGAGATGGCCGGGGCGGATTATGCCAATGCCGGGGAGATCGACAAGCTGGCCGAGCATTTCGAGGAGCGGCTGGAGGTGGCGGGGTTCTTCTTTCCAGAATTGAAGGCCCCCAACATGAAGCGGAATTTGCGCAACATGTGGTCCAGATTGGGGCTGACCCGGGCCGAGGTGCAGACCTTTCATGGCATGCTGCGCCAGATTGCCTACAAGCTGAAAAAGCAGGGCGACTGAGCGATTGCACGCGTGCAATCTGGATCAGCTGTCTGAAAACATTGGGTTTCGTAAAAAATCTTCATCTTTTGGTAACGCGCTGCAAGCGGGGGGCTCGCCCCCCGCGCCCCCGAGGATATTTGCGCAAGTATGAAAGGGGGAGTGGGTTTTCCCAAGGAAAGGTGGCAATTTCAGACAAATGGGATCGGGTTGTGGGGGCCAGGATGGCGGATCTGAAAATTGACTACGTGGAGTTTTCCAGCGCGGACATCGGCGCCAGCAAGACCTTCCTTGCGCGGGCCTTTGGCTGGGACTTTGTGGATTATGGGCCCCAATATCAGGCCTTTGCCAATGCCGGGATCGACGGCGGGATTGATGGCGCGGGGCAGGCGGCGGCCGGACGGCGCTGGTGATCCTGAAGACCGCCGATCTGGAGGCGGCTTTGGCGCAGGTGGAGGCCGCGGGTGGGGTGGTGACGAGGCCCGTCTTTACTTTTCCAGGCGGGCGCCGTTTTCATTTTCGCGAACCGGGCGGCGCTGAAATGGGGGTTTGGTCGCAGGTGTGACATCGCGGAGGTCACACAGCGCCACAACCTTCACGTCAAACGACGCTCCTGTCTACGATTTGACAGAGATCAATCGTGCTCGCCGTCTTCACGCCGGCTGGAATAGCCCATGAACAGCGCAGGTTTCTGGGCGGCGGCGGTGTAGGTTACGACGGTGATCGCGAGGGCGGCGATCAGGACGGTGTGGCCCACAATGGAGATCGCCAGAAACGTGTAACTGCCCAATGCGACTGAAAATGCCACAGCCCACATCAGGGCCAGGGCCTGCAAGACGTAGTGACGCACCGCAACATCGGGAATATGTCGGAGCGGGCTGGCCTCGTGGTCAAAGATGAAGTTCCACGCGGTCACGACACTGATTTTCATTGGATGTTTGTCATTTCTGGATGTCCCTTGAGTTGGCGTGGTGCGAGCCATAGGCGAGCTTCTGACGATGCCAACTCTCAGAAACGCAGGTATTTTTTTTGGGCGGCGCTCAGTCAATCAGTTAGTCGGATGGCGTCCAGGATCAAGGACTGGCCCGAAAGAAACCGGCGTTCGGCTGCGCGCCATGATCCTTGGCGCGTGGAGGCCGGATCTCACCTTTGCGTGAGGGTGAAGCCCGGTTGCACATCCAGAAAAGCGCTGAAATCCTGGCTTTTGACGCGGGCAGACACCGGACCGGGACACCATGTCACCCTTGAAGGGCGGGGGTCACAGCACTAGGGTCTGCGGCAAAGATCAAGGGGCGTCCGATGGCTGGCAAACGCAGTATTTTTGAAGAGGTTGGCGCCAAGGCTGCGCCCAAGGTGGCGGCGGGGGGCATGATCTCCACCTCCTCCAAGGGGGCGCGGGGGGCGGTGCGCGTCTGGCTGATGGTGATCTTTGCCCTGGTGGCGGTGATGATTGCCGTGGGCGGTCTGACGCGGCTGACCGAGTCGGGGCTTTCGATCACGGAGTGGAATCCGGTGATGGGGGCACTGCCGCCCTTGAACGATGCCGATTGGCAGAGCGAGTTCACCAAGTATCAGGCCAGCCCGCAGGGGCAGATCCTGAATGCCAGCATGACGATCGACGCCTTCAAGCAGATCTTCTGGTGGGAATGGGGCCATCGCGAGCTGGGCCGGGTGATTGGTCTGGTTTGGGCGGTGGGCTTTGGCTTCTTTGCGTTGACGCGGCGGGTGCCGTCAGGTTGGGCGCCGCGCTTGTGGGGGCTGGGGATCCTGATCGGGATTCAGGGCGCGATCGGGTGGTGGATGGTGGCCAGCGGGCTGACGGGGGCGATGACCTCTGTCGCGTCCTACCGGTTGGCGGTGCATCTGGGCGGGGCCTTCATCATCTTCGGCTTCATTGCGTGGTGGGTGTTCTTGCTGGGACGCTCGGAAACCGACCTGCTGACGGCGCGGCGGAGTGGCGAGAAGAAGCTGTACGGGCTGTCCACCGGCGTGATGCACTTCCTGTTCCTGCAGATCATTCTGGGTGCTTTGGTGGCCGGGATTGATGCCGGGCGGAATTATCCGACCTGGCCGGACATGAATGGCAGCTTCTTCCCGGCGGATGCGTTTGACGTGCCCGGCGTGCCCTTGTGGGCCAATCCGGGGCTGGTGCAGTTCATTCACCGGCTGTCGGGCTATCTGCTGTTCAGCTTTGGCGTGGTGGCTTGGGCCCGCGGGCGGAAGTCGGCCTATCAGGCGACAAGGGTTGCGTTTCACCTGATGATGGGGATGCTGCTGGTGCAGGTCAGCCTTGGCATCTTCACGGCCTTGTCGGCGGCGCAGTTGCATCTGGCCATCACGCATCAGATCGGTGCGGTGGTCTTGTGGGTTTTGGTGATCCGGGCGCGGCATCTGTCGGCCTATCCGGTTCAGGGTTCCATCCGGGAGGGGACAGCATGACGAACAATCACGCCTACGACCAGTTGATGGCCTTTCAACGCCAGACGGAGGCCCTGTCGCTGGTCGCGGAACGGCTGGGGTGGGATCAGGAAACCATGATGCCGCGCGGCGCTGCCGAGCAGCGGGGCGAAGAAATGGCGGCGATGGAGGGTGTGCTGCACGCCCGCCGGACCGATGCGCGGATTGCCGATTGGCTGGATGTGGCCGACCCGAAGGATGAGGAGGGCCGCGCACAGTTGCGGCTGATCCGGCGGTCTTATGTGCGGGCGACCAAGGTGCCATCGGATCTGGCGCAGAAGCTGGCGCAGGTGACTTCCGTCGCGCAAGGGGTTTGGGCCGAGGCGCGGGCGAATGACCGGGTCGAGGATTTTCTGCCGACCTTGCAGGAGGTGATCGATCTGCGGCGGCAAGAGGCGGCGTGTCTGGCGCAGGGCGGCGATCTGTATGACGCGCTGCTGGATGACTATGAACCCGGGGCCACGGCGGAAAGCATCGGCGGGATGTTTGACCGGATGCGGCCGAGGCTGGTGGCGCTGCGCGAGGCGGTGCTGGCCAAGCCGGCACCCAAGGCCTTGACCGGCCGGTTTGGCGAGGCGGGGCAGTTGCGGCTGGCGCGGGATCTGGCTTCGGCGTTCGGTTATGACTGGAGCCGGGGGCGGATTGATCTGGCGGTGCATCCGTTCAGTTCGGGCTCGGCCAATGACAGCCGGATCACCACCCGGGTGGTGGAGACCGAGCCGTTCAACTGCATCTACTCGACCATCCATGAGGTGGGGCATTCGACCTATGAGCTGAACATCGATCCAGATTACAAGCTGACGCCGCTGGGGCGCGGCGTTTCGATGGGCGTGCATGAAAGCCAGAGCCGGATTTTCGAGAATCAGATCGGCCGGGGCCGCGGCTTTACCAGCTATCTGTATGGCGAGATGAAGGACCGGTTTGACGTCGATCTGCCCAATGCGACGGCGTTTTATGCGGCTGTCAACCGGGTGCAGCCGGGCTTCATCCGGACCGAGGCCGATGAGGTGCACTACAACCTGCACATCATGATGCGCTTTGATCTGGAACGGGCGCTGGTGCGCGGCGATCTGGCGGTGAGCGATCTGGAAGCGGCGTGGAATGATCGATTCCTGAAAGATTTTGGGGTGAAGGTTGACCGGCCCTCGCACGGAATGTTGCAGGATGTGCATTGGTCGGTCGGGCTGTTTGGCTATTTTCCGACCTATACCTTGGGCAATGTCTATGCGGGCTGCCTGTGGCAGGCGTTGCAGGCCGCGGTGCCGGGGCTGGAGGATCAGCTGGCCAAGGGCGAGACCGGGCAGGCGGTCGAATGGCTGCGCGAGAATTTGCAGCGGCACGGGGGCCTGCGCTCTCCGCGCGAGACGATTGAGCAGGCCTGCGGGTTCGCGCCATCGGAGGGGCCGCTTCTGGACTATCTGGAAGCCAAATTCGGGGCGCTGTACGGGTTGTGAGCCGCGAGGAAAGTCTGGCGGTCTGGCTGCTGGCCTTGGGCCTGCTGCTGATTTACGCCGGGATCTACTATGCGTTTCCCGCGGTTCTGCCGGAATTGCTGAAGGAAACTGGGTGGAGCAAGGCCGATCTGGCCATGGGGCCCTCGCTGTCCTATCTGGTCATGGCGGCTTTGACGCCCCTGACGGGTCGGGTGATTGACCGCGGCCACGGCGGGGCGATGGTGGTGGCCTTTCCGGTGCTGGGCGCGCTGGGCATCCTGACGCTGGCCTTCGTGCGGACGCGGTGGGAGTGGTGGGCGGTCTGGGCCGTGCTGGGGGTGGCGCAGTCAGGCTGCCTGTATGAAAGCATCTTTGCGCTGCTGACGCGGCGGCTGGGTTCTCATGCGCGGACCGGGATCACGCGGATCACGCTGGTGGCGGGGTTGTCGGGGACGATGACCTTTCCCTTGGGCCACTGGCTTGCGGCGCAGCTTGGCGGGCAGGGGGCCTATCTGGGTTTTGCCGCGCTGGCCCTGTTCGGGACGATTCCCCTGAACCTGTGGGCGGTCCGCCTGTTGCGCGGGCCAGAGGTGGCGCGGGTACCCGAGGATGCTTCGGGCGCGCTTCGGGCGGCGTTGAAACGGCCGGCGTTCTGGGGGATTGCGGTGATCTTCGCGCTGATCTGGCTGGATCATGGCATGCTTTTGACCTTCATCCTGCCGCTGTTTCAAGAGCGGGGCATGGACCGCGAATGGGCGACGGTGGCGGCGGCGTGTCTGGGCCCGTCACAACTGATGGGGCGGATGGTTCTGGTGGTGGGCGGCGGCCGCGTCTCCAACGCGCTGGCGACCAAGGCAGCGCTGTCGCTGGTGGTGCTGGCGGCGGGTTTGCTGTGGCTGGCGGGTGCTGCGCCGCTGCTGGTGTTTGCGGTGGTGGCGGTACAGGGCGCGGGCGTCGGCCTGATGTCGATCATGCGGCCGATGCTGGTGGCCGAGGTGCTGGGCCGGCGCGGGTTTGGCGCCATCTCTGGCGCTGCGGCGGTGTCACCTATTCTGGCGACGGCTGCGGCGCCGACCTTGGGGGCATTCCTGCTGGACCATCAGGGGGCGGGGGCGATCTACCTGAGCCTGATGGTCTGTGCGGTGGTGGGGCTGGCGCTGGCGCTGGTTCTGGTGCGCAAGCGGCCTTTGGCCGGGTAGGCGCACACCGTATGAAGCGCGTCTGACAAGAAGGGGTTCCGCATCAAAGGCGGACCTTCAGCCCCGCGCGCCCGCTGTCGGATAGTGCGCGAGAGCGAAGTGAACGACGCTCAGGACCAGTGTGGGGGGCGTTTTTCCAGAAAGGCGCTGATGCCTTCGTTGGTGCCGGCGTCGAGCAGATTGGCCACCATGGCAGAGCCTGCGACGGCATAGGCTTGCGGCAGCGTCTGGCCAGATTGCGCGGCGAAGGCAGCCTTGCCGATGCTGAGCGCGGCCGGAAGTTTCTGCGCGAGGGTCTGGGCCAGGGCCATCGTTTCGGCCTGCAGGCTCTCGGCCGGGGCGATGCGGTTGACGAGGCCGAGGGTTTGGGCGCGCGTGGCGGACAGGAATTCGCCGGTGGCGGCCAGTTCGAAGGCCGCACTTTGCGGGATCTTGCGCGAGAGAGCCACGATCGGGGTCGAGCAGAACAGGCCGATGTTGACGCCGTTGACGCCAAAGCGGGCGTGATCGGAGGCCACGACCATGTCACAGGTGGCGGCCAGTTGGCAGCCTGCAGCGGTGGCGATGCCCTGGACCTCGGCGATCACCGGTTTTGGGAGGGCCGCGATCTTCTGCATGACGGTGGTGCAAAGGGCGAAGAGGGTGGTAAAGGCCCCGGCGCCGCCATCGGGGGCATTGCGCGCCGACTGGATTTCCTTGAGATCGTGACCGGCGCAGAAGGCTTTGCCCTCGGCCCGGATCACGACGACGCGGAGGGCGGGATCGGCGGCTATGGCGTCCAGCTGGGTGGCCAGAGCGGTCAGCATTTCGGTGGAGAGGGCGTTGAGTTTGCCGGGCTGGTTCAGGACCAGAACCGCAACCGGGCCGTGATCCACGCGCAACAGAATCTGGTCCATGACGTAACCTTGATCAAACAAACGGGCTGATAGCGGCCATCAGCGTGGCAGCCCTGACGGCGGCGGCAAGGCCAGCCCGGCGACGCGGGCTTGGGCCTGTGGCAGGGTCAGACCTTGTTGACCGAGAACTTGCCCTCGATGGTGGCGCCGCTTTCGATCAGCAGCGTGGTGTAAAGCACATCCGCCTGCACATCCGCCGAGGCCCGCAGCGCGAAGCCGTGGGTGGCAACCGAGCCATCCAGCTTGCCGCGCACTTCGACATTCTCGGCCGAGACGGTGCCGGACACCCGCCCCTCGGCACCGACGATCAGGCCCTTGGCGGTGATGTTGCCGTCAATCTCTCCCAGGACCTCGATCGTGCCGGTCGAGGTGACTTCGCCCGTGATCCGCAGGTCAGCGGCGAGGACGGATTTGGTGTTGGTGCCACCGGTGCGCGGCGGCACGCTGGGGGCAGTGGTCGGATCGGCGGATTTGCTGAACATCGTCTTTGGTCCCTGCAGAGGTTGCTGGCGATAAGGACTGATAGGGGCCGCGTGGTCAAGAGGTGGTTGGGGTGCTGACGAGGCCGGGGGCTGTTTCGCGCCAGAACGTGTCGCGCATGGGCCTGCAGCCGGACGGGGGTGCTGGTTCAGTGAGGGTGCAACAGTCTTAAGGGAGGCGGGCTCATGGCGGGCGATCCATTCTTTCAACCAGTGTCGGGCATGGACTTGCCGCGATTCGCCGGGGTGCCGACCTTCATGCGGTTGCCGCATGTCGATTTCGACCATCCGCGTTTTCCCGAGGTGCAGATTGCGCTGGTGGGCGCCCCTTGGGATGGCGGGACGACGAACCGGCCGGGGCCGCGGCATGGGCCGCGCCAGCTGCGCGATTTGTCGACGATGATCCGGGCGAAGAACGGCTCCACCTGGGTGGCGCCCTTCGAGCTGGTGAATTGCGCGGATGTGGGCGATGTGGCGCCGAACCCCGCGGATCTGATGGACAGCCTGGCGCGGATGGAGGCGTTTTACACGCGGCTTCGCGTGGCCGGGGTGCTGCCCTTGACCGGGGGCGGGGACCATCTGTGCACGCTGCCGATCTTGCGGGCCTTGGGCAAGGGCAGGCCGCTGGGGCTGATCCAGTTCGACAGCCATACGGATTTGAACGACGTCTACTTCGGTACGGGCCGCTTTACCCATGGCACGCCGTTCCGCCGCGCGATGGAAGAGGGGCTGATCGACCCCAAGCGCTATGTGCTGATTGGCATAAGGGGCACCGCCTATGGGCGGGAGGATTGGGATTACGCGGAAAGCCAGGGCATCCGGATCATCGGGATCGACGAGTTCCATGCGCGGGGCGTCGCGGATGTGATGGCGGAGGCGCGCGAGATCGTGGGGCAGGGGGACACCTATGTCACCTATGACATCGACTTCGTCGATCCGACCTTCGCCCCGGGGACCGGGACGCCGGAGGTGGGTGGGCCGAATTCGTGGCAGGCCTTGCAAGTCGCGCGGGCCTTGCGCGGGTTGAACATCGTGGGCGCGGATCTGGTGGAAGTGTCGCCGCCGTTCGATCAGGCGGGTGGGACGGCCTGGCTGGGGATCAGCCTGATGTTCGAGATGCTGTGCGTGATGGCGGAGCGGTTGGGGAAATAGGGGGCTGCGGCCGGCAAGAGGGCCTGCGGCCGGCGTGGGCCGGGGGGCGCTGCCCCCCTGGACCCCCCCGGGATATTTGGACAAGTATGAAAGGGAGAGCCGCAGTGCTGGCTGATATGATCGTCGTGGGCGCGAAGGTGCTGACCATGGATGAGGCGCGACCTCGGGCGGAGGCGGTGGCCGTGGCGGGGGGCAAGATCGCCGCCGTGGGGTCTGACGCCGAGGTGCTGGCGATGCGCGGGCCGCAGACGCGGGTGATTGAGGCGGGCGGGCGCAGTTTGCTGCCGGGGTTTGTCGAGAGCCATCTGCATCTGGGGCTGGGCGGGTCGGAGTTGCAGCAATTGCAGCTGGGCGGGGTTTATGGGTTTGAGGCGGTGAAGGCGGCGTTTGTGGCTTTTGCGGCGGAGCATCCGGACGCGCCTGTGCTGATGGCGCAGGGCGCGGGGTATGAGTGCCTGGCGGAGCCCGCGACAAGGCATCTGCTGGATGCGATCATGGACGACCGGCCGATTGCCATGATGGCGCCGGATCACCATACGCTTTGGGCCAATACGGCGGCCTTGCGGGCCTGTGGGTTGCTGCAGGGGATGGCCACGCCTCCGGGACATGAGGTGGTGATGGGGGCTGATGGGCTTGCCACCGGGGAATTGCGCGAGTTCGAGGCCTTTGGGCCGGTGATCTCGTTTGCCGGGCTGAAGCGGCTGAACCTTGGGATTGCGACGGGGATGGAACCCGGCGCCACGACGCCGGAGGAGCGCGAGCAGGACAAGCAGCATTTCCTGCGCGGGCTGGCGCATTGTGCCAAGCACGGCATCACCTCGATGGTGAACATGGATGGCAACCGCTACACGCTTGAGTTGCTTGCGGAGCTGGAGGCCGAGGGGCGTCTGACGGCCCGTGTCGTGGTGCCCTTCCACATGAAGCCCGCAATGGACATGTCGGAACTGGAGCGGGCTTCGGCGATGCACCGGGATTTCGCAGGGGAGTGGGTGCGATCTGGCTTTGTGAAGATGTTCATGGATGGCGTGGTGGACAGCCGGACAGCTTACATGCTGCGCGATTATCCGGGGCATCCGGGGCACAGATCTGTACCGCTGTTCGAGGCCGAGCGCTTCAAGGAGATCTGCACGGACATCGACCGGCGTGGTCTGCAGATTGCCGTCCATGCGATTGGCGACGGCGCCGTCAGGCAGACGATTGACGGGTACGAGGCGGCGCAGCTGCGGAACGGCCTGCGCGACAGCCGGCACCGGATCGAGCATATCGAGCTGATCGACAAGGCCGATGTGCCGCGCGTCGGCGCTTTGGGCATCACGGCCAGCCTGCAGCCGCCACATCCGCCGGGGGCGATGGACTTCCCCTTCGAGCCGACGATGAGTGTCTCGATCGGCCGGGATCGTTGGGATGATGCCTATCTGTGGAAGACGCTGGTCGATCATGGGGCGCCCTTGGCCTTCGCCAGCGACTGGCCGGTGTCGGATGTCAGCATCCTGCGGGGCCTGCAGGCGGCCCTGACGCGGGCGCCCTACGCGGGGGCCAAGGATGAGCGGGTCAGCCGGATGGAGACGCTGCGGGCCTATACGGCGGGCGGCGCCTGGGCTGCGAAGATGGAAGACCTGACCGGAACCCTTCGCGTGGGGCTGGCTGGGGATCTGGTGCTGATCGACGGTGATATCGAGACCATTGCGGCCGAGGACTTGGGGCGAGCGGGAATCGCCCTGACGGTCGCCGGGGGCAGAATCACGCACCAAGCACCGGAAATCGCTTAAGTTATCCACAGAATCGGGATTGCGGCCGCGCCAACAGGGGGCGGCCGCTTTCGCAGGCGGCCCGCAACGTCGGCACGGCGCACAAAAAACCCAAGTTTTATTGGAGATGACAAGAAAACGTCACAAAGACTGAAATTTCCTCTTGCGGGTTTTGATCGTCGGACCTAAACACCGCCTCACCGAAGCGCAGCAGCGACGGTGATGGCGGCGGACGGAAGCGGAAGCGACGGGAAGCGGCCTGAAATTCTGAAGATGCGGCGGACGAGGATCGCTAGGGAACTGGCGCGCT